>CANPYG010000135.1 GCA_947588205.1 uncultured Acetatifactor sp. | reverse complement strand
ATGGTGCGGGCATCCAGCATCAACCCGCTGTTTATGATCACGGTGGGCTTATGTATCGCGAACGCTCTCACTGCTCTATCCGGCGCGATTCTCGGGCAATACCAGAAATCCTGCGACATCAATCTGGGCACCGGCATGGTGACCATCGCTCTGGCGAGCCTGATCATCGGGGAGACGCTGACCGGAAAGGGAGGCATGTTTAAGAAGGTAATCGGCGTGGTTCTCGGAAGCTGCCTCTACCGCTTCATCGTAGCCCTGGCGCTTCGCCTGAACGTACCAGCGGAAGCCCTCAAGCTGGTTTCCGCCATCATCGTAGCGATTGCCATTTCATTCCCTTACTTGAAGGAAAAATACCGTTTCTACAAAATGCGAAGCAATAATCCCAGGCATGTACAGAAAGGAGGGAACGCAGATGCTGACCATTGACGCAGTCTCCAAAACCTTTAACCCCGGCACCGTCAACGAAAAAAAGGCGCTGGATCATGTAAGCCTGTCTCTCGCAGACGGGGATTTTGCCACCATCGTCGGCAGTAACGGCGCGGGAAAATCTACCCTCTTTAACGCCATCACGGGAAGCTTTTATGTGGATGAGGGACGGATCATACTGGGCGGCGAGGATATCACCTACACCAAAGAACATACAAGAAGCAAAGTGATCGGCCATCTTTTTCAGGATCCCTTGAAGGGGACGGCGCCCCATATGACCATCGAAGAGAATATGGCGCTCGCCTATCTGCGGGCCTCTACCGCCAGACACGCTTATTTCAGCCGGATCAGTGCAAAGGAAAAGGCCCGGTTCAGGGAACAGCTCTCCCTTCTGGACATGGGACTGGAGGATCGCATGAAACAGCCCGTCGGACTGCTTTCCGGCGGACAGCGGCAGGCGCTCACACTCCTAATGGCAACTATGGTGACGCCCCGCATCCTTCTGCTGGACGAACACACCGCCGCCCTCGACCCGGCTACGGCAGACAAGGTGCTGTCCCTCACGGAAAAAATCATTGCCGAACGGAATATCACCTGCCTGATGGTGACCCACAACATGCATCAGGCCCTCTCTCTCGGGAACCGTACCCTCATGATGGACGGGGGACGCATCGTATTTCATGTGTCGGGGGATGAGCGGAAAAATCTCACCATTGACGGGCTTTTAGAACAGTTCAGAATCCGCGCGGGGAAGCAATTAGATAACGACCGTATTTTATTATCGAAGTAATATTCGGTTTCCGCGCATAAGCAGAGCCGGAAATAAAAGAACAGGCGAAGGGCTTTAAAAAAAGTCTTTCACCTGCTCAGTGTAAAAGGGGAATTTTACAAAAAGAATTGTAACAAAAAATTTTGTCAAAATCAAGCGGTAATTTAAAAAATTTGCGAAAAAATATGTGTAAGTCATCGCGCAGCATAAAACCTATACGCTAAAAGCCATCAAACCCAATTTGGATAAAATCAATTCCTGTATCACCACACCCTGCGCCTTCTTCTGGGCAAGGTTTATATCCGCAAAAGCGGACAGCGGCATCGTCTTTGTGACATAGCCCGTCTTTTTCTTCCCGAAAAGGGACTTTTTCTCTTCCAGAATGCTGATTTTCACCCGCGCTTTCAACTGCTGATACGTCCTGTAAGAGAACTGTTCCTTCGTCATATAGTAAAGCTGGCTTTCCAGCGTAGTCTCCGGGGCAGTATCTTTAAAGATATAGTGCTCCACAATGCTCTTGTACTTAAAATTTACCATCTCATCCTGCAAAATCTCGGCATAGCTCAGCTTCGCGCCCAGATATACCGATCCCGTATCCTGCATGAAGTATTTATAATCCCTGTTTTCCGCTTCCACCTGTCTTCTCCTTACTTCCCTTCGATGGACTCGATCTTATCGCCGCTGACGCGGATTGCATCCTCAATGGCCTTTCTGGAAAGCCCAGACTCCTCCATCAGCTCTTCCACGGTCACCGACCTGCGCAGTTCCTCCCGCAGCGCATTGGCCGCATCCGCCACTTTGTTTACCTTGTCGGCGATCTTCTGTCCGCTCTTTTCTGCCGCCGCGTTTTCCGCGATACAGTCCTCCATGGCGTCCATGATCATCTTCCCTAACATACCCTGGGCCTCTTTTGCATGTTCCAGCGCGCCCAGCATGGTAACGCCGAGGGAAAGCGCCACGTTGCCCTCGCCGATCAGATCCTCCAGGCCGACGCCCTGTCCTGCGTAGAGCTTTGCGATCTGAGGCACTTCGGGCAGCATCAGCTCCGTCAGCCGCATCGTCGCGTCCCGGTCCCCCGCCATAGCGGATAGGGTGATGGCCTCCCGTTCTCCCTCCGAAACTTCCGGAAGGGCTTTCAACGAATCCAAATAAGCGTCCAGATAATTTCTCTCTTCCTCCTCCAGACCGATATCCGTATCCACAGGTTCGTCTATGCCGATCTTATTCTCTCGCAGATAGGCATACACCATTTCCATCTGCTCTTCCGAAAGAGAAAGAGACGAAAACGCCTCTTTGATCTCCTCACCGGTAATAAAATTTCCCCCGGCCCTCG
>CANPYG010000134.1 GCA_947588205.1 uncultured Acetatifactor sp. | reverse complement strand
CAGGAGGAGATCCGCCGGTGCCTCCGGCCGGAGCAGCTCCACCAACTCTTCCTGGGTCTCGATTTCATTTGCCTTCACAAGCTCCAGAATTTTGTTCTGCCTGACCTTTTTCATCTGTGCTCCTCCCTCTCTTCGTTCCTTAACAAAATCAGCTCCCGCTCAGCTTCTTATGGAGGATTTCCAGGAAATTCACCTGGTTAAGACGGATAAACTCCGTGGTCTTGTCCGCCTTTACGATGCGGATCCTATCCCCGGTGGAAAGAGCCACCGCGTGGCCTCCGTCAAAGCTCGCCTCCACCATCTGCTTCCCTCCGTCCCGGCCCAGCGGGATTTCAATTTCTATTTCATCCTCAGGAGACAGGATAATGCTCCTTTGATTTAAGGTATGGGGACAGATGGGCGTCAACAGGATCATTTTCGCTCCGGGTTCAACGATCGGTCCGCCGGCGGAAAGATTGTATCCTGTGGAACCGGTAGGCGTGGTCACGATCACTCCGTCCGCATGATAATCATTCAGGAAAAGGCCGTTGACATAGACATTAAAATGAAGTACCTGCAGGGAACCGCTCCTGGAGATTACAATGTCATTCAGCGCATAATTCTCCACCACATCCCCTGCGCAGGAAACCGCCCTGCCATGCAGCATCATGCGGCTTTCCACAATGTAATCCTTCTTCATCAGGCGATCCAGGGCCTGTTCCAGAAAGTCCGGTTCTATCTCGGTCATATATCCAAGAGTTCCCAGATTAACGCCTACCAGGGGAATTCCCTGCCCGCGCACCGCGCCCGCAGCCTGCAGCATTGTGCCGTCGCCGCCCAGGACGATTACGCAGTCCGCATCCTCTATCCTTTTTTGCTCCCCCGGTTCTCCTGTCCGAAAGCTGCAGGTCTGCCCCTTCTCCAGAAGATACTGTTGAATGCGCTTTGTCAACACGAGGCCTTCATCCTTGTGCTGATTGGTATAGATTAAAAAATGCTTCATCCCTGTGCGCCTCCGCTTTTAACAGGATATGGGTCCTTATGCCCGATCCAACTCTTCATGGGCTGACTTCACTATGCGGGCGATCTCCTCCTGCCACGCTTCGCTTTTGCGCGATGTGATAAGCCCCGACCCGTCTTCCCTTTTACAAATATGCAGCAAATACTCGATATTCCCCTCCGGTCCCCTGATGGGTGAATACTCCAGATGAAGGATTTCAAAACCGGCAGAGTCGGCGAAATCAAGGATTCTCCCGATCACCTCTCTATGTACGGCGGGCTCTCTCACTACGCCGTTTTTCCCTACCTTCTCCCTGCCCGCCTCAAACTGGGGCTTGATCAGGCACACCATCTCCCCGCCCGTCTTCAGAAAATTTCCTGCAGGAAGCAGTATTTTTGTAAGAGAAATAAAGGAAACGTCCACGCTGGCGAAATCAAGCTCTTCCGGGATCTGTTCCCTGGTCAGATACCTGAAATTGGTTTTCTCCATATTTACGACCCTGCTGTCCTTACAAAGCTTTTCCGCCAGCTGTCCATAACCCACATCCACGGCATAGACCCTTGCGGCGCCCCGCTGCAGCATACAATCCGTAAAACCTCCCGTAGAGGCGCCTATATCCATACAGACAGCCCCTTCTATAGGAAGACTCCAGCAATCGCACGCTTTCTCAAGCTTAAGCCCTCCGCGGCTCACATACTTTAACACATCTCCCCTTACCTCTATGGGAACATCCCCGGAATCATAAATACTGCCGGCCTTGTCCGCCTTCCTGCCATCCACATACACACAGCCCGATCTGATCAGGACCTTTGCCTTCTCCCTGGAAGAAGCAAGCCCCAGCTGTGTCAGAAGGCTGTCCAGACGCGCCTTCATTCTTCCCTCCGAAGCTCAAGTATCCTGTCAACAATACTATCCGCATCCATCCCCAATTCTTCCAGCAGACTGGAAACACTTCCATGCTCAATAAATCTGTCCGGTATGGAAATATTGAGGAACCGGTTCTTTTTCCCATTCTGTTCCATACACTCCAGGACCTTTTCTCCGTAACCGCCGCAGGATACGTTTTCTTCCATCGTAACGATCAGTTCATGGGAGCCGCAGGCATCCAGGACAGCCTGTGCATCCAAGGGTTTCACGAAACGCGCGTTGATCAGGCTGGCATGATATCCCAGCCCATGCAGCCGCTCCCTCACCATTTCAGCAATTTTTACCATGCTTCCCACCGCAAAAAGCGCGATCCCGTCCTCTCTGTAGATCCACTCCGCCTTCCCGAGCCCTATGGGCTCCCGGAACTCCTTAAGCCCTGCATAGGCCTCGCCGCGGGGATATCTGACCGCTATGGGACCCCCAAAGGCGACGGCAAATTTCATCATATCCGAAAGCTCCCATTTATTCTTAGGCGCACAGATGTGCATATTGGGGATTCCGGATAAATAAGTGAAGTCAAAAATACCCTGATGGGTTTCCCCGTCGCTCCCTACCAGACCTGCCCGGTCAATGGCAAACACCACAGGAAGATTTTGAATGCACACATCATGCAGGATCTGATCGTAAGCCCTCTGCAAAAAGGAAGAATAGATCGCCACGATGGGTTTTAACCCTCCCACGGCAAGCCCTGCGGCAAAAGTCACCGCATGCTGCTCAGCAATCCCCACATCGAAGAAACGGTCAGGATACATATTGTGGAAACGTTTTAAGCCCGTTCCGTCCGGCATCGCGGCCGTAATCGCAACTACCTTCTCATCCCGCGCCCCCAGCTTGCACATCACTGTGGAAAAAACATCCGTATAATTGGCAACCGTTCTGGGATGGGAAGGAATCCCCGTAGCGATATCAAAGGGCTCCGCCCCATGGAATCTTGCAGGATGACGCTCTGCGGGCGCATAGCCCTTGCCCTTCTGGGTCAGCACATGGATCAGGACGGCGCCCT
>CANPYG010000133.1 GCA_947588205.1 uncultured Acetatifactor sp. | reverse complement strand
CAGAGAAGATAATGGGGTAGATACCAAAGAAGAAGTCTGTGATTCAATAGCAAAGCATTTTGGATTATACAAATAAAGTTTCCGTTTATCAAGGAAAAGCAGACCGAAAAACTCATCACTGTCGATGTGGTAGAGAGGGATTTTGTTTGTATCAAAATCAGCAGGAACATCAATGTAATTTTGCAGAGATTGATACAAAGAGCAGGATAATTTAAAAGTGTGCCTTTGCGGTGTATGCTGCAGTTTGGGGTATAAGATGAGCGCATCGGAAAAACTGACATCATAAGTGGAAGAAAAGCGATAATGAAAACACTAATATTTATTGGGTCACCAAGAGCAAATGGAGACACCGCGTTACTTGTTGAAAAACTGGTAAATGCGCTGAATGGTGAAAATCATATTGTAAACGCGTATAGATGTAATATCTCGCCATGCATGGATTGCAGATTTTGCTGGGAAAATGACGGCTGCGCGATTCACGATGAAATGCAGGAGGTATATTCGTATATCCAGAAATGCGACAATATCGTAATAGCCTCCCCCATCTATTTTTCAGAATTAACAGGCCGATTATTGGATGTAGGGAGCAGATTACAGAGATATTTTTGTGCCCGTTTCTTCAGAAATGAGACCCCTATTCCAAAATCAAAAAAGGGAGCCGTTATACTTGTAGGCGGCGGAGACGGACATATAGAAAAGCCATATGAAACAGCCTGTACTTTGCTGCATCATATGAACTGTTATAATATTCATGATGTTGTGTACAGCCACAATACGAATGAAAGGCCCGCCGTTCAAGACGAAAAAGTCCTTTGTGGAATAAACAGCATCGTGCAGTTTTTTAGCAGTTAATGGTTATCGATTATGGAAACGCGAATTGTATCAAACTCAGCAGGAACACAGACCCTGCATGTGGGAGCGGCAATTTTTCTTGACGGAAACGTATCTGAGCTTTCGGCGTTTGGAAAAATGATAGGCAAAATAAGAGAGCCATTGGATTGTGTCCTCTGACTCTTGTTTTCTTGTACGTTCATTTTGGGGAATACTCCCCCATCTCAAAGGATCACACGCTTCCCTCAGCCCGGCATCGCCCCGCCATGGGAAGCCTATTTCAACCGCCTTATTTACAAACCATCCACAAAATCAATGGGAAAATCTCATAAACGGAGTCCAATACCTCAGGATATATTCCCCATCCGTTTCCTGATTCAAGAAACGCCTCAACTCATTCAGTTCATCCAAAAATTCCGGTTTTCTGGGAATATTTTCTTCTTTTTGTAATAAGGAATCAAGCAGACTGGCAACCTTATTAAAATAAAATTCGCTATAATCCTTCTTGGAAATCCCTGCCAGAAAATTTTGACGACTATCCACGCATCTCTTTACATCACCCGCAATGTTGGATAATTGAGCGAAAGTGGAAAGCCCGTTCCATTCTTCATCTGTCATTTTCCTACTCCTATATGATCCATTGCTTTAATATATCAAAAAGCTGCGCTATCAGCTTCTCATCTTTTAACAGTCTGCCGTTAGATGCATTTCTTAAAATCATTCTTTTTCTCCCGGAACTCACTTTACAATCATGATTCTGCTCAATCCTAGTATATCCAGTTTTTCCCTCGTTGTAAAGCCTTTCCGGAACAATTCCATGAGAGTATCTTTGACCCCTCCTGCGGGAGCGGCAATTTCAGGACAGAGACCTATGGATGCGTGCTATATGGGGATATATGAAAAGCGATTATCAATACTCAAACACCGTCGTTTATAACAATTTCCCCTGATCCACGCCCACCGACGCACAAAAAGCAAAAATAGAGCAACCAGCCCCGTCAGGGGCTGTTCAAAAGGTTTGGGGCGATGTTTCAACAAGCATAAACTGGCTGTCGGCGATAACGTTGGCGGTCAGTTTTTTGACAGAAGAAAGAAACAGGAACCTTGAATGAAATACCATACCCTCCAAAAGTTCCTGTTTCTTTCTATCTGCCGGGGAAGCCGGGATGCCTGCACTTACTCCCGCCCAATAAATTCATACATTGCTTCCGAACCTTTCTCTAACTCCAAAAGGCAACCTTCAAAGAGATACTCATCCGGCTTTACAGCTCCACGATCACCGTATCATAAGGCGCGATGATGACCTTCTGTACCCCGACTTCCGTAGGAATATAGGTGGTCTGCTGCCTGTCGCTGTTATTGATTGCCACCAGCTTCCTGCTCTCCGGGTAGTATGCGCATTCTGTATACAGGTTATCCGTCATATATAGTCCGCTTAAGCCTTCGCCGCCGACGTAACGGATCAGCTGGTACAGAGCCCGGGTATTCACCAGGTTCACCTGGAAGGAAGCCAAGTAGATTCCCTTGCCCTTGCCGAAATCCTTCATGGTCACAAGAAGCTTCTCCCCATCCGCAAGCAGCACCCTGGCGGTTCCGTCCGTAAGATAGCGGTTGGACTTACTCTCTACGGTCGTGCCCTCCGGCAGGATTCCTTCGGGATCCGCGGCTTCAAAGCTCCATTTTCCGTGGCAGACCCTGGCGCCGGTGTCCTCATCCACTCCCAACACATGAGCCATGCGGAAATAGTTATCATAGCCTTCCACGGCAGAGGGTTCGTTCACGCCGATAAAGGTTCCACCCTCATAGACCCATTTGGTCAGGGCGGTCACAACCTCGTCGTCCTTCCAGTTGTCGCCGCCGCTCCAGGCGCTTCCCGCGTAGCCCGCGTTGATCACCACATCCACATCCTTCAGGGCGCCTTTTTTCACATCCTCAAAGCTGATGAACTTCACATCCACCGGAAGACCGGACAAGGCTTCATTGATATGGATCAGGTCGTGCATATAGGTCTCATGGAAATGTCCGGACAAGGTCCAGGAACGCAGCCTGCCCCAGCTGTGGAGCACCGCAACCCTGGTCTTGATGCTGTAGGGTTTTCCCGCATCATGGAAGGTATGGATCAGCCGGAACTCATCCGCCACCTTTTCAATATAATCGCAGA
>CANPYG010000132.1 GCA_947588205.1 uncultured Acetatifactor sp. | reverse complement strand
CTAAAAGCCCCGCATCCACCACAAAGGGCACAGGTTTCCCGGCTGGGGATATTTCCCCCTCCGGCAGCTCCTGCGCCCCGTTATCATCCTCATAAATCTCTTTCAGCCGCTCCTGCAGCGAATCGTCTTTCTTCTCCTGTACATACATCCCCATCAGGAAATAAATACTGATGGAAAGAAGGATAATGGAGAAGATCAGCAAGATACCTGCCATAAACCGCCTCATGCCTCCCCTTCCTTTCCCTGCCGGCCCTTCCGGTAATGCGGGTCAAAATCCTCAAAATCCGGCACTGCATGGAAGAACCATTTATTGTTTACCCACCTCTGCAGCTTCCTTGTAATATCCGGTGCCGTGGCTTTCTCATATATCATGACATACGGATCATAGCCCATGCTTCGCAGCGTATAGATCCTGTATAAGTCCTGCTCATGGCTGCTCCCGTAATTCACCAGGACGTAAACCCGCAGTTTCCGGTAATCTTTCACATTGCTAAGCTCAGAAAACCTTTCAAAATATCCTGTCAGGTCATCCTCCGGGTTATCCCATGCAAAATGCAGCATTTTCGTCCTGACCCGGTTCAGAAGCTGAACCTTTTCCGGCGTAACCAGACGTACATCCAACCCCTGCGTAAAATCCACCATCGCTTTGCTCTCACTAAGCTGGAGAAGCAGTTTCTCCCAATCCGGACACGCCAGTAAATTAGCATCCAGAAGTTTGATCTCCTTCTCCCCTCTCCAGAACTCGGAAAGGTCAGCCACAGCCACCGCCCTGCGCCCTTCTTTTTCCCCTACGATACAGAACCCGCAGCCACGGGGACAGCCCCGTGTCAGGAATCCATAAGCGGTTCCCGCAAACTGCGGATACAACTGGTAATCCGGACAGATATGTTCCACATCATCCGGCAGGCGGTTATCCATCCCATAGCCCGTTCCGCCTTTCATGATCTGGTCCGCCCGGATATTTCCCGTATAATCCTTGGAATAGCTGTCCGTAAATACACGGCTCATATACACAAGGTCATACTTTTTCCTGCCGTCGTGCCATTCTACGGTATCCCCCCTTGCTTTATGGTACGCTGAAAGCTTCATCAGGCAGAGGTTCGGCCAGCGGTGCCCGTCCACATCAATCAATCCAATCTTCATCCGGACACCCCGCTTTTCTGCCCGTTCTCCATCTCAGACGGTTTAGTTGTCATCAATTTATAGAGCCGCAGCGACTTATCGAACTTATCTTTAAACGGGATAATGGTGCTTCCATAGAAGATCAGCCCCTCGCCCTCGCCGCTGTTCGTCACATAGGACAACTGGTGCGGAGAGATATTGAGCTGCTTCGCAAGAATCTGTCTGTCTCCGGCTGCCTGGTTGAGCATGTAGATAAAATCAGAGTTTTCAAAAATATTTTCAATCTCCCGGCTCGCCAGCAGGTCTTTAATGTTCTGCGTGATACCTGTGGGGATGCCGCCCCACTTACGGAACCTTTTCCAGATCTCCACGGAGTACGCCGCCGTCTGTTCCTCTTTCAAGAGCAAATGGAACTCGTCTATGTAGTACCTCGTAGACTTGTGGGCGGCACGGTTGATGGTTACACGATTCCACACCTGATCCTGCACAATGAGCATCCCCAGCTTTTTAAGCTGTTTTCCCAAATCCTTAATGTCAAAGCAGACGATCCGGTTATTCAGCTCCACATTGGTACGGTGATTGAATACTTTCAGGGAACCATTTACATAGATCTCCAGTGCGGTAGCAATGCGCTGTGCCTGCACTTCCTTTTGCGAACGCAGGCACTGGTACAGATCCCCAAGCACCGGCATATTCTCCGGCACCGGGTTCTCAAAATACTTTTGGTACACAATCGGCAGGCACCGGTCAATCACGGATTTCTCCTCCGCCTCAATCCCGTTCCGGCTCCCCATGATAAGCTCACAAAGAGAAAGGATAAAATCACTCTTAAAACCAAGCGGGTTATCATCGTCCGAGTAGTCCAGGTTAATATCCATCGGATTGATATAGTCATGGCTTGTAGGGGAAATATGGATCACCTGCCCGCCAAGCGCATTGACAAGCGGATAATACTCCCCTTCCGGATCTCCGATGATAATATCGTCCTTTGTGGCAAAAAAGGCGTTTGTAATCTCACGTTTTGCCGAGAAGGACTTGCCGGAACCCGGCGTACCCAGAATCAAACCGTTTGGATTTTTCAGCTTTTTCCGGTCTACCATAATCATGTTATTGCTGAGGGCATTCAGGCCGTAATACAGCGATTCCCCCGCCATAAAAAGCTCCTGCGTGGTAAACGGCACAAAAATAGCCGTGGATGTGGTAGTCAGTGCCCGCTTGATCGGGATTAAATTCAATCCCAGGGGGATGCTGCTCATCAGCCCCGGCTCCTGCATATAATCAAGGCGGCGCAGGGAACAGTTATACTTCTGCGCAATCCCCGATGTCTGGAACACCGCATTATCTAACTCCTGCCTCGTCCTTGCCGTATTCAGAAACAGCACGGTCACAAGGAACATCCTTTCATTCCTTGACTGCAGATCTTCCAGAAGCCTTTTCGCCTCCCCGCCATAGGTATTTAAGTCAGACGGAATAATATCCATATCATATCCGGAGCGCACGGCTTTCTTCTGTTCTTCGATCTTCATGCGGTTGATGTCCGTCACCTTGCTTTTTACCAGCTTGATCGCCTTCATCTGGTCTAAGGACTGGATATGCAGGTTCACAATCAGGTTCCGATCCATGTCCAGAAATTCCGCCAGCATCTTATCCGTCAGCTCCGGGGCCAGAATCTGCAGGTAGGACACCGCACCGATGGTATTGCCCATCATAAAATCCTTCCCATTCTTAAACACGAAACTGGTCGGTGCAACAAAATCCTTTGTCCCCATGCCGGTGCGCAGCACCCTGTCATAGGAAAACTGGAAGGGCACTTTTTCCTCCGGGTTGAATGTCTCATACAGCACCTGCAGCCGTTCCTCCCCGCTCAGCGGATAGGCGGATACCCCAAGCACCTTGAAATTATTCAGAATATCCGCTTCGATACGCTCCAGCTTCGGCTTCGCTTCCCGGATATTATCCGCTTCAATCCCAAAGGTAATATACTTTGTCCGCACCAGGCCGTTATTTCCCTTTGCGAGCTGGTTCTTTAACATCTGTGCGTACTCCATGCGCACATCGTCAAAAGCGTCATGCTGCGGCCTGAT
>CANPYG010000131.1 GCA_947588205.1 uncultured Acetatifactor sp. | reverse complement strand
TGGGTTATAAGCTGGAAGGAGAGTAGGCAGGAATGCGCGCGCGGAAAGCTTATCAGCAGAAGAACAAAATAAAACTCCATCATTCCATCAGAAGGCAGTTCGCCCTGATCTTTATCAGTCTCCTTGCCGGATCCTTTGTGCTGTGCTGGTTTCTGAACGATACCTTCCTGGAACGTTACTATATCAGCAAGAAGGCAAAAAATATCAATTCTGTCTACGAGAGGATCAACCTTGCGATCACCAGCGACAGCATCGATGTCGCCAATCTGGAGGGAACCATGCGGATGGGGTTCCAGAATAATATCATTACTGTGATCTTGGACGTGACGAACAATCTGCTCATTGCCTCCCCGAATGGGGGAGAGGAATTTAAAGGGGTTGTGCTGCGGTATCGATACGGGTATTACCGTTATAAGATTGAAGCGGATGTAGTCGGACGTTTTATTTACCAGGGAGAGCAGCAGAGCCGGCTGGACAATACAGAGTATCTGGGCCGCTTCGGCACGCTCGCTAACGGCAGTACCTATCTGATCTGCACACCGATTCCCAGCATTCAGGAAAGCGTGGAGATCGCAAACAGGTTTCTTGCCTATACGGGAATCGGGATGATGTTGATCGGAGGCATAATCATCTGGATGGTGACGAAAAAGGTCACTGATCCGATCCTGGAGCTCGCTTCCATCTCTGAGCGGATGACCAACCTCGATTTTGACGCCAAGTATCACTCGCCCAATAAAAGGCTTCACAATGAGGTGGCCCTGTTGGGGGACAATATCAATCAACTGTCGGATTCCCTGGAGAAAACGATTTCTGAATTAAAGACCGCGAACAATGAATTGATGCGGGATATCGAGAAAAAGGAAAAGATCGATGAGATGCGCCAGGAATTCATTTCCAATGTATCCCATGAGCTGAAAACGCCCATTGCGCTGATCCAGGGTTATGCAGAAGGACTTGTGGAGGGCGTAAATGACGACCCGGAGAGCATGAAATTTTACTGTGACGTGATCATGGACGAGGCGGGCAAAATGAACCGCATGGTCAGAAAGCTTTTGACGCTGAATCAACTGGAGTTTGGCAGCAATACCGTATCCATGGAACGTTTTGATGTGGTTACGCTGATCCGCAACTATATCCAGTCCGCGCAGATCCTGACGAAGCAGAACGGGATAGAAGTCCGTATGGCCGAATATGCCCCCATATATGTCTGGGGAGATGAATACCTGACGGAAGAGGTCTTTATGAATTATTTCACCAACGCAGTGAATCATTGCACAGACATGCGGGGAAATCTTCCTGAAACCGGGGCGGATGAAATACGCGTTCGGGCTGATGGTTCATCGACGCGGCCCGGAAAAATAATTGATATCAGGCTGGAGATTCGGGAAAACAAGGTACGGGTCATGGTATTTAACACCGGGGAAATGATCCCGGAGGAATCTCTGCCCCATTTATGGGAGAAGTTTTATAAGGTGGATAAGGCCAGAACCAGGGAGTACGGCGGCAGCGGAGTGGGTCTTTCCATCGTAAAGGCAATTATGGAATCTATGAATCAGACTTATGGCGTGCAGAACTATACCAACGGGGTTTTATTCTGGTTTGAGCTGGAGCTATGCGCGCAGGGGAAGGACGGGGAGAACTGAAAGAGTATGCAGGATATGGAAAACAGGGATAAGGAAAGCATAGACAGGGAAAGTATAGATAAGGCAAGCCTGGACAGGGAGAGCAGGGAAAGGGTTCTTCTGGTGGGCGTCGATACCGGGGAAGAGGAAAATTTTGACCGTTCCATGCAGGAGCTTATGAACCTTGCCGAGGCCTGTGATATGCAGGTGGCCGGCATCATCACCCAGAAGCTGGAAAAAGTGAACAATGCCATGTATATCGGGAGCGGAAAGGTGAAGGAGGTCCGTGACTATGCCAGGGATATTGGGGCCGGGACCGTTATTTTTGATAACGCCCTTTCCCCATCCCAGGTGCGCAATCTGAACGATGCCCTTGAGCTTCCCGTGATGGACCGTACGAATCTGATACTGGATATCTTCGCAATGCGTGCGAAAAGCAGAGAGGCAAAGCTTCAGGTGGAGACTGCAAGGCTGAAATATCTGTTGCCCCGTCTGGTAGGGATGAGGGACGCCCTGGGCAGACAGGGAGGCACCAGCGGAAGCATGAGCAACAAAGGCGTGGGCGAGAAAAAGCTGGAATTGGACCGCCGTAAAATAGAGCACCGTATTTCACAATTGAAGAAGGAACTGGAGGAGGTTTCCAGAGACCGCAAGACACAGCGCAAAAGGCGCATGGGCTCCAGGATGCCGCAGGTGGCGCTGGTGGGATATACCAATGCCGGAAAGTCCACGATCATGAACCGGATGCTGGAGCTCTATGGGAGTAATCCGGACAAGCGGGTCCTGGAAAAGGATATGCTTTTTGCAACCCTGGAAACTTCCGTCCGCAATATCGAGACAGGGGACAACAGGCCCTTTTTCCTGGTGGATACGGTTGGTTTTATACACAAACTTCCCCATGGACTAATAGAGGCGTTTCATTCCACGCTGGAGGAAGTGATGTACGCGGATCTTCTGGTGCAGGTCGTGGATTTCTCGGACCCGGAATATAAGCAGCAGATGAAGGTCACGGCCCAAACGCTGAAGGAACTGGGGGCCGGGGATATTCCCATGATCTATGCTTTAAACAAGGCGGACCTTTTGCCTGGCGGGGAGCTGCCCAAGATAAAGGGAGACCATATTTACATGTCTGCAGTGAATGGAATTGGGATTCCTGAACTTACGGATCAGATTAAAAAGAGAATATACGCGGAGCATGTGGAAGAACGGTTCCTGATCCCGTACCGTCAGGGAGCCGTGGCGTCGTATTTTTGTGAAAACGCTACTGTGCTGGAGCAAAAGTATCTTGAGGAGGGAATCTATCTTCATGTACGCTGTCATAAACAGGATGCTGACAAATACGAAGCCTATAAATATATTGCCTGAATGGGAGCAGGCGGTTTCCGTCGGCTATATTCTTCTGGGAAAAAGAATTAAAAAAATTTTTTAAAAATTTTTAAAAAAGATGTTGACAAGAATAAAAAGATGTGGTAACTTATAAAAGCTGTCGCGGAACAAGTCAATTTACATTGACATAGCGATCACAGCACTGGAACCTTGACAAATAAACAGTAATGCGACCCTGAAAATTCCAGGAACGAAAGTCTCTGGGATGTTCAGA
>CANPYG010000130.1 GCA_947588205.1 uncultured Acetatifactor sp. | reverse complement strand
AGTTGTTTTTCCCCGGTGTATATGCTTTTTCGATATAGTCATTCAGCGCATGATATTCATTCAGACCCTCATACGCATTCATATTGAAATTGATATGAATGATGTTCGAACTCGGATCAGTGTCCAGAACATGGGCCATGAAAGCCTCCAGCAGCTTAGACTTCCCGCTGCGTCGGACACCGGTAATAACTTTGATATCCGGAGTGCCCATGACATCCTTCAGCTTGTTCAGATAAAAGTCACGATTGATCAATCGCACGGCAAATCACCTCGTTCGTATTATACTACAATCTATTTCGCAAAATCAAGTATTTTTCAAAAATGCGAAACAGAAAAATATCCGGCAGAAAGAGCCCTGATGGATGCTTATATTCACCTTTCTTCCAGGCGAAACTTTCCAGGCAGCCCTCAATACTGGTTCTCGCCCAGATACAGCGCTACCCTCCTCTGGATGATGTCGCACACCTCTTCTATCCCTTTTTGCCCCTGAAAATATGCCGGAGCCTCCTCATCAATGATCTTCTGCACTTCCGTATGGTACTGATACTTGCCGCTTATATGCTCCACCAGGCTCTTAATCGCTTCCACATCCTCCGGATCGCATTTGGTCACATAAATGCTGACAATGTCCTTCTCGATATAGCTTTTCTTCACAACTGCGGAGGTTTCCCCGTCTTCCTCCACATATTCTTCCTCCAGGGAATCCATTAAAATTGCATCGAACCCTTCCTGCATTACCGGAAAGCCCACGCCGTCATATCCGTCCTGCATGAAATATCTCACAAACTCCCAGGCCTCCTTCTGGTGTTCCCCCATGGAATTGACCGCCAGTTCCGCCCCGGTAAACTCTGCTGCCGACCCGCTTCCGCTTTCTGTCGGATATCCGATAAACTGTATGTTTTCCCCGTACAGCTCCGATTGCAGCCTGTAATCCTCCACAGAAGAAATGATCCCGAGCTCTAAGAGGATATCCCCGTTCCTGACGGCCCTGTAGAGGCTGCCAATGATTTTCCCCTGGTACTCCTTTGCGAAATCAAGCACCTGCCTGAATTCCTTCCCGGTAAAATTGCAGGTTCCTTCCTCCCAATCAATAAAGTGGTCCATGCTCAGCGCGCACAATGTGGTGAGGACGTCCTCATCGGCAAAAAGCCCCTTGATACTGTTTATATCCCCTCCCCGCTCCCGAAGCAGCTGCATCATCTCCTCCAGGCTGACGCCTTGCCGCCCTTTCACCGTGCTGCCGGTGCCCCACATGGAAAAGATTAGAAAAGAAGGGGATATGGTATATAAATGCCCATCCATTTCATACGCGTGCAGGACGCTGGACACCAGGTCGGATTCCCCAAGCTCAGGGTCCTCCTTTAAAAATGTATAAAGGTCGGAAAAAGCCCCCATCCTTGCCAGATTGTCATAATCCAGACCGGAAATGTCTATCAAGTCAGGAGCCTTGCGCTGGATGATATCCATCGTCAGCCGCTGATACCCTGCGTCGTAATCCCAATCCCCATCTTCCATATAAACGATGGGTTCCAACGCCACTTCATCCTGGAATCGGTTAAATGCGGCGATGAGTTCCCGCATTTTGGGCCGCAGAGACATGACGCCAAGCGTCAGCCGCGTTTTTACACTTTCCCCTTCTGTTGTAATAGCGGTATATTCCGATTGCCCCAGCCCGGCATAATTATCTATGATCTCGATGGCATCGCCCTTTTTCCCCAGGTAGATAATGTCCTTCTCCATGATCCCCGCGCCCGAAAGCTCCAGGAGCTTTTCCTCCCGGGCTTCCGACAGATGGTAAAGGTACAGCGCCCCTTCCCGGGTATACAATAACCCATCCTCTGTAAATGCGATGGTGCCGGAGCCTTCCAGGTTCATCAGTTCAACATTTTCCAGGGGACTGCGCTCATATTCCTCCCTGTCCGTGGTACGCACCCTCTGCACATAATAATAGCCTTCCCCATCCTTCGCAAAAAGCATGGGAATCCCGGCTTCATCAAAGGCAAATCCCAGCAGTTGATTGTTATAGGAATCCGGAACCTGTTCATAGACAATGGTGTTCATCTGCTGGTCCTTAACATAAATCCGGTCCAGCCTTGTATAATAGTCCTCCTCGCCGTCCTCATACACCTCCGAACAGGGCACTGACATCTTATACCAAATATAGTAAAAACCATTGCTGTCCGCATAGAAATTGATCAGTTCAGGGAAGTTCCCCAGATCCTCCACCTCGATGTTTTCAATGGTGCTGATGCCTCCGTCCGGGTTTATCTGCCACAGGTTATCCCCGCTTTCTGTACTGCCCCAAAGACATATCTGCTTGGAGGCATTTATAGAGATGCTCTTTACTTCCACTACACCCGGTATCTCATAGGACAGTGTTTGTGCAACGCTGCCCTGGGCATTGACGGCACCGGCAACGTTGACGGCATCGGCAGCATTCGCGGCATCAGCAGCGTTGACGGTATCGGGAGCATCTGCGGCATTTATGGCAAATACGGAAATTTCCACACCGTCCTTCCCATACCGGTACGCATAGATCTTATCATCATCAATCGTGGCCCCTTCATACTGTTCCGGCATAGGAAAATGAGACGCACTCCATCGGGATGTCTCCATGATATTATTTGAAACGTCTGCATCCTTGCCATCCGATCCAGGCAAAGGGTCTTCCTTTCCACAGCCTGCTGCAGTCAAGCAGACCAGCAAAAATATAAGTGAAAAAAATGCGTTTTTTTTCATACTCTCTCCTTATCTGTGCCTCCTGCCCTTTTTACCTTTATTTTACTATTTGTTTTCCCCGGTGTATATGCTTTTTCGATATAGTCATTCAGCGCATGATATTCATTTAGACCGTCATTCGTATTATACCAGAATCTATTTCGCAAAATCAAGAATTTTACAAAAACGCGAAGCAGAAAAACATCCGGCAGGAATAGCCCTGTCGGATGTTTATATAGAGAAAATAACCAGAACGAAAAGAACACAAAAAGTCAAAGTAAAACAGATCCATCGTTTTCTCATTCATTCTCTCCACACCCAAGCGAGACTTTCCAGGCAACCCTCAGTACTGGTTCTCGCTCATATACAGTTGAACCCTTCTCTGGAGGATGTCAAGCACCTCGTCCAGGCCCTTCTCCCCGTCAAAATAAGTTCCCATCTCCTCATATATGATGTAGCTGACGGGATTGGTCGCGTCCACTGTAATCAGCCTCGCCTTGCTCAACAGCTGCCGGAACAGCTCCGCATCTTTTTCATCCGTGGGATCGAGATCAATCCATTCCTCATCGTTTTCACGGAATCTTCCATTCTCCCCTTCGGACATTCTGATTTTATAGGCCATCAAATTTTCCAACTCTGAGGTCTTTGTGGGACTATAACCCTTCTTGCTCGCTTCCATCCCATTTTTATCCGTCTTAGCGAGGCACATCTCTACAAATTCCCAGGCGCCTTCCTTCCGGCGTCCTGCGCTCAACATGCCATATATCGGAGTTCCCGCCGGCTCCAGATAAATACCGCTGCTTCCGTCCACAGTGGGAAATGCCACCACACTGGCGGCTTCCTCCCCCCAGCCTGTCATCTGCAAATCCTCGTTTATATCTACAATATTTGTGTAAAAAGAATAAAATCCATTCAGCAGAACCTTATGTTGAAAAATATTCTTTCTACCCGACAATCTTTCTGGAGTATCATTCTCCAAAAGTTCTGCAAGCCTTACAAGGCTGCGGAATTCCTCGGAATCAAAGTAGCAGGTTCCATTTTCATAATCTAAGAAGCTGTCCGC
>CANPYG010000129.1 GCA_947588205.1 uncultured Acetatifactor sp. | reverse complement strand
ATGTAAGGACCTTTTTGGTTACATTACGAGGTTAATTATACTTCCTATAATGGAAATTAGAGGGGTGGGGGAAGAGGATGAACCGACTATGGGATTATGCGACAGAATATATCAAAATGCTGACAAATTTCAGGTATTATTCCGGTCAAAAAGAAACGGTCATACAGATTCTTACCGTATGACCGTTATACATAAATGATTGAAAATATCCTCATGATCAGGATTTTTCGATTATACTAGGATGCTTCTTTAGGTTTCAGGCGGCATTACTACCATTTGCGACATTGCACAACGTTTTTTGTCATGGGCCAGCCCCACGCAGATCGTCTCGCCGGTCAGCCCGACATAGTATCGGTTGTCGAGGATCTGACGCAGTGCGACATCCTTTAATGTATCAATGTCCGGTCCCTGCTTAAACTCAACAATGACATTGGGATATCCCGGAAGAAGCGCTTCCAGCGTGATATCGCTCCTCCCATAACCGGATTCAAGATTGCTGCTTACACGGTAAGCTCCCCGCAGGGAAATGCACATTCCCAGAAAGAGCATATGGTAAGCATTTTCCCTGGCATCCATATAGCTGGTGCAGGAAATAACCACCAGCTGGTAAAGAGAAAAGAACCGGTCGAAATCCCGCCTCATCAGCGCATCGAACATCTGCTTTAAGTCAAGGACTTCAATGCCGGCTATTTCGGACACCAGATTATTGAACTCCGCCATCACCTCGCCGTTCGGGATCTTCACCACGGCCGTTTCCGGCGTTTCCCGGCGCACAACGGTCAGGTAGCCCGCATTTACCAGAAGCCCCCAAAGCGTGTGATTGCTGTCCCTTTCCGCGTAGGAGGTATCGAGCGTAAGCCAAACCTCGGTTTCTTCTCCGGCTGCAAGCCGGTCAAAACGGTTCCAGAAATTCTGGTTAGCCCTGGACATAGCGTCCCTTACCAGGAAATTGGCGGATGTCTTCACCCAATAATTCTCCAATTGTCCGCGCTTGGCATAATTGAGGATGGACCAGGGGTTGTACATGCTGTTTCCTCCGATTCGGTAGCCGTCGTACATCCGCCTGACATCATCATTGAGGGCAAGGCCATAATCCTGTAGAAGCAGCTCCGTCTCCTTCTCATCCAGGCCGAAATATCGCGCGTACTGGGGGTCGGTAACAGTATAAACCTGTGTGTTATTGAATTGGGAAAAAATGCTTTCCTTCGCCACGCGCTGTACGCCTGTGAGCAGCGCCTGTCCAAGGCTTGAATTGCCTTTCATGGCCTGGCCGAAGAATCCGGAAAAGAACGGCTCAACCGGATCATGATAACCATATTCATAACTGCTCATGATCGGCTGGTCGTATTCGTCGATCAGCAGCACCGGCGGAATCTGATAAAAGTTCTTAGCGGCCTCGGTCAGCATCCGTATCGCCGGCGTCAGCCGGACGAGGGGCGCCTTAGGATCCCTCAGCGTTTCGATCATACCATAAAAGTCACGATACTCATAGGAATCCTCCGCCCAGTGGCCGCGTATCTGCTTTTCATAGCGGAGGTACTCCCGGTACAGCTCCATCTTCAAAAGCTGGCACAGATCTTCCTCTGATGCGGCTTTGCAGTCCTTTAGGGTCAGGAATATTACCGGTCTGGAATTGATTTGTCCGGCATATGGGGTTGCCATGATCTGCAGGCCCGCAAACAGCAGTCTGCTGTCCCTGGAGATATCGAAAAAGGCCTGCAGCATCCGCATATTCATGGTTTTGCCAAACCGCCGCGGTCTGGCGATCAGGGCGGCTTCGTCCTTCATTTCTATGAAGTCCTGTATCATCAGGCTCTTATCCACATAGTAATAGCCTTCACTACGCACCTTTTCAAAATCATCAATGCCGATCGGCAGCGGTCTGCCCATAAGCCTCATCCCTTCTCTACCCACATCTCTTTCAAGCCGTCTCAGACAACCGTTTCCACGATCTCGCTGTCCCTGTACCTGGCAGCGGGGACGTCCGGCGTCTTATTCCTGCCTTCTTTACATCTCCTGTCTATAGTATAATCAAAAGCATCCCTTCCCGCAAGGAATTCTTTTCGATTATCCGCGAAAACCCAAACGATACTGTAGCGATTGCGGATGCGATGCGGGTATATTACACATCAAAATATATCTGCGATATCCTGGAAGCCGAACGCGGAGATATGATTCAAAGGGAGCGAATCAGAAACGCCATATAAAGCGGGAGCGTCAGGATCCGGTCCGACCGGCCCACATTGTAATCGCCCAGCTTGATCGCCCTGTTTACATGGTATTTCTCCGGGTGCTGCAGGATCGTTTTCGTACTTTTGGTGTTTCCGGTTGTGGCTTTCACCTCCACCAACGTGCATTCCCCCTGATAGCGGATCACGAAATCCACCTCCAGCCCGCTGTCCTTATGGTAATAATATAACCTGCGCCCCATCTTCGCGAAAATATCCGCGATCAGGTTTTCAAAAATGGCCCCCTTATATCCATAAAGATTGCCCTGCAGGATATCATACTGCGTGCCGTCCTCCAGCATGCTGACAAACAGGCCGCAGTCCCGCATGTAAACCTTAAAGATGTCCTCCAGAGCATTCCCGTCCAATGGAAGCTCCGGGATAGAGAGATTGTAACACCGGGAAATGATCCCGGCATCCTCGATCCACTGCAGGCTGCCTGCATATTTGGATGCGGCAGCGCCTTTTTTGACGACCGAATATTGAAATTTCTTATTCTCCTTGCTGAGCTGCTTCGGAATGGACTGGAAACATTCCCTGATACGGGACTTGTCCTTTTTCTCCGCGTACTTTACCATATCATCCTCATAAGAGCGGACAATATCCCTCTGGATGCGCAAAACCGCATCCATCCGCTTCGTGTTCACAAAGGTCTGCACTGCGTCCGGCATACCGCCAACAACCACATACTGCAGAAGCACCTGCCTCATGCGGTTGTGCAGCGCCTCCGGAACCGGCGTCTCTGTTTCCATACTTTTTTGCAGGACTTCAATGACCGGGGCCTCGATTCCGCAGGCCCACAGAAACTCCTCAAAGTCCAGCGGGTACATATCGATCACTGTTTCCGAACCTACCGGGATGGATTTCGGCTCCTTGCCGTATCCCTTCACCCCGAGCAGGGAACCTGTTCCTATGACGTCAAACCTTCCGTCGATCCGGAAGAATTTAAGCGCCGTCCTCGCTTCCGGGCAGTCCTGTATCTCATCCAGCACAAGGACAGTCTTCCCCTCCTCGAATATCGCTTCGCTCCCCAGCAGGGCGGACAGAAGCATAATGATATGGTCAATTTCCAAAGAACCGGAAAAGACGGCGGCGTAGTCCGGATTCTCAAAGAAATTAAGATAAACGACATGTTCATAATTCTTCCGGGCAAAATCCAGAACGGAAAAAGTCTTACCGCACTGGCGGCATCCCTTTATAATCAGCGGTTTATGATCCGGCGTGTTTTTCCATTCGGCGAGGCGCTGTTCAATTTTTCTTTTCAGCATAACGGGATACCTCCTGCTTGTAAATATGGATTTATTATATCTCGCTTGTAAAACTTTTTCAACCAAGATTAATGATTAATGTGCAACTTTTTCAAACGACTTTTTCCGACAAGTTTAAACTTTTATGTTTCCAGAGAAAAAGAGCCGTCTTTATTTTGTACCTGTCAAGAAAAGTAGTCATCCTTATGTGTGCTTTTCGTCATCCTCGAATATCACGCATAATGGCATATTTTTATGCCATAACACTTCCTTCGGGCCGCCTCTTTCCCCACCCCTCTAATTTCCATTATAGGAAGTATAATTAACCTCGTAATGTAACCAAAAAGGTCCTTACATAAGGATCAAAAAAAGGAAAAAGGAGAGTGCATTATTATGAGAAAGCAAACAAAAATTGCTGCACTGGTATCTGCAGCAGCACTGT
>CANPYG010000128.1 GCA_947588205.1 uncultured Acetatifactor sp. | reverse complement strand
TCCATTGGCAAGAGCCGGAAGCCCTTTATTTATGCGGGGTTCCGGCTCTTTCATCGTAATTAAGTGTCGAAAATGGGCTATTACCATAATATCCAAACCGGAATAAAATGTCAATGAAAAGCTGTCCGCCCACAGGGCGATAGTGTCTGAAGATCCGTTCCATACGGTCACTCCACATCCTGCAATGCCGCGAAGTTCTCCTCTCCGGTGCGGATCTTCACCACCCTGTCCACACCATAGACAAAGATCTTGCCGTCGCCGATATGACCGGTATACAGGGCTTTCTTCGCCGCTTCTATCACGTCATCCACGGGGATCTTGCTGACCACCACTTCAATCTTCACCTTAGGAAGCAGGGTCGCATCGATTTCCGTACCGCGGTACATCTCTCCGGCGCCCTTCTGTACGCCGCAGCCCATCACCTGGGTCACGGTCATTCCGGTCACGCCCAGATCATTGAGGGCTTTCTTCACCTGGTCATAACGGGAGAGCCTGGAGATAATGGAAACCTTGTAAATACCGGTGGAAGAGGTCCCTTCCGGCGCCACAACCTTGACGGCAGCGGCCTTTTCCACAGGGGTAGCCGTCTCATAATTGTCGCTTCCGAGACTGGTATTCTCATTGACATCCATGGTCATGGTGTTGGAAATATCCATGATGCTGAAGCCAGCATATGCGGAAGGAAGGCCGTGCTCCGTAGCATCCAGTCCGATGATCTCTTCCTCCCTGCTGACACGCAGGCCCACACAGGCTTTGATGATCAGGAAAGCGATGGTAATGGTCACCGCTGTCCAGGCGCATACTGTGACCACGCCCAGAAGCTGCAGCCCCAGCTGCTTAAAGCCTCCGCCATAGAACAGACCTATAACACTGTCGTTGCCCGGGGCGGATGTCGTTGCGAACAGACCCGTCGCAATCGTGCCCCAGATACCGTTCATAAAATGAACCGCCACGGCGCCCACCGGATCGTCCACCCGGAGCTTATAATCCAGGAACCATACGCCGAATACCACCAAAACGCCGGACACGGCGCCGATCACCACCGCGCCCGTAACGTCCGTCACGTCGCAGGGCGCCGTAATGGCGACCAGACCTGCCAGGGAAGCGTTCAGGCACATGGAAACATCCGGCTTCCCATATTTTATCCAGGTAAAGATCATGCAGACCACCGTCGATACGGAGGGCGCTACCGTCGTGGTCAGAAAAATGCTCCCCAACTGCTCTACGCTGGTGGCTGCCGCGCCGTTAAAGCCATACCAGCCCAGCCATAGGATGAAGCAGCCCAAGCAGCCCAGCGCCAGATTATGTCCGGGGAAGGCGTTTACCTTGGTAATCTTACCATCCTTATCCCTGTTATACTTGCCGATACGGGGGCCTAAGAGGGCCGCGCCGATCAGGGCGCTCAGACCTCCCACCATATGAATCGCACAGGAGCCTGCAAAATCATGGAAGCCCAGCTGGGACAGCCAGCCGCCGCCCCAAATCCAGTGCGCCTCAATGGGATAAATCACTGCGGAGATTACGGCGGAATAGATACAGTAGGACAGGAACCTTGTACGCTCCGCCATGGCTCCCGACACGATCGTTGCTGTAGTCGCACAGAACACCAGATTGAACACGAAATTAGACCAGTCGAAGTTCGCATAATCGGTGAAAATGTCAAAGCCGGGCTTTCCAATAAAGCCCAGGATATCTTCCCCCAGCAGGAGACTAAAGCCAATCAGGATAAACACCACCGTCCCGATACAGAAATCCATCAGATTCTTCATCAGGATGTTACCTGTGTTCTTTGCCCTGGTGAAGCCGGCTTCCACCATGGCGAAGCCCGCCTGCATCCAGAACACCAGCGCCGCGCCGATCAAAAACCAGACGCTGAACAACGCACCGTTTACAGCACTCATCATTTCTTCATTCATCTTTTCTCCTCATTTCTGCGCCGCCTTCTGCGCATTTACGGCTTTGTGTCAGGCAGCGCGCGACCACAAATTCCGTGATTGAAAACTTTAATTTTCAACCTATTCTCCCCGCGGAATCAGGAATCCCATAAAAAAAGGAGCCGGCGGCTTTTCCCGTCCAAGCTCCTTTGCCCTTAATTTCCCTCATCCCAAAAAGGATCCTAAAATGCAAAAATAAAAGCGCCCCCACCTAAGATTTTAAGTGAAAACGCCTTTGTTTGAACCTCATTATACTCATAAATTTTCACTTGTCAAACATATTTCCGCAAAAAATTGGATTTTTTTGAATACAATCCTGCAAAATATGCCCCAACGTTTTATAACTTTTTAAGAAAACGTGTGCAAACCCTGCCCTCCTCCACGGCCTCCCCAGCCTCCTGAAAACCAAGCCTCCTGCATAACGCGGCAGAGGCAATATTGTCCTTTTGCACCACCGCCTGCACCCGGTCAAAGCCCAGCATGCCCTTTCCGTATTCCAGGATGGCGCTGCACACCTCCCAGGCAAGCCCTTTCCTGCGCCAGTCTGCTCCCAGCACATAGCCCAGCTCCGGCACTTCACCTGTCGGGGGGCTGAAACCCGCGCGTCCGATCACAGCGCCGCTCAGACGGTCTTCAACCGTCCAGATCCCGTAACCATAGAAGCCGTAAACCTGCCGGATATAATTTTCAACGATCCGCTTCCTTTCCCGTTCTTTGCCCTCCCCCAGGGTATCATGCCCCAGGTTCCCTTCGTGCTCCGGAAAATACAGGTCTCCCATAAAGCGCTTTACTTCACCGTCTTCATAGATTTTTTCCAGCGCCGGGAGATCCTCCAGGGTCATCTCTCTGACCAGACACCTCTCTGTCGTCAAAATTTCCCACGGGATATCCGCAAATCTCCGATATACATTTTCCAGATATTGTATGTCCAGCTCCTGTGGCTTTTCCATGGCGAAGCCCGCAAGAGGGAAGGAAGCCTCCCTGTTCCACAGATGAAGATACACTAAAAGGGGAAGCTCCTGTTCCATAATAAGCTCTGCTATTTCCGGGCTGTCTGTTATCCACAACGCGCCGTCCGCGGGCTTTATCCGGTCTCCTGCCGCCGAAAAGAACTCCTTCAGGGCTGCTTTTCCCGCAATTTGATCCGGATCCTTCTCCGAAAAACCCTTCTCCCCTTTTCTTAACGCATTTCTTAACGAAACGGCGTGAAATACAATCCCCTGCTTCCCAAGCCGATCTCCCAGGCCTTCAAGCCCCGCGCGGGCATTCTCCTCCTCCAGAAGCGCCTCCACTCTTTTCAGATAAAACATGGAATAACCCCCTTTACGTTTCTTCCATAATACGCTAAAATAGGTGAGAAGTCAAAATAATACTGAAAGGATGGAATCAAACATGAATCCAAACCCGATTGTTACGATTACAATGAAGAACGGCGATGTGATAAAGGCAGAATTATATCCCGAGATCGCCCCTATTTCCGTCAATAATTTTATCAGCCTGATCCAGAAGCATTTCTATGACGGGTTGATTTTCCACCGTGTCATTAACGGCTTTATGATTCAGGGCGGCTGTCCTGACGGCACCGGCATGGGCGGACCGGGCTACAGCATTAAGGGAGAATTTGCTTCCAACGGCGTAAAAAACGATCTGAAGCATACCGAGGGCGTCCTCTCCATGGCGCGCGCCATGCATCCCGATTCCGCAGGCTCCCAGTTTTTTATCATGCATAAAACAAGTCCCCATCTGGACGGCTCCTACGCCGCTTTTGGGAAAGTCATTGAGGGCATGGACGTTGTGAATAAGATCGCGACGACCCGCACAGATTATAGCGACCGCCCCCTGGAAAAGCAAGTGATCCGCTCCATGACCGTTGAGACCTTTGGGATCGATTATCCGGAACCTGAGAAGCTTAAGGGCAGATAAACCATGCGTTTTCTTTCATATGATCTTTCAGTTTTTTCCGGGTCGTTCATATTTTATTTACAAAACCTTTAATTTATCTTTAATTTACAATCATTGTTTATACATTTCTTGTGTATATACTCCGGTTTTTGACAGTGTTTTGAGGAAAAAAGTCCCAGAACCCGCTTAAACAGCGGCTTTTGGGACTTTTGCTAGTT
>CANPYG010000127.1 GCA_947588205.1 uncultured Acetatifactor sp. | reverse complement strand
GAAGATCCCACGCACTCCTGCCGGATCTTATCGTGCCATACCTTTCTTACTCCCTTCCCATGATCCTTATGATCCTTTCCGATTACTTCCACAGACGGCTGACCATCCGCGGCATCTGCGAAAAATATCTGGTAAATGTCCCTCTCATCTACCGCCTGAAAAAACTGTTCCTGCTCCATAAGAAGCAGTGGCTCGGCGCCCTGCGTGACAGGGAACTTTGTGCCCCTGATTTCATAGTGGAATTACAGACAGGGTCTTACTCCCGCTTCCGGTATGCCTTCTTACGCCTGACTGCATACAGCTTCCTCCAGTCACACAAAAACCCGGCGGATTGTGGAAGACCCCGTTTAAGCCCTGCAAACATTTACCCCGTCTGCCACAGCCTGTGAATCGACTTCTTTTTCTGTCTCCTTTATCATAAAGGGAACTACAAAAAAGGAGGTCTTCCCATGGAAGAAAAGAAAAACAACCAGAATCAGGCAATCGACTGTGACGCTGCCATACAGACAGCCCAGTTCCGCTTCGCCCTCATTGCCCCTCTCGTGCAGGGGCTTGTTCCCGATGGAAGCGATACGGCTTACTTCATGCGCATCACAAAGGAACCTCTTACCCTGCCTGACGGCAGATGCGTGAAGTACAGCTGGAAGACGCCGCAGAAATGGCTCTACCTCTATAAAAAAGGCGGGTTCGATGCCCTCCTGCCAAAGGCCCGTTCCGACAGGGGCATCCCCCGCGCTCTGCCGGATACGGCGATCGAAGAGATCCTGCGCCTGAAAGAAAAATACCCGCGCCTGAATGCCACCCAGATCCATATCCGCCTTGTACAGGACGGCTTCATCCCTGCCGGTGTCAGCGTGGACGCCGTACAGCGTTTCATCAGGAACAACGGCCTGAAGTCTTCCCGGGAACTGAACCACAAGGACAGGAAAGCCTTTGAGGAGGATGCTTTCGGCAGGCTCTGGCAGGCCGATACCTGCCACTTCTGTTACATCAACGATGCCGCGGACAATAAGGCCCATAAGGTCTATCTGGCCGTCATCATTGACGACCATTCCCGCCTCATCGTCGGTGCAGGGTTGTCCTACAGCGACAATTCCTACGGTTTTCAGAAAGTGCTCAAGCAGGCCGTCTCCACCTACGGCATCCCTGACAAGCTTTATACCGACAACGGCTCCCCCTACATCGATAAGCAGCTCTCCCTGATCTGCGGCTCCATCGGCACCGTGCTCCTGCACGCACCGGTAAGGGACGGCGCCGCCAAAGCCAAGGTGGAAAGGAACTTCAGATCCATGCGGGAAAGGTTCCTGTATGGCCTTGACCTTGAAAAGATCCATTCCCTGGATGAATTTGAGGCGCTCCTTAAGGATTATATCCGCGCCTACAACACCGGATACCACTCAGGCATCGGCTGTTCCCCCTTTGAGCGCTACCGGGCTTCAAAGGACCATGTGAGGCTCCCCCGCTCGCGGGAATGGCTGGAGGAATGTTTCTTGAACCGCGTCACCCGCAAGGTAAGGAAAGACGCCACCGTCCCCATCGACTGTAAAAGCTATGACGTCCCCATGCAGTTCATCTCCCAGAAGGTGGAGATCCGTTACCTGCCCGAAGACATGGGATCGGCGTTCATCCTTTATGAGGGGGAGCATTTCCCCATCCGGGCCACGGATAAGAATGAAAACTGCCGCACAAAACGGGAAACCAGCCTCCCTGTCGATTATACGAAGATCGGAGGTGGAAACTGATGTTCACGGATTATTACGGCCTTTCCTTCAATCCTTTTGACAAGCAGTGCCAGAAAGAGAAGGACTGTTTTTACTCCAACGATTTTAAGCAGATGTCCTCCCGCCTCTCCTATGTGCGGGATGTCAGGGGCATCGGCGTCTTTACCGCACAGCCCGGCATGGGCAAGTCCTTCTGCCTGCGCTGTTTTGCAAAAAGCATGAACCAGAACCTTGGCCATATGGAGTATATCTGCCTCTCCACCGTCGGCATAAGAGAGTTCTATTATCTTCTGTGTTCCGTCCTCGGCCTGGAGCCTTCCGGCTCCAAGCCCCAGATGTTCAAGGCCGTGCAGGAGCAGGTATACTATCTTTACCATGAGAAAAAACGCCCCCTCTGCCTTGCCATCGACGAATGCCAGTACCTCTCCCCGGCCATCCTGAACGACCTGAAGCTGATCATGAACCACGGCTATGACTCCCTGAACTGCTTTTCCCTCATCCTCTGCGGGGAATCCTATTTTAACCGCACCCTGGCAAAGCCCGTGAACGAAGCGCTCCGCCAGCGGGTCGTCGTCCATTATGATTTTGTGGGCCTCTCAGATGAGGAGGTGGCTAAGTATGTCTCCCACAAGATACAGATGGCAGGCGGCAGCCTTTCCATCTTAAGCGAAGCGGCTTTGTCCGCCGTCCACGGGTATGCACAGGGCAATGCCCGCATGATCGACAACCTGATGACGGATGCCCTGATCATCGGCGGGCAGACAGAAAAACAGGTCATTGACCCGGAGACCATCCTTGCAGCTGTCAATAACCAGCAGCTTTGAGGTTTTCAGGTAACACTGCCCGGCGCACCATCCATCTATTCGTTAAATACCTGTTTTATGAAGTGTTTAAAAACTGAGGACAATTCTGAAAAAGGGCAGGAAAAGGCCGTGTGCATCTGTGTATGCGGTCTTTTCCTTACCCGTTGTGTATGAAGACGGCACAATTATACCGGAACCTCTTTTTTGTATCTGAAATATTTTTCAGACAATTTCATCCCCTGTCTCCGGCGTGTCCGGCATGTCCGGTCCGTATACTGCCGGGAGCATTATTGTATACACAATTCAGACAGGAAGATTTCGATTTGACTGCACAGTTTCATTGACAGCAGTGTGCGGTCAGCGAAAAGAAAGTGCTGTAATGGTGTTTATACTGTCGAAAATAAAATGCTTTTTCCGTCTACTATAAAGCGCCGCGTTACACCTGGACCTGCTTCTGTGATTGGTTTTGCAGAAAAGCTCGGGGCTCTTGGACTCATTATATGTCCATCTGGAATTTTTACTTCTTGACCTTTCCAATTCTTGACAGGGTATCCACCACCCTTATTAACAGCTTCTCCCGCTGGCGTATCAACCGTTTTCGGCACTTTATCGCGATATTGAGTCCCATGCCCGCTCGGATCATCATACACCACCGGATTATTCGCGCAGTAAGCATAGAGATTTAACCCATCCCCACGGTAGGTATCTTCCTGTAAAACCTTCCGACTCAGGGTTACATGATGAAACAATATTCTATTTTAATTTTTTATAACCTTAAATGAAGATATAATTAAAACGATATGTTCATCTAATATCTTTGCTCTGAAAATTTTTCAATCCAACCATCCGATGTATACAATTCACCAGATAACCCATCACTTATATCTGCAATGTTCTCTCCGCCAACAATAATCTGAAATTCATCATGTTCTTCAAATAGGCATAACATATTATGAATACTCAAATCAACAATTTGAGGAATAATATCACTAATTAGTGACTTTTGCTCATCATTCAATTTAGTCACTCTTTCAAATAATAACTGGGACTCTTTGCTTTTCATCAAACCTTGCGTTTTTCTATCAAATATATCAATAGTTCTATCCCTCACTTCCTTAATAAAAATCTCACCAAATTCTTCTAAATAATTGTCCATTCTTACATTCCTCCTAATATTTATTTTGAATACCAAGGTATTCTTGTAGGTGCTGTCACACCTTGTTCACTCAAATTTTTTAATGATGCATTAATTAAATCATCTATCATAGAATCACTAGCTCCACCAGCTTTTAAGGCTTCTCTTGCAATTCGTGTATGTTCTTCTAAAGTATTTGGTCTTCCACTATCATATAACTCTTTAAATAGTTCTCTCTGTTTTGAAGTCATAATATTGTGGTCTAACCCATTGTCCTTCATAAAATCCTGACTTATTGAAAAACCTTTTTTAGGGTCATAATTTACATCACCTTTAAAACCAGCTTTAGCATGAACATGATGACCACCTACATCTCCATACTCTCCTGTACCTGAATAAGTACCACTCTTATTAACAGCTCCCGCTGGCGTATCAACCGTTTTCGGCACTTTATCGCGATATTGAGTCCCATG
>CANPYG010000126.1 GCA_947588205.1 uncultured Acetatifactor sp. | reverse complement strand
GTCCATTATACAGGAGTGAGTGCCAGACTTAAATCTGGTATGGGTATATGAACTGGAATTTACTTTGGCATTCTAGGATTTTGAAAGATAATTTCAGAATTTCCTAGTCAAATGAGAAAAAATATGATAGACTGATTGCAGGCATATCCTGAGCGAATTGGGGTATACTGGAAATTAAATGCAGACAACAGCATCCCGGAGGGAAACCGGGAGCCTGTAAGGGATAACTGCAGCGTTTGCAGAAAACGGAGGGAAATATTATGAAAAGGTTAGCGGCATTACTTTGTGCGGTGATGGTGTGTTTTTCCTTAGTCGCTTGCGGTGGGAAGGAGAATGAGGAAAGTTCAGTACCGGATTCCACCGGGGGCACACAGACGCAGTCCCAGCCTTCCGGAGATGAAGGCTCTGATGCAGGTCAGGAATCATCCCAGCCCGGCGGAGACAGCAGTGCAATAGGTCCGAATTTTGAAACCGGCACCTGGAGCGAGGAAATGGAGGCTGTGAAGCAGGCAGTTATAACTGCGGTGGACGGCAATTATTTCCCCAACAGTATGGTGGATTCGGAGCTTTTAGAGGCTTTTTTTGGTGTGGGCGCCGACTTATATGATGATTACTATGCGGAGATGCCCATGATCAGCACCAATGCGGACACCATTTTGGTCATTAAGGCTAAGGCGGATAAGGTTGCGGATGTAGAGACCGCACTCACTGCATATCAGGACAGCAAGAAGTCCTCGACGATGGAATATCCGCAGAATATGGCCAAGATTCAGGCTTCCATTGTCAAGACCATTGGAAACTATGTGTGCTACGTACAGCTGGGCGGAGATGTTACGGAGGTCGAGGAGTCCGGGGAGGAAGCCACGATCGCATTCTGCCTGGAACAGAATGAAAAGGTGGTTAAGGCGCTCGAGGATACCTTACAATAAGGAACGCAAGGCCGCATGGTGCGGAGCCGGGATGGATATCCGCACCATGCAGGGCAAGAGAGGCATTTTGGACGGGGTGTTGGGATGGTATTCAGTAGCATCGTTTTCTTGTTCCGGTTTTTGCCGGTTTTTATGACGTTATATTTCGTGACATATTTTTTCCCGGACCGGGCTGCCAGGTGGATGCGGAATATCATCCTCTTTTTGGGCAGCCTTGTTTTTTATGCCTGGGGAGAACCCGTCTATGTACTGCTGATGCTTTTCTCTACGGTTTCCGATTATCTCCATGGCAGGGCGATTGAGAACTGTAAGGGCAGGACGGCTGCAAGGTGTCTGCTGGTATCGTCCATATGCATTAACCTGTTTGTACTTGGATTTTTCAAATATGCGGATTTCCTGATCGATACGGTGAATACGCTGGCCGGAACGGCGATCCCGCTCTTAAAGCTGGGGCTTCCCATTGGAATTTCCTTTTACACCTTCCAGACCATGTCCTATACCATTGACGTGTATCGCGGCAAGGCGAAGGTGCAGCATAATATACTGGATTTCGGCGTATTCGTGACGCTGTTCCCGCAGCTCATCGCGGGTCCTATCGTCAAGTATACGGATGTGGAGAACGACCTCCGGGATCGAAAGGCGGATATCGTGCAGGTCAGCTATGGCTGCAGACGCTTTGTGACGGGGCTTGCCAAAAAGGTGCTGCTTGCCAATAATATCGGAATGCTCTGGGAGGAGATCTCTGCGATGGATTATGGCAGCATGAGCGTGCTGGCCGCCTGGATGGGGATTGTGGCATTTGCCCTGCAGATATTCTTTGACTTTTCCGGCTATTCGGATATGGCGATCGGTTTGGGGGCTATTTTAGGCTTCCGTTTTCCGGAGAACTTCAATTACCCTTATATTTCTTCCTCCATCACGGAATTTTGGCGCAGATGGCATATTTCCCTGGGAAGCTGGTTCCGGGAATATGTCTATATTCCCCTGGGCGGCAACCGTAAAGGATTGCCGAGGCAGTTGTTCAATATCCTGGTGGTCTGGATGCTTACGGGTATCTGGCACGGCGCCGGATGGAATTTCCTGCTGTGGGGACTTTGGTTCGCTTTGTTCCTGGTGCTGGAAAAGGCTTTCCTGGGAAAGGTGCTGAAGGCGCTTCCCAGGATATTTGGCTGGGCATATTCTACCTTTGTGGTTTTGATCGGCTGGGTGCTTTTCCAGGTGGAAAAGACAGATGCCATTGTGGCGTATCTTTGCGCGATGTTTGGCCAGGGCAGGAGCGCCTGGTATGATGACAGGGCGCTTTATCTGCTGCTGCAGTATGCGGTGATCCTGGTGCTTGCAGTCATTTCTGCGACGCCGTTTGTGAAGAAGCTCGGGGAAGCCCTGTATTCCTCCGGGGACGGGATTGCCATTGCCCTGAGAAGACTTCTGCAGAAGGTGATACCTGCGCTGCTGCTGTTATTGTCCATCGCTTACATTGTGGATGCATCTTATAATCCATTTCTGTATTTCAGGTTCTGAGAAGGGAGGCGGTCAGTGTGCGTGAAAAATGGGATGCCGGATTGACGGTGGGATTTTTGTGCTGTATCATGCTCGCGTTCCTGGTGGCGGATTTCGTGCAGCCTGACAGACTTTTTTCAGAAAATGAGAACCGTCTTCTTGCAAAAAAGCCGGAATTGACGGAGGAATCTCTTCTGAGCGGTGAATATATGGAGGACTATGAGGCTTATGTGACGGATCAGTTCGTAGGGCGGGATAACTGGATCGAATTGAAGACCCGAAGCGAGCTCGCAATGCAGCGCAAGGAAATAGGCGGCGTCTATCTGGGGGAGGATGATTACCTCTTGGAGCAGCATCTTCCGGAGGAGATTACGGATGAGCAGGTGGAGAAGAAGCTGGCGCTGCTTTTGAATCTTGTGGAAAAATATGATGCGAAGGTGATGCTGGCTCCCACGGCGGACAATGTGCTGTCGGATAAGCTGCCGCCCTTTGCGCCCTATTATGACCAGAAAAAGCTGCTGGGGAAGGTGAAGTCGGTTATTGGGGACGATGCTTATATTGATGTGGCGTCTAAATTGTGGGAACATGCCGGGGAGGATATTTATTACCGCACGGATCATCACTGGACTTCCCTGGGGGCGTATTATGGATACGAAGCCTGGCTGGAGAAGACCGGGAAACTGGCTCCCGTGCGTTTTGACCCACAGAACCTGACGCCCGTGACGGACCATTTCCTGGGAACCCTGCATTCCAAGATCAATCTGCCCATGCGGGCGGATACCATCTGCTATTTCCCGGAGACCAAGCTGCGCCCCGTGAAGGTGACATACGATTATAATATTCAGAAGGAGTCCATGTACGAGGAGTCTTATCTGGAGGGGAAGAATCAGTACGGGTTTTTCCTGGACGATAACCATGGCTTTGTTGAGATAGAAACGGGTTATAAGAACGGAAGAAGCCTGTTTGTGCTGAAGGATTCCTATGCAAACTGTGTGATCCCGCTTTTGACCGTTCATTATGAGAGGATTTATGTGGTGGATCTTCGGTATTACAACGGGCGTCTGGCACAGCTTATGGATCCTTATATGAGTGAAGATACGGATGTGCTGGTCCTTTACAACTGTATTCACTTTTTAGAGGATTTTCAGTATTTATAATAAAAAATGAAACCGGAACATGGAGTGTGGAGCAGTCCGTTACCAAGGGTTGCTCCAATCTTTTGGGATAAAGGAGAAAACATATGGCCACATTGGGCGTTCCACAGAATACGATAGAGGTATTGCAGAAATATCAGTTCCGGGCGCAGAAAAAATTCGGGCAGAACTTTCTCATCGATACAGGGGTCCTTGAAAAAATTGTCAGGGCGGCAGAGGTCACAGGGGAGGACTGTGTTCTTGAAATCGGGCCCGGTATCGGCACCATGACGCAGTATCTGGCAGAGCAGGCGAGGGAAGTGGTTGCCGTGGAGATTGACAGGGCGCTGATCCCCATCCTAAAGGATACGTTATCCGCCTATGGGAATGTTACCATCATAAACGAGGATATTTTAAAGCTGGATATCCACCGCCTTGTGGAAGAAAAGAACGGGGGAAGACCCGTCAAGGTGGTGGCGAATCTGCCTTATTACATAACGACCCCTATTATCATGCGGCTTTTGGAGAGCCGCATCCCGCTTAAAAGCATCACCATTATGGTACAGAAGGAGGTCGCTGACAGGATGCAGTCGGGACCGGGAACAAAGGATTATGGAGCCTTGTCCCTTGCCGTACAGTATTATGCGAAACCTGAGCTG
>CANPYG010000125.1 GCA_947588205.1 uncultured Acetatifactor sp. | reverse complement strand
AAGTTGGCTGAACCCCGCATTTTCTCTGGCACTCTGGAATTTCGTTTGTCACTGGAATTTACTTTGGCATTCAAGCATTTTTACTTTTCGTATGATTTCTTTTTGTATCATATCATCCTGCAACTAAATACTTTTACTCTTTTCACATTTTGCTTTCAGTCAGTTTGACTATCGCATTGAAATCTTCCTCTGCATCTTTAATACTTGTTTCAGCTTGGGCGCGGCCAAACTACCGCATTTACGTAAGCTGCAATAATAGCTTCAAAACACAGCCGATCTCTTCCTGCTTCACCTTTTCTACAGGCTTATCCCCCTTTACGCAATCCGCAAAATAACGCAGTTCATTCCCAAAAGCGTCATTGGGCAGTAGGCGGATATCTTCCGGTACATTCTCGCTTTCCGACAGATCCAATACACGGCCGTTCTCTTCATAAAGAATACATTTTCCTCCCTCCAACGCGACAATGGCATGTTCAAACTGGAAGCGGTAAGCTGCGGTAAAAGGATATGGAGACGCATACCAGGAAGCCTCCGTGGAGATAAAGAAATCTTCATATTCATAAACCACATGCAGATAATCCTGGTTGGAACGCTTGGAACGGTGCGGAACCATCTTCTTCGGCGCGCCGAAGGTATAGACCATAAAATCCAGGTCGTGGATATGCAGGTCAAAAGGAACCAGACCGCTCCTGGCCTCATCGCCCATCCATCCGTCCCAGCTCCACTTGGGGATACCCCCCAGCCTGGACATGGAACCGGACAAAAGCCGTCCGTATCTGCCGGAATCCGCAATCTGCTTTAACACGTCATATTCCGGCATGAACCGAAGCAACTGGGCAACCATGAACTTCACCCCATTTTCCTGCGCACAGGAATATACCTTCTCCACATCGTCCCAGCACAGGGAAACAGGCTTCTCGCAGATCACATGGATCCCCCGCTCCATAGCCTTCAGGGCATGCTCCACATGCAGATAGGTGGGCAGGCAAATGTCCAGAATGTCCAGCTTCTCTTTTTCCAACATTTCATCAAAGCTTGTATATAAATGCAATAAATTGCTTTCCTTAAATTGCGACAGCCTTTCTTCCCGGATGTCGCAAAGGGCTGTCAGCTCCACATCCTTCATTGCCTCCCAGGCCGGAATGTGCGCCATACTGATGCCGCCAATACCTACAACGCCTACTTTTAACATAGCATCCCTCCTAAATCTTTAGTTTTTATCAATATGCCTCGTCTATCATTGCCTGTAAATAGGTCCGGGATTCCAAAATATCCTTAAGCTGCTGGTCTCCTTCAATCTCCCGTTCGATCGTAACATGAGAATCATAGCCTAACTGCGCCAGCTTTCGGAAAAGAGCCCGGAAATCCACCTTGCCCTCCCCGATCTTGGTCTCCATCCCCAAATCATGGCCATTTGTGGGATAACAGCCATCCTTTGCATGAATATTGCGCACATATTTGCCGAATACGTCCAACGCATCCACCGGGTTGGCCCTGCCATAAAGAATCAGATTTGCCGTATCCAGATTGACTCCTAAGTTATCGCATCCAACCTTCTCAAAGCAGCGCAACATCGTGACCGGGGTCTCCTGTCCCGTTTCAAATAAGAGCCATTGTCCATTGGGCTTTAGGTGCTGTGCCACAGCCCTCACCGCCACACAAAAGCCTGCGAAGTTAGGGTCGTTGGGATTCTCCGGGATGAATCCCATGTGCGTCACAACATCCGTGATTCCCAGCTTATGGGCGAAATCCGCCCCGGCACACAGTTCTTCAATCCTCTTTTGACGATATTCAGGAGGCACTAACCCCAATGTAATCTGCCCGTCATAGAAATCCCAGACACAGGGACCCGTCCAGCCGCACCAAAATGCGGAGGGCGTAACCCCATACTCTTCAAGCAGTCTCTTCATCTCGACCGCATTCCCTTCGGTCCAAAGATCCGGCTGCCAGCACAGGATCTGGCAGGTATCAAAGCCATTTTTTCTCAGGACATTAAACTTTTCCGCCATATCATCCATTCTGGAAAACATGACACAGGTTCCAATCTTCGGTGCTTTTCCCATATCCATCCTCCTAATAATAATTTTTTTCTACAAGAATTTTTTAGGGCAGGAACACTAATCCAAAATTTTACCCTTTAAAGCAGAAGCGCTAGTCCAAAAACTCCACCCGCCCGTCTTCAATATGATAAATGGCGCCCACCACCTTAAGCCCTTCCTTCTCCATCGCACGGATATCCAGGTTATTCTCAATCAGGGCGATACTGTGCTCCACATTCAGACAGCAGGCTCTGAAATCGTCCGTTTCCTCTCCGATAGCCGCCTTGATCTCGTCCGTAATATACTTTATGTAACCGCTCGGGTCATGATGAATGGCGGCGTCTACAGCCCCACAGTGCGTATGTCCCATCACTACCACAAGACAGCAGCCCAGATGCTCTACGGCATATTCTATGCTGCCGAGCTGGTGGTCATCGATCACATTGCCCGCCACACGGATTACGAACAGCTCACCGATCCCTGCCGAGAAAATGCTCTCCGGAATCACCCTGGAATCGGAACAGGTGACCAGGATTGCAAAAGGGTGCTGTCCATTCTCACAGGTATCTTTCCTGATTGCAGGTGAAATATTCCCGCTTCCCGTTTCCGCCCCAAGGTATCTTTCATTGCCCTCTCTCAATTTCTTAAGAGCCATATCGGCGGGAAGCCCTGTTAATTGATATGCCATAAAATACCCCTTTCTCTTTACGTATGTCAGATGGATGCGAAGCCCCTTATCCGTTTATTTGGGACAAAGGAAACGAAACCAGGCCAGCGCTTCGCAGATTTCTGTATGAAGTATATTTTAACATAAAACAACTTTTTTGAACACTGTTTCTTACCATTTCTTAAGAAATCCTTCCGGTATTTCTTAAGGAATGTCTCATTGCATTCCCATATTTCCTGTGATAAGCTGAAGATAAGCCGCATAAATTTGTATGTATCCAGGCGAGCATAACTTTTTTCTGGCTCTGAACTGACAAATACGGAAGCGCACAAGGAGTATAAATGAAAAAAATTTCTTATAGGCAAAAGAGGCTGTGGGGAACGATCCTCGTCCTTTCTGTTTTTCTGTTGATATGGCTGTTATGGGGGAATACCGCCTTGATGTACCATTCTATCCGCATAAACAGCAACCGCCTGCCCGCATCCTTCGACGGTTTTTCCATCCTCCAGATCTCGGATCTGCACAACACCGAATTCGGGAAGGACAATGGGAAACTCCTTCAAATGATCGGGGAAGCCTCCCCTGATATCATCGTTCTGACCGGCGATCTGATCGATTCCAACAGACTGAATCTCCAGGTGGCGCTGGATTTTGCAAAGAAGGCTGCAAAGTTTGCCCCGACTTTCTTTGTGACAGGAAATCATGAATCCTATATCGAGGAATACGGGGAGCTAGAGAATGGGCTAAAGGATGCAGGGGTCAGGGTGCTGCGGGATGAATCCGTGCTGCTTCGGAAAGGCGAAGATGCCATAGCGTTGATTGGACTGGATGACCCCGCCTTTTCGCTGCAGGGAGATTTGTTGGGGGAGACCTCCGCCATGGTGGATACGAAAATAAAAGGACTGCTTTTAAAGAGCAATCCCTTTACCATCCTGTTGTCCCATAGACCGGAATTATTCGAAGTATATGTTAAAAATCAGATTGATGTTACCCTAAGCGGCCACGCCCATGGCGGCCAGATCCGCCTTCCCTTCGTGGGAGGTCTAATCGCGCCCAACCAGGGCTTTTTCCCAAAGTACGACGCCGGTCTCTTCACGGAAGGCTCCTCCAACATGATCGTCAGCAGGGGGCTTGGCAACAGCGTCCTGCCCCTTCGTGTGAACAACAGACCTGAGGTCGTGGTGGTGACGCTGCACCGGGAGTCCTGACAGTCGCATCTGCGGTGTGTACTGCTCTGATCTGACCTCCACATTAATCATGTGGAGTCCGTCCACATTTTTGCTGAAAAGCCCATACTGCCCATGGGCTTTTATATTTTCCAGGAAAATATTGCGTGCGTGGCTTTCAGGCAGGCCGCAAAGGTAGATGGCATGTCCGGCTACGGTTTCCACAGTGATATTCTTAAGATAGATATCCTCCATCACCGGAGTGCTTTCATCTATATCGACGGGGGTATCCGCGTCGAATTCCTTTGCCCCGTAGAATCCGTCCAGGTAAATCGCCCCCCGGAACCACTGGGATACGCCGATCGTGGTGTCGCGGTTCACCAGGGAACAGTTTTCATAATGAATGTTCCTGATATAGCTGCCCCTGCCCCGGATCGCCTTGATGCTGGCAATGCTGAACACATTTTCAAAGGTACAGCCCCGGACATACACATTCCTCACC
>CANPYG010000124.1 GCA_947588205.1 uncultured Acetatifactor sp. | reverse complement strand
TCCTCCTTCGCGTAGATGGCGTCCTTTTCCTTCATGATCTCATAGAGCCTGGGGTTGCCCATGATAACGGTATCCATCACCGTATAGCCGTCATATTTGAAATGATCCTGCTCTAAGACGGACATGCGTTGTCCGGGGGTGATGGCAATGTCGCCCTTTGTAGTCTCCAGCTCCCCGTCCAGGAGCTTTAAAAAGGTGGATTTGCCCGCACCGTTGGCTCCGATCAGACCGTAGCAGTTGCCTTCTGTAAATTTAATGTTGACGTCTTCAAATAACGCTTTTTTGCCCACTCTGTAGGTCACATTGTTTGCACTGATCATGTTTGTTCCTTCCTGGCCGTCCTGCCGGGTATTTGTCCTGCCTTTTCATTGTACTGAAAATAGGAGATTTTGCAAGAGTGTTTTCAAAAAAATACGAGAATTCTTGTATTTACGTCTGTTTTGGTGTAAAATACCCTGTGGTATATCCTGTGTCGGGGCACAGTTTTCTTAAATTTAGAAGGAGGCAGGTCATGCAAAGTAAGTTAAACTACAAAAGAACGTTCTTTATTGGTCTTGCTTTTTTGAGCATCAGTGCATTCTGGCAAATGTATGATAACATTATCCCTTTGATCCTGCAGAATACGTTTAAGATCGGAGAGACAGTTACCGGTTCCATTATGGCGCTGGATAATGTCCTTGCGGTGTTCCTTCTGCCGGTTTTCGGCGCAGTATCAGATAAGGTGGATACACGCTTCGGCAAGAGGACGCCGTTTATCGTGTGCGGTACGGCGCTGGCCGTCATATTCATGCTGCTTCTGCCCGTGGCGGACAGGATGCAGAGTATTGTTTTGTTTGTGGTTGCTTTATTCCTGACGCTATTGTCCATGGGCCTTTATCGTTCTCCCGCCGTAGCGCTGATGCCGGATCTGACGCCCAATAGGCTCCGCAGCAGGGCAAACGCGGTCATTAACCTGATGGGAGCGGTGGGCGGAGTTTATGCCCTCATTATGATCAGCTTTCTGGTCGGCAAAGGAGAACGTCCGGATTATATGCCGCTGTTTATCAGCATTGCCGGGCTCATGGCTGCAGCGGTAGCGGTTCTGGTCATCACGGTTCCTGAGAACAAGCTGAAGAAGCTTCTCGCCGATGAGCTGTCGGAAGGGAACGTCGCGCAGGAGAATGCGAAGGGGCAGGATGCAGGCCAGGCTGTGGGGGAGCAGGCAGGGTCTTCCACGGATGACGCGGAAAAAACGAATAGCCACAGGGCCGGTACAGTGCTGGCGCCGGAGGTAAAGCGCAGCATGATATTCATGCTCTTGTCCATTTTCTTCTGGTTTACCGCTTACAACGCTGTGACGACAGCCTTTTCCCGGTATACGAGGGTGGTATGGAAAATGGAAGGCGGGAGCTTCGCCAACTGTCTGATGGTTGCCACCGTCGCAGCGATCATCAGTTACATTCCCATAGGGCAGGTTTCCAGCAAAATAGGAAGAAAGAAGACAATCATGGGCGGCGTCCTTCTGATGGCCGCCTGTTATGGGGCGGCAATTTTCGCGGGAAGCTATCATCCTGCGATCAATATCGCCTTTGCCCTGATCGGGGTGGCGTGGGCAGCGATCAACGTAAATTCCTATCCTATGATCGTTGCCATGAGCGAAGGCGGGGATATCGGAAAGTTTACGGGTACATATTATACTTTTTCCATGGCGGCGCAGATTTTCACGCCGATCTTATCCGGATTCCTGCTGGAAAATGTATCCTATCGCACCCTGTTCCCATATGCTCTTGTATTTTCCCTGGTCGCATTTCTCACCATGACGCAGGTCAGGCACGGGGATGTAAAGCCGGCGAAGAAGGAATCTTTGCTGGAGAACTTTGATGTGGATGACTGAAGCCTGGCACAAAAGGCGGCGCATGGAAGCGCTGCAGGGGAACGAAAGAAGAGCCACAGGAGAAGTGCGGAAAAAACCACAGAAGAACCACAAAAGAACCACGGAAGAACTGCAGAAGGAGGGGCAGAACATGAATCCGTTTTTTCATATCCTGATTATCGTCGGGATTCTTATACTGCTTTATTTGTTATTCATTATGCCGCGTATGCTCCATAAGCCGGATATGGAGCCCTTTAAAGGGGTGCTCTACGCCCATAGGGGGCTTCACAGGAACGGCAGCGATGCACCGGAGAATTCCATGGAGGCTTTCCGCAGGGCAGTGGATGCAGGCTTCGGGATAGAACTGGATGTCCAGCTGACAAAGGATAAGGTTCCGGTGGTCTTTCACGATTATACCCTGAAGCGGATGTGCGGGGCGGAGGGCAAGGTGTGCGATTACACATTCGAAGAGCTTCAACAATTCCCTCTCATTGGTTCGTCTGAAAAAATACCGAAGTTCGAAGAAGTCTGCAGGCTCGTTTCGGGCAAAGTGCCATTGATTGTGGAGCTTAAGATAGAAAAAACAGACAGTTCTGTCTGCCCTGCTGCGGATGCCGTCCTAAAGGATTATCCCGGGCTTTACTGTATTGAGTCCTTCAACCCCCTGGGCGTCTACTGGTACCGGCGTAACCGTCCCCGGATTGTCAGGGGACAGCTCTCCGATGCTTTCCTTCTGGGAGGACAGAACGTGAACCTGATCCTTTTCCTTGTGGAGATGCTTTTGCTGAATTTCATTACAAAACCGGACTTTATCGCCTATAATCACAGGCATCAGGGCAATCTTTCCAGAAGGCTCTGTCATGGTCTGTACCGCAATACCGCGGTAGCTTATACAATTAAAAGCGAGGAGGAGTTAAGGCGGGCAAGGAAGCATTTTGACATATACATATTTGACAGTTTTTATCCACAGGAAAGCACCTGAATTTGGTACTATAGTACCATACAAATTCATCCAATTTGTGGGAAAAATATTAGTCAAGATGCACGAAAATTTATAGGATGTCAAAATTTTACGAAAAGCACCTTGATATTCCTTTGGTAAATTGTTACAATATGGAAGTGCTTATCAATAGAAGGAATTTTGAGAAAAGAAAATGAAAAGGGAGACGAAAGGCATGAAGAAATGGGTCTATAAGTTCAAAGAGGGAAGCGCGGATATGAGGAATCTTCTGGGCGGCAAGGGTGCCAACCTGGCTGAGATGACCAATCTGGGCCTTCCGATTCCGCAGGGCTTTACAGTCACTACGGAAGCATGTACTGATTATTATGAGAATGGGAAGCAGATTTCCGATGAGATTAAGGAGCAGATTTTTGCCAACCTTAAGGATCTGGAGAATCTGATGGGCAAGAGCTTCGGCGATACCGAGGATCCCCTTCTGGTATCCGTCCGTTCCGGAGCGAGGGCGTCCATGCCCGGCATGATGGACACGATTCTGAACCTGGGATTGAACGATGTGGCCGTGGAAGGCTTTGCGAAGAAGACAGGCAATCCCAGATTTGCATATGATTCCTACCGCCGTTTTATCCAGATGTATTCCGATGTGGTGATGGAGGTTCCCAAGTCCTATTTTGAAAAGATTATAGATGAGATGAAGGCCGAGAAGGGCGTTCATTATGATACCGAGCTGAATGCAGAGGATCTGAAGGTCCTGGCGGAGAGATTCAAGGCTGTTTATAAAGAAGCCATGAACGGGGAGGAGTTCCCCCAGGATCCCAGAGAGCAGCTTTTGGGCGCCGTGAAGGCCGTGTTCCGTTCCTGGGACAACCCCCGCGCCATTGTTTACAGACGTATGAACGATATCCCCGGCGACTGGGGCACCGCCGTCAACGTACAGTGCATGGTATTCGGCAATAAGGGCAACACCTCCGGTACCGGCGTCGCTTTCACCCGTAATCCTGCCACCGGCGAAAAGGGTATTTATGGCGAGTACCTGATCAACGCCCAGGGCGAGGATGTTGTGGCGGGCGTCCGTACCCCTCAGCCCATTACCAAGCTGGCGGAGGACCTGCCGGAATGCTATGAGGAATTTATTAAGATCGCCAACAAGCTGGAGAATCATTACCGCGATATGCAGGATATGGAGTTTACCATTGAGGAAGGACATCTGTATTTCCTGCAGACCCGTAACGGGAAGAGAACGGCAGCCGCTGCCATCAATATCGCCTGCGATCTGGTGGACGAGGGTCTGATCACTCCCGAAGAGGCAGTCTGCCGTATTGAAGCCAAGTCCCTGGACCAGCTTCTGCATCCTACCTTTGATGCGGACGCCCTGAAAGCGGGCGAGGTAATCGGTACCGCGCTTCCTGCGTCTCCCGGCGCTGCCGCAGGTAAGGTTTATTTTACCGCTGACGAAGCGAAGGCGGCCGGCAAGGGCGGCAGAGGCGAGAGAGTCATTCTGGTTCGTCTTGAGACCTCCCCTGAGGATATCGAAGGCATGCATGCTTCCCAGGGCGTCCTGACTGTGCGCGGAGGCATGACCTCCCATGCAGCTGTAGTGGCGAGGGGCATGGGTACCTGCTG
>CANPYG010000123.1 GCA_947588205.1 uncultured Acetatifactor sp. | reverse complement strand
CCCATGAGCACGCGGACCATATAAGCGGTCTGGGTGTCCTGGTAAGAAAATATCATCTTCCGGTCTATGCAACCAGAGGCACGATCCGGGAGATTTGGCGCTGCGTAGGACTCGGCGGCATGGATCCTGAGCTTTTCAGGGAAGTAAAGGCGGATCAGAAGCTCGTCATTAAGGATTTGACGATCAATCCCATGCGGGTTTCCCACGATGCGGCGGATCCTGTGGCGTACCGGATCTCCTATGGGAAGGAGAAGCTGGCGGTCTGTACGGATCTGGGGGTGTTCAATGACTATACCGTGGAGTGCCTGAAGAATCTGGACGCTCTGCTGATCGAGGCCAATCATGATGTACATATGCTGGAAACAGGACCTTATCCCTACAGCCTGAAACGCCGGATCCTGGGGGAGCGGGGGCATCTTTCGAATGAAAATTCCGGAAGGCTGTTAAGCCGTATTGTTCATGATAATCTGCAGACCATTATTTTAGGACACTTATCCAAGGAGAATAACCTGCCCGAGCTGGCTTATGAATCCGTGCGCATGGAGATCACCATGGGGGATAATCCCTTTAATGCCAGCGATTTCCGCATGATGGTAGCCAAGAGGGATGAGATCTCGCCCGTGGTCAGGATTATGTGAAAATTTTGCAACACAGGAATAAAGCCCCACAGGAACAAGGTATCATAGGAACAAAGTATCATAGGAACAAAGCAACATAGCAGATTGGAGAAAGGTTATGAAGAAAACGATCATCACTGTAGTCGGTAAGGATACCGTAGGGATCATTGCCAGGGTATGCACCTATCTGGCGGAGAACAATATCAATATTCTCGATATTTCCCAGACCATTGTACAGGGATATTTTAATATGATGATGGTGGTGGACACCAATGAAGCGTATAAGCAGTTTGGGGACATGGCGGATGAGCTGGAGGCATTGGGACAGCAGATCGGAGTGGTCATCAAATGCCAGAAGGAAGAAATTTTCGATCAAATGCACAGAATCTGAAAACAGGGTGAGAGAGAATGATAAATTTTTTTGAAGTGAATGAAACCAATCAGATGATTGAGAAGGAAAATCTGGATGTGCGTACCATCACTCTGGGAATCAGTCTGCTCGACTGTATCGATTCGGATCCGGCGCGCCTCAATCAGAAGATATATGCCAAAATATACGATGCGGCGAAGGATCTGGTAAAGACCGGGGAAGAGATCTCCCATGAATTTGGGATTCCTATTGTGAACAAGAGGATCTCCGTAACGCCGATCGCCCTGGTCGGAGGGGCGGCGTGCCATACTGCGGAGGATTTCGCATCCGTTGCGGAAACGCTTGACCGCGTGGCAAAGGAAGTGGGCGTTAATTTTATCGGAGGCTATTCCGCGCTGGTGAGCAAGGGCATGACGGCGGCGGACGAGCTGCTGATCCGGTCGATCCCCCTGGCATTGTCCTCTACGGAGCGGGTATGCAGCTCCGTGAATCTGGGTTCTACCAGGACCGGGATCAATATGGACGCGGTGAAGCTCATGGGAGAAGTGATCAGGCAGACCGCGGAGTACACCAAAGAGGACGATTCCTTAGGCTGTGCCAAGCTGGTGGTGTTCTGCAATGCGCCGGATGATAACCCGTTTATGGCAGGAGCCTTTCATGGCGTGACAGAGGCGGATAAGGTCATCAATGTGGGGGTCAGCGGTCCGGGCGTGGTAAAGACTGCCCTGGAAAAGGTGCGCGGCGAGAATTTTGAGGTGTTGTGTGAGACCATCAAAAAGACCGCGTTCAAGGTTACCCGTGTGGGTCAGCTGGTGGCGCAGGAAGCGTCGAAGCTTTTGAAGGTTCCGTTCGGCATCGTGGATCTGTCCCTTGCGCCTACGCCCGCCATCGGGGACAGTGTGGCGGATATTCTCTGTGAGATCGGATTGGAGTATGCAGGCGCGCCGGGAACCACCGCCGCGCTCGCACTGCTGAACGATCAGGTGAAAAAGGGCGGCGTGATGGCTTCCTCCTATGTGGGAGGCTTAAGCGGCGCGTTTATTCCGGTCAGCGAGGACCAGGGGATGATCGATGCGGTGTCCGCAGGGGCGCTCACCTTAGAGAAGCTGGAAGCGATGACCTGCGTGTGCTCCGTGGGCCTGGATATGATCGCCATTCCCGGGGATACTAGGGCGACCACTATTTCCGGCATCATTGCTGATGAAATGGCGATCGGCATGGTGAACCAGAAGACCACGGCTGTGAGGATCATTCCCGTGATCGGCAAGGGCGTGGGGGAGACTGTGGAGTTCGGCGGCCTTCTTGGCTATGCGCCCATTATGCCGGTGAATCCTTTTTCCTGCGATGCCTTTGTGAACAGGGGCGGAAGGATACCCGCTCCCATCCACAGCTTTAAAAATTAGCGCGTGATGAAAGAATCATTTGGGAGGGTGCCAAAGGCATCCTCCTTTTCCTTATAACCTGTTATTTCTGCAGAAGTCAGGTGTTCGCCATTGCGATCGGCCTGGGATGGATCATAATTGTGTTGATCTATTAGGGGATAATTTTTAAAAAAGTGCTTGACATATTAACTCTACGATTGTAGAATAAAATAAAAACAACTACATTTGTAGAGCAAAAGGAGGACGCAATGAGGGATTCCATTCGAAGGCTGCCGGATGCAGAGCTGGAAGTGATGCAGGCCATATGGGAATGTACGCCGCCGGTCTCAAGGGCGGATATCGACGTGATACTGCATGATACGCATCCAATGGCCCTTACCACGCTTTTGACCCTGCTGACGAGACTCTCCGAAAGGGGATTTATCCGAATTGAGAAATCAGGCCGCAGGGCACAGTATGTTCCCTTAGTCGCAAAGGAGGAATATCTTGCCGAGCAGAGCAGGAGCTTTCTGGATAAGCTCTGTAACGGCAATCTTGCCATCTTTGCCACGGCTCTTTGTAACAGCGGTCTTACAAAGGAGGATATCTCCGAACTGCGCGACCTTTTGGAGAAAGGAAAATTATGAGCACTGAGGTTTTGCTGAAGGGCTTTTTCTGCCTGATTATCAGCTTAGTATTGGCTGCAGACGTTTTTTTCAGGGATGGGCAGGAAAGCGGTAAGGAAACGGTGGATGGGGACAGGCAGAGGTATCTTCCCTACGTTCCCGCAATGGCGCTTCCCTGTGTTTTCCTTTTATTTAGCATAATGGCGATCTGGAATTTTGGGGTACAGAAGGCTGTGCCGGAGCTGACGGGTACGTTTTTGGGACTTTTTCTGCATATTTCAGTTTATGATATGTTCCTGCTTATGGTACTTCCCCTCTTGAGAAAACAGATCAGTGCCAGGGCCTGTGCATTGCTCTGGATCATCCCTACGTACCTTTATTTTACAATATTCAGTTATATGGAGGTTCCTGAGCCCTTATGGGTCGTCGCCGTGCCCGAGTGGCTGGTGTGGGCGCTTTTTTTGGTATGGTTTACAGGCTTTACTTTTGTCATGATCTGGAAGATGATATCCCACCTTATTTTCCGCAGATTAGTTCTGGAAAAGTCGGAGCCTGTCATGGATGCGGCGGTGCTGGAGATTCTGGAGAGCGAGGTAAAAAACGCAAATTTTAAGAAGCCTAAATTTAAACTGGTGCGTTCCTGCTACGTCCGGACACCGTTATCCATAGGTCTGTTCCGGAAAAGTATGCGGATCGTGCTGCCGGCCAGGGCATTCACGGAGGAAGAGTATCATTTGATCTTTCGGCATGAATTGGTCCATATCGGAAGGGAAGACGCCTGGACAAAGTTTTTCCTGATATTCTGTGTCGCTGTGTGCTGGTTTAATCCTTTTATGTGGGTCGCGGGGAAGAAAAGCGCGGAGGATCTGGAACTGAGCTGTGATGAAGCCGTCCTGCAGGGCGGTGACGCTTCCCAGCGGCAAAGATATGCGGAGCTTCTTTTAAAAGCGGCGGGAGATGACCGTGGTTTTACGACCTGCCTTTCGTCCGCGGCCTCCGCCATGCGGTACCGGCTGAAGGAGGTCGTTGGGCCAGGCGGCAAATCAGAAAGCGGAAGGAAAAAGAAGCACAGCGGTGCCTTTACGGTCGCTCTTTTCTTTTTCCTGCTCTGCATGAGCTGCGGGTATGTGTCTCTTGCTTATGGGGAGCATACGGGAATGGAGACGATATTTCAGGGAAAGGAGCCTTCCTCCGCCGACCTTGACCTGTACAGTATTACCGTGGAAGGCGGGGAGTATTATCCAGAGCTGGATTTTGTGGACGCGTCCGCCGTCAACGAGTATCTTGCGAATCTGACGATGCAGGATATAACAGGCAGATATTCCTTCCCGGAGAATGGCAGGTTCATGGATTTTGCATATTATGGAGACAGCATGGAATATATTCTGGTGCAGCTTTATGATTCCTATGTGAAGGTCCTTTCGCTGCAGAGGGAAAAGGCAGTTTATTATCTTCCGGAAGGAATCGACTGGGATTATCTGGATTCTATCTGTCCCGGACTCCCCGACGTGGAGGTCAGGCTGTTCGATGAAGGGGATACCTATGGAACAACTGTGAAGCCGGTCATTACCAGCCTGGTATGCATATCGGACGGTGAAAGCCGGACGCTGAAGGACCTGGATCCGAAGGAGCACAGTGGGGGCATTTATTCCTACAGACCTGTCGGGGAGAGGGCAAGTTTAAGCTTTACCATGGAACTCGTATCCGATGTGGAGATCATAGTCTGGTCCTGGAACTGGGAAAGCAGTAATTCCCTTACTCCCTCCTGGCAGGAGAAGGACGGCGTATGGACCTTCCCTTTGTCGGATG
>CANPYG010000122.1 GCA_947588205.1 uncultured Acetatifactor sp. | reverse complement strand
CCATACCCCAAATGGTCTTGATCAGATCTCCCTTTTCCCCCATTTTGCTGCGCAGCTTCTTCACATGCGTGTCAATGGTGCGGGCGTCCCCGAAATAATCATAATTCCAGACATTGTTCAAGATTTTCTCCCTGGAAAGGGCGATTCCCTTATTTTCCATAAAATATGTGAGCAGCTCGAATTCCTTAAAGCTCAGGTCAATGGGCTGCCCGTCGATCCAGACCTGATGGGCGGCCTTATCCACTTCGATCCCATTGCAAGAAAGCTTCTCCACATTCTCCGCCTGGTTGGTCCTTCGCAGGATCGCTTCAATCCTGGCTACCAGAATCTTCGGGCTGAAGGGCTTTGAAATATACTCATCCACACCGAGCTGGAAGCCCCTCAGTTCATCCCTCTCTTCACTTTTTGCGGTCAGCATGATAATAGGGACCTGGGAATAAGCCCTGATCTCCTGGCATACCTGCCACCCGTCCATCTTCGGCATCATCACGTCCAGCACTACCAGAACGATTTCTTTATCCCGGAAAAAAATATCCAGGGCGCGCTCCCCATCCTCCGCTTCGACCACCTCGAAATTGCTCCGGACCAGGAAATCCCTCACCAGCTTACGCATCCTGCCCTCATCATCCACTACCAGTATCTTGCGTCTTTCCATAGTATTCTGCTCCTTGTTCTTACATATTAATGTTTTCGGTATTGCTGTTCTCTTATTTCATATATTTTAAAACATAAATATGTAAAAAGTGTGACGATGAAATATTTTATCTCTGATTTCCGAAGAAAATAAGCCTCAGGGCGCCCGGCCCGGAATGCGCTCCTATGCTGGGTCCGATCGGCTGTATCATAAAGTCATGATAGCCCAGGCGTTCTTCCACCTGCTCCTTTAAGAACAGGGCATCTTCCTCACAGTCCCCATGGACGATGCCGATCACAATCTGCTTTTCCTTAAAATCACCGAGACGCTCCTCCATATGGTCTACCAGCGTTGTGATGGATTTCTTCCGCCCGCGGACCTTGGATAAGGCGACAAGCTTTCCCTCCGGGTTAATATAGAGGATAGGTTTAATATTGATCATGGTGCCAAGCATCGCTGAGGTTTTGGACAGCCTCCCGCCGCGGTAGAGGTGTCCGAGGTCATCCACGGTAAACCGGACACACACATTCTGGACAAGACCGCTTATGATTTCAGCCGTCTCATGAAGCGATTTTCCCGCCTTTTTCAATTCAACTGCCTTCATGATCAGGAGGGCTTCGCCGAGGGAAGCCGAAAGGGTGTCCACTACTATGATCTCCATCTCCGGGTGGCTCTCCATTATCTGCCTTCCCACCATCTGTACATTGCTGCAGCCACCGCTCAAGGCTGAAGAAAAGCTGATGTGAAGCACATCCTTTTCCGCTTTTGCGTACTGCCCGAACATCCCCTCGATTACTGCCGGGTTACTCGCCATTGTCCCGACCTTCTTCTGTGCGCGCATGGCGTCATAGAATTCACGGATGGTCATTTCCTTCCCGTCGCCGTAGATTTCCTCTTCTACTGTATAATAATGGGGGATTACACCAATTTGGTTCTCCTGGATATATTCCTTCGGTAAATCGCTGTTGCTCTCCGTAGTAATGATGAAATCTCTCATGAATGCGTGTCTCCCTTTCTCATAATTGTTTTGCCTTATCTTATAATTGCCTTACCTTAATCCCGTGCGCCACAAAACGGCGCTATGCCGATAAAACCGGCATGGCTCCTGCATCTGCGAAATCATTATATAATAATATCGTGAATTATGCAATTACACAATTATTTGGGAAATTGAAAAAGGATTATTTGGGAAATTGAAAAAGGATGTTGACATAACAGGAAACAAATATTATACTAATAACTGTTCCTGTATGGAATACCTTGTACGGGGTAGTCAAGGTTTCGACAGGGGTCCTGCAGCTGGAGAAGCTATCCGTTGTGACACGTTAATCACAAAATTAAACTAAACGCTGAAGATAATTTAGCATACGCTGCCTAAGGGCAGCTGTCCGGCCTTAGGCACTCACACTTAAGGACCCGGGCATCGACTATGTGAGAAACGACATGCGCTAAGCTTTGCCCGCATGGGCGTACCATGAAGCTACTGAAGGCGTCGGATTGTTCGTTTTCCGACACTGGAGGGAACGGGGTAAACCATAAAAACGGACTATGATAGTAGAAGGACAGGGAATGGGCTTTTGGACACGGGTTCGACTCCCGTCTACTCCACTGATAAAAGCGCTTGAAAATGGCTTATTTTAGGCTGTTTTCAGCGCTTTTTCCTTTCCTTTAAAATGATAAAGTAATCAAAAAGGTAATCAAATGTCACTCTTCTTCCTCCATCTCCTCCATCAGGCGCATTCCGGCGGTATCCGTCACCGGAAGGGAGAAAACGATGGAACGGGCTTTGGTTTCCAGTCCCGCCTTATCCATGACCGCGCGCATAATATCGTTCTTCTGTGTCTTTTTTACCACAATGAAGATCATTTCCTTTTCTGGCACCAGCGTGACCCCCAGGAACTTATCTGCCTTTTCCGTACCGGTTCCCCTGGCGTGGATCACAGTTCCTCCCGCGGCATGAACCTCCCTCGCGGCGTCCATGACCATTTCCGTATAACCTTGATTGGCAATTACCACCAACAGCTCATATTTTGTATCCTTCAACGACGATTCCTCCCCCTTGACAAATTCCTGACCGCTGGTCAGGTAATTCAACGCCTTCTTTCCTCCGATACTGCTCATGGGAATCAGGAAGGCAATGCCGATTCCCGGCACATCGATCCGCATTTTTCTCCGGAGCCCCTGCTTGATCTCTTTCCATGCGGCATCCGTCACAACATGAAACAGGACGCTCTTCTGGGAACCATCCAGACCGAAATAATCCAGGACTTCGCTGGCTGCCGTTCCGGATCCTACCGAAATCATGGAAACCTCCAGACCGTTTTCCCGGTAAAAGTTGATAAATTTCTGTGTCATGTTACGATTTGTGATCGTAACCATCATATATAATTCTGACATTGGCTTTCCCCATTCAAATCTATAAAAATTTTCTACAGCTCAATGATCGCATCCTCTTGAAGCGCCGCAAAGGCATATTCAGGAGCCGTCAGCTTCGCGGTACGCTGCTTCCATTGATAAAGAAGACCCAAGAGCTGAATCGTGATTAAGGGCGTCATCGCCACCATCGCCACCACTCCAAAGGCATCTTCCACCAGGCTGCCCCCAACGGCAACACAGGCTCCCTGGGCTAACGGCAGCAGGAATGCGGCTGTCATGGGACCGGAAGCCACGCCTCCGGAATCAAAAGCAATGGCTGTAAAAATCTTCGGCACCACAAAGGACAGCGCGACTGCAAGGAAATATCCGGGAATCAAAAACCAGACGATAGGAATCCCCGTCAGTACCCGGATCATGGCCAGGGCAATGGAAAACGCCACCCCGGCGGACATACTCACTCCCATGGCATTGGCGGAAATCGCTCCGTTGGTGATCTCCTCCACCTGATGATTCAGCACATAAACAGCCGGCTCCGCTTTTACAATAAAATACCCAATGAGGGCTCCGATCGGCACAAGAATGTAACGATAAGGGAGCGAAGCCAGGATTCCCCCCAAATAGTTGCCCGCAGGCATAAAGCCTACATTTGCGCCGGTCAAAAAAAGAACCAGGCCGATATAGGTGTAGACCAGACCGATCAGGATTTTCATCAAGGCTTTCCTGGACAATCTCAGGGAAATCAGCTGAAACGCTCCAAAAAACAGCAGGATAGGAAGTAAGGAAACCGCGATTTCCCGCATATAATCCGGGATTCCTACCCGAAACAGCCTCCACAGTTCTACGGAATCCCCAATCTCCGGGATCGCCGCCAGGCTGTAGCTGCTCTCCGACGGCTGAAAAATCATGCCCAAAATCATAACGGCAATGATAGGACCTACAGAACACAACGCCACAAGACCAAAGCTGTCGTTGGCAGCCTTAGAATCGTTACGGATAGAGGAAATGCCTAATCCAAGCGCCATAATAAACGGAACGGTCATAGGCCCCGTCGTGACGCCCCCGGAATCAAAGGCGACGGCGCGGAAGCTTTCCGGAACAAAAAACAGTAAAAGAAAGGTGATGCCATAAAAGAGAATCAGGATTCCCGGGAGGGCAATCCCAAACAGGATCCGAAGAAGGGCGATCACTAAGAAGATCCCGACGCCCACCGCCACCGAGAGAATGATGACCTGATTGGGAACAGAAGGCACCTGGGAGGCTAACACCTGTAGATCCGGCTCCGATACCGTAATAATCACACCCAGCACAAAAGAAAGTCCCGTAATGATCCAGATATTCTTACTCTGGGTCATCCTGGATCCCACCTTCTCCCCCATGGGCGTCATGGACATCTCCGCCCCAAGGGTAAAAAACATCATGCCCGCCATAACCAACACCGCTCCCAGCAGAAAGCACAGTAAAATACTGGGCGTAACCGGCGCTATGGTGAAGCTTAAAAGCAGCACGATGGCAATGACCGGCAGAACAGCCTTCAGGGCCTCTTTCATTTTTTCCCGTAATTGATCGTTAAAAATTCTCAATAACATATCTCTCCCCAAACCATCAACTTACTTTCCCTTTATTGCAATTCTGATTTTTCATCGCATTCTGCCGCCGAGCAGGAGACATTGGATTCACCCTCATACTTCACCGGGATCCGATCCCATCTCTATCCGTTTTACCCGGGCTCCCGGCAGGGCGTATTCTTCTTGCCCGGCTTCCTCCCCTTTTTCCTCCAACAGGGGGAAGCGTAGCACCACCTTAAAAAAATCTCCGTCCAACGTCAGGAGCATCTCGCCTCCTTGGAGC
>CANPYG010000121.1 GCA_947588205.1 uncultured Acetatifactor sp. | reverse complement strand
TCATAATGCACCTCCGAACTCATTATATCGTATTTTAAAGCACTTGTAAAGCGAAAATATTTATGACGTTTACTATATGTATTTCATGATAGATGCTGTTTATACTGCGATTTTGGGCTTATGCTGCGGCGACTGAATCCACTTATCCCCGCGTAGTGCCTCCATATGCGTAGCTTACCGGAAGGCATACCAGGGAAGGGACCTTGGCGGAACGGTCCTGGAGCACCATGTTCACACAGGTCTCGGCAATGTCTTCCAGGGGCTGGACGATAGTGGAGCAGTAATATTCCATATCCCCAAAATATTGAGCCCCGTCGAAGCCGATGATCTGTACGTCCTGGGGAACCCTGATCCCTAATCTGTCCAGGGATACCAGGATCTGGTGGGCCAGGGAATCGGTTACGCAGAAAATGCCGTCGAATTCAAGCTTTCCCTCTTTGATATGTTCCTGGAGAAAGTCCTCAAAAGCGCTGTAAGGAGTGCCGTCTTCTACAATCTTAAGGGTATAAGGGATTCCCCTGACCTCACAGGTATTGACGAAACCATCCTTCCTTTTGTTCGGCTCGTTGGTGAGCCTGGAGCCTATACGCATGAAAGCCAGGTTCCGGCAGCCGTTTTCAATGAGCTTTTCCGCAGCCAGCTGTCCGCCGCTATAATTATCGGAAGCCACACAGGGAATGGCCGCCCCGAAGTAACGGTCAATGGAAACTAGGGGCACATTCTCGGAGACCTTAAGATTCGGGTTGTAGGACAGACAGATAATGCCGTCCACCTTCTGCTGCTCGGCGAGGATGACATATTCCTGCTCCTGTTCTGGGTCATAGTCGGTGGCGTAGAAAAGCATACGGTATTTGCGCTGGGTCAGGGCTTTGTTGATGTAGTCTGTGAGCCTGGCAAAAAAAGGGCTCACCAGATTCGGCATCATCACGGCAATGATATAGGTTTTGTTGCTCTTAAGCCCCTTGGCATAGCTGTTTACCCTATAATTCAGCTTTTCAATGGCATTCTCTACCCGGGTGCGGTATTCCTCCCCCACCGGGATCCCGTTTACAACCTTTGATACAGTTCCTAAGGCTACGCCAGCCTCCTTTGCTACATCCTTCATTGTGGGGGCCTGGTTTTGTCTGGTCATATTTGTTTACCTCGCGTTTGTATTTGTTGTGTTTGCTTTGCAGGAAGATGCGGCAGACTCATGTGCCCCGCGCTGCGCGCTTTCAGCTGCTGACGCAGCCGCGGTGCTTCGCACCGGGCACATTCGTTAGCTTACCGGGTGAAATCAAATGTCCGCTGCGCCAGACGGCACCGCCGTCTTCCGCTTTGATTTCCTTTAGAAAAATCATTTCCTTCCCTGCGGCAGACTCATGTGCCTCGCGCTGCGCGCTTCCAGCTGCTGACGCAGCTGCGGTGCTTCGCACCGGGCACATTCGTTAGCTTATCGGGTGAAAATGAATGCTCACTGCCGACTTCGTCGTCATACGTTCGCGCTCATTTTCCTTCCGATATGCTACATTATATCTTATCTGGTTTGTGTTGTAAAGATGGTTTCATGAATTTCATAAAAATTTGTGAAACGATATTTACAAAAAGAAAAGGCATAATGCACAAATATGCTTAAATAAATTTGTCCTATTTTAACAAAATATCGAAAGTTTCACGAAATTTCAAATTGAACTATTGACAATTTCACGGTGATTATGGTAATGTTATGCCATCCAATAAAATAACGTTTCACCAAAGCGACCAAGGCTTCGGATACAGGTTGGTGACCCGGTCTGGCGCTGGCGGCCAAAGCATATCGGCGGCGATGGACATTTGCCGGTATTTCAGAAAGGAGATTTTAAGCGTGAGCAATTTATCCAAGACGGCGGTGAAAAAATCCCCGTCAAAAGTAAGCAAGCCGCAGGGAGGTTCTCAGGGCAAATCCCAGGGAAAAACTCTTGGGAAACGGATCCTGGAATGTTGGCAGCTCTATTTGTTGCTGTTGATTCCCATTGTGATTACCATCGTTTACAAATATGTGCCCATGTATGGAATCCAGATCGCTTTCAGGGATTATAAGCCGAGGCAGGGCTTCTTAGGAAGTAAATGGGTGGGTCTGGACTGGTTTGTACGGTTCTTTACCGCCCCTAATTTCAAACGGATGATCCTCAATACCATCAAGATCAGCGTTTACGGGCTTCTGTGGAGTTTCCCGGTGCCCATAATCCTTTCTCTGGCGATCAATCAGCTTAGGTTCAAACGTTATAAGAGAGTGGTGCAGACCATTCTGTATGCGCCCCACTTCATTTCCATCATGGTGGTTTGCGGTATGATCCGTATTTTCTTAAGCCCTTACGGCGGTCTCGTCAATCTGCTGATAGGCGGACAGGTGGATTTTATGACGGTGCCGGAAGCTTTCCGTACCATTTACATAGCCTCCGGGATCTGGCAGGATGCAGGCTGGGGCACGATCATTTACCTGGCTACACTTTCTGCGGTGGATCCGGGACTTTACGAGGCGGCCAAGATCGACGGTGCTTCCATGTTCCAGAGAATCATCAACATCGATCTTCCTGAATTGCTTCCAATGATTATCCTGCAGCTGATCATGAGCGCCAGCGGGATCATGAGCGTAGGCTTTGAAAAGGTGTTCCTGCTCCAGACGGAGTTAAACAAGCCGGCTTCGGATGTGATCGCGGTCTATGTGTACCAGCAGGGTATTGTGGATCATATGTACAGCTATTCAACGGCCATCGGTCTCTTTAACACGGTCATCAATATCATTTTGCTGGTCGTGGTCAATAAGATCGCCAAGAAGGCCGCGAACGTAAGCTTTGTATAAGGAGGTGCAGTCGATATGAAGTCAAAATCAAAGCATGGTCTTTCCGACCGGGCCAGCGATATTATCCTTGTGGCGCTGACGGCAGTGATCCTTTTGATCATAGCTTATCCCCTTTACTATGTGGTCATCGCCTCTGTGTCTGACCCTTATGATGTATATGCGGGCAAGACCTTCCTGTTGCCCAGTCAGTTCACCCTGGAAGGGTATAAAGCGGTATTAAGCGATCCCGATTTGTTCCGCGGGTTCCTCAATTCCATCAAATATACGGTGATCGGTACTGTTTATTCCGTGGTGACGATTTATATCACGGCTTATCCTTTAAGTGTAAAAGAGCTTCCGGGACGAAAGTTTTTCAGCATTTTCTTCATTATTACCATGTACTTCGGCGGCGGATTGATCCCTACCTACCTGGTGGTAAAGAATACGGGGCTCCTTAACAATATGTGGGCACTGTTCCTTCCCGGCGGCGTTGCCATGGGCAATGTCATTATTGTAAGGAACTTCTTTGAAAACAATGTGCCCAGGGATCTGATCGAGGCGGCTCAGATCGACGGCGCCAACCATATGACGATTTTCACGAAGGTAGTGGTGCCCTTGAGCCGTTCCATCATGGCGGTTATGGTGGTGTTCTCCATGGTGGCCTATTGGAACGACTGGTTCACCGCCCTGATTTATCTGAATGACGAGATGGCTCCCTTCCCTCTGGTATTGCGGGGAATCCTGATTTCCTCCTCCGCCATGAGCAACTTTACAAGCGGGGCAGGTTATCTGGAAGCCAACAGGATTTCTGAGCTGGTGAAGTTCGCCTCCATGATCGTGGCGGCAGTTCCCATGCTGGCGATATATCCCTTCGTCCAGAAATATTTTGAGCAGGGCTTCATGAGCGGTGCAGTGAAGGGTTAATCAAAGCATCCCCCGGCAGACGGAAGGAGAAATTAATCAGAGCATCCCCGGCGGGCAGGAAAAAAGGAAAAGTTAAAAAGAAAAGTCCGTTTGAGTCGGATGAAAAATAAGAATCAACTTGCATTTTAGAATAAGGAGGATTAAAATGAAACGCGGTTTTTTGAAAAAAGCATTATGTTTTGGTCTTACGGCGCTGATGGCGGCAGGGTGCCTGACCGGGTGCGGCGGCAGCGGCGATCAGAAAAAGGATGCAGATCAGACATCTTTCCTGGTGATGGGCGGTATGTCCCCTTTGAGCCAGGGCAATGATTCCAACCCTGTATTGCAGCAGCTGGCGGAGCAGGCGGGAGTGGAGATTGAGTGGGATCTGATGAGCGATTCCCTGGGGGAAAAAGTAGGAACCCTCATCGGCGGCGACCAGCTTCCGGATGCCTTCATTGCCGTCAATTTCAGTATGAACGATATCAATGAATATGGGGCAGACGGCACCTTTATCGACTTGACAGATTATATTACCCCGGAGATCATGCCCAACCTGAGTGCTATTCTGGAGGAACATCCGGAGATCAAATCTGCCATTACCATGGCGGACGGCGGTATCTATGGACTTCCCTCTGCGGATATGCTGCGTACCGGCGCCATCAGCGATGAATACGACTACAGCATTTATTCCGTGCCGGAGTTTTCCATGATCAACAAGAAGTGGCTGGACGATCTGGGACTGCCTGTGCCTACCAATTTGACGGAGCTTCACGATGCCCTGGTAGCCTTTAAGGAAAATGATATGGCGAAAAAGATTTATGGCAATACCCAGGGGACCATTCCTCTTTCCACCGGCTTTGACCAGTGGTGCTGGGGCCAGGAGATTTTTTATGCGGGCTTTGGCTTTACCAATTTTACCAGTGATATCTGCGCGGATCTGTTGGTGGACGGCGACGGAAAATGCTTCTTTGCCAGCGCCACGGATGCCTATCGCGATGCTGTGACCTATTTCCATGATTGGTATGCGGAAGGCCTGATGGATCTGGAAATGTTCTCCCAGTCCACGAACCAGCTGATCGCCAAGGCTTCCCAGGGACGTGTGGGCGTCACAGTATGGTGGGAAAAGGAAGAGATTCTGGGAGATTATGCGGATGATTATGTGTTCCTGCCTCCTATGGACGGCCCTGTGGGAACCAAGTATGAGGGCAGCCATAACGTGAATATCCGTGCGGGCACAGACGGCGTAACCTCCGGCAACCTGAATATCACGGATGCCTGCGGCAATCCGGAACTGTTGTTAAAGTACTTTGACCAGTGGTACGACGGCGAGACTGTTATGCAGCTGCAGTATGGTCCCATCGGCGTCTACTTTACCGAAAAGGATGAGAACGGCGTCTGGAAGAGCATTACCGATGAGGAGGCTCAGGCCAAGTTCCAGCACA
>CANPYG010000120.1 GCA_947588205.1 uncultured Acetatifactor sp. | reverse complement strand
GATTGGGAGGTTATCAAAGGTTTTTATTAGAAAGGTTTGCGGTTGTTATGTGGAAGAAAGTTTTTGCTTGCGGGCTGGGGATTTTACTGGGGGCTTCGCTGCTTGTTGGATGCGGGGGGAAGGATGGCTCCTCGGGGGAGGGGCAGTCTGGTTCTCAGGGAAGCGTCGAGGAGAGTGACGGGCAGTCGGATACTCAGGGAAGTGCTCAGTCCGGCGAAGAGGAGGGAACGGAGAACGTGCCGTCTGGAGAGGTTTCGTCAAAGAATTATCAGAAGGTTACAGTGGACGTAAATACTACTTATCAGACCATGGAGAGCTTTGGGACCAGCGGAGCCTGGTGGAGCCAGTATGTGGGAGGCTTTGAGAACGTGGTGGATGATTCCGGGGAAAGCTCCAGGGAGCGGATCGCGGAGCTGCTCTTTGACCGGGAGAAGGGAATCGGGCTGACCTGTTACCGCTTTAACGTGGGAGCGGGATCGGCGGACAGCCGCAATGGAAGCTATTCCGATATCCACCGCAGGGCACAGAGTTTTGAATCCGAAGCCGGGGTTTACGACTGGGAGAAGGATGCGAACGCGGTCTGGATGCTGAAGCGCGCCGTGGAGCTGGGCGTGGGGGAGGTTGTTTTTTTCTGCAACAGCCCCCTGGAGCGGCTGACGGACAACGGGAAGGCACATCTGGACGCGGGAATGAAGAGCAATATTTCGCCTGAAAATTATGGGGCTTTCGCGGATTATGTCTGTGATGTGGCGGAGCATTTCCTGGGAGAAGGAATCCCTGTGAAATTTATTTCCCCCATCAACGAGCCTCAGTGGGACTGGATCGGCGGTCAGGAGGGAGCCCATTATGAGCCCGCGCAGACCACGGATATTTACCTTGCTTTCCTGGATGAGCTGGAAAGCCGGGAGGCTCTGGCAGATGTGAAGCTTTCCGGACCGGAAAGCGGGGAGTGGGGCGGTCAGGCTATCGCTTACACGGACGCCCTTTTGAAAAACGAGAGGCTGGCGGCGCATTTTGACACGATTGATAATCATTCTTACTGGTCGGACGAAACCTCCAAGAAGGCTTACCGCAATTACATGAAGGTATATTATCCGGATGTAAAGCTGCGCATGAGCGAATGGTGCGAGATGGTGAACGGTTCCGACCTGACCATGGATTCCGCTTATCATCTTGCCCAACAGATCGCCGAGGATCTGAGAATTTTAAATGTGGTTTCCTGGCAGAACTGGGTGGCGGTTGCCCCCGGGGGATACCGGGACGGGCTGATCTATATCGATGAGCCCACCCAGAAGTTCCGCGCCCTAAAGCGGCTGTGGAGCTTCGGGAATTATAGCCGTTATGTGCGCCCTGGCTATGTTCGTGTGGATATCCAGACGGAAACCAAGGATTATGACAAGATGATGCCCACCGCTTTTACAGGAGTCAACGATACTGGAGAAGAAGAGCTGGTGATGGTCTTTATCAATGAAGATGTGGTGGATAAGGAATTCCAGCTGGCGGGCTGCGAAGGTTATGACCGAATCGCTTATTATGAGACTTCTGATACCAGAGATTTGGAATGCGTGCAGGAAGGTGATTATACCGTAGATCTGCCGGTGGTGATCCCGAAGATGACCGTGACCACCGTGATTCTGACAAAAACAGAGTAAAAATGCCATAAAAGGATATATTGGAGGAGAAATGGATGTCTGTGGGTTTTGAGTGCAGGGATACTTTTTATCTGGATGGCAAGCCCTTTCAAATCATATCAGGGAGTATCCATTATTTTAGAATTGTGCCACAGTATTGGCGCGACCGTTTAGAAAAACTGAAGGGCCTGGGTTTAAATACGGTGGAAACCTATATCCCGTGGAATGTCCATGAGCCTCGTAAGGGAGAGTTCGTTTTTGACGGAATGGCGGATGTGGAGGGCTTTGTGAGGCTCGCCCAGGAGCTTGGTCTGTATGTGATCCTGCGTCCGTCGCCTTATATCTGCGCAGAGTGGGAGTTCGGAGGGCTGCCGGCATGGCTGCTTCAGGAAGAAGGACTTTATGTGAGAAGTTCCTCCCCATCCTTTTTGCAGCATGTAAAGGATTATTATCGGGTGCTTTTGCCCCGGCTTAAGCCTTTACAGATTACGGAGGGCGGCAATGTGATCCTGATGCAGATCGAGAATGAATACGGGCATTTCTCCGATGATACGGAATATATGTCCGCAATGCGGGATCTGCTGTTAGAGGGAGGTATTACCGTTCCCCTCATCACTTCCGATGACCCCAGGGACGAGAGCCTGAAAAGCGGAAGCGTGGAGGGAGCCCTTACTACCGGCAATTTCGGTTCCAGGACGAAGGAAAGATTTCAGATTCTTGAGAAATATACCAAGGGTGGTCCCTTAATGTGCGCGGAGTTCTGGGTCGGTTGGTTTGACCACTGGGGCAACGGCGGCCATATGACCGGGGATTTGGAGAGAAGCGCTGTCGACCTGGAGGATATGCTCCGGATGGGCCATGTGAATATTTACATGTTTATCGGAGGCACCAATTTTGGGTTCATGAACGGAGCCAATTATTATGACGAGCTCACGCCGGACGTGACCTCTTATGATTATGACGCGGTGCTTACGGAGGCCGGGGATTATACCCCCAAGTATTGGCGTTATCGTGAGATTATCCGTAAATTTAAGGAAATACCTGAAATAAAGCTGACTGCGCGGATCCAGAAGAAGGCTTATGGAAGGATTGCCGTAAAGGAAAAGGTCGGATTGATGGAATCGCTGGATCTGTTGTCTGACGCTTGCGAGAGCACATATCCCCAAAGCATGGAACGCCTGGGACAGAATTACGGCTATATCCTCTATACTTCTCCTGTCCGCAATGAGCGGAAATTAGAGCGGATCCGCCTCTGGAAGGCAAATGACAGGGCGAATTTGTTCCTGGATGGGCGCAGGCTTCTGAATCTTTATGACCATGAGCTGTTACAGGAACAGCCCCTGGATGTGGAGTGCAGCGAGGGGCAGGAGATCCGGATTCTGGTGGAAAACATGGGGCGCGTGAACTTCGGCCCCCGCATGAACGAGCAGAGGAAGGGAATCGACGGCTGTGTACAGATCAACGGGCATATGCATACCCGGTGGAAGCAGTACCCGCTGCCCCTGGATCATCCGGAAAGGCTGGATTTCACCAGGGGATATACCGAGGGAATGCCTGCGTTCTACAGATTTGAACTATTCGTGGAGGAGACGGGGGATACCTTCCTGGAGCTTCCCGGCTGGGGAAAAGGCTGTGTATTTGTAAATGGTTTCAATATCGGAAGATTCTGGGAGATTGGGCCCCAGAAGCGGCTGTACATACCGGCTCCGCTGCTGAAAGAGGGGCGTAATGAGGTAATCGTTTTTGAAACGGAAGGCAAGACCTCCGGAGAGATTGTATTTATGGATGAGCCGGATATTGGGTAGAGGGGTCTTTTTGAAACGGAGTCCGTCATGACCAGAGGCCAGGGAAAGTTATTCCACTGGAAGGCTGCTGAGATCATGCCGAAGGAAAGGTATGCGGGAAGCCGCAAGGGTGGGTACAAAGATATGGCCAAGGATCTGAAACAGATTGGCCTCATCCATTCTTGCGGCTTCTTCAAACTTTGTCGGGATGGTTTTAATGGTCTGCCTGACAATGAGGGTTCCCATGGCAGAGGCAAAGGAGGGAAGAATTCCAGAAAAGCATTATCCTTGATTTCCCAAATCGAATTTATATGGGTCTAATTTAAACAGCGTGTTAAATGACAAATATGATATTCCCATTTATAATATCCTTGTATATTAAGCGAATGGCTCGGAGTGAACTGTAACTGGTTACTTAGTAATATATTGCGAATCAGGTAGAACTTGTGAACCCCGAAATTTTATGGTATGATAAAAAGGAGGAAAGGATATTATATGCAGGGGAAGAATAGAAATGCTGTAGGATTATATACGAATTGGGAAGAACTGGGGATATCCAATGACTTTATATTTGGAAAGGTGATGCAGGATCCATACCTGTGTAAAGAATTGCTTCAAAGAATACTGTCTGATCTGACGATAGATCATGTGGAGTACCCAGAGCTTCAGAAGGACATTAGGGTTGATATCGATGCGAAGAGTGTCAGACTTGATGTTTATGTGAAAGATGAAAAAGGAACAGCGTATGACATAGAAATCCAGGTTGCCGATACGAGGGAGCTTCCCAAAAGAACCAGGTATTATCAGGGCATGATCGACCTGCAGATGATAGATCGGGGAGAGTCCTATAAGAAGCTGAAACCGAGCTATATCATCTTTATCTGCCTGGTCGACGTGTTTGGGAAGGGGAACCATATTTATACCTTTGAGAACTTATGCAAGGAAGATAAAAGCATTTCTCTGGGTGATGGAACTGTTAAAATTTTTTTAAATGCCGCTGGCAATAGGAACGATGTGAGCGCAGAATTGAAAGCATTCCTGGATTATGTTGCCGGAAAAGAGTCAGAGGATCCTTTTGTAAGACGGCTTGAGGCTGCGGTTTTCGAAGCAAAGAAAAACAGGGAATGGAGGACTGAATATATGACATTGTTGATGCGGGATCAGGAAAATGTTGAAAAAGGTATTGAACAAGGTATTGAGCAAGGTATTGAACAAGGAAAGATATTCGGCGCAATTTCTATCTGTCGGGATTTAGGCATGTCAGATAATGATATTTTGCAAAGGATATGCGAGAAATTCCATTTGACCCATGAAGAAGCAAAAGGCTATTTACAGGTGGAGCTGGTGTAGCTGCAGCATTGCATTTGAAATGGGATATGGTGTAAAATGGTTAGCCGTTTTACCGCCGGATGGACACTTGAAAATGGAAAGCGCAGTTATTTCTCCGGTACAGGCGTGCCGCTTGATTTCAGCGGGGAAATTCCGGAGGGATTTGAACTGAGGGGCGAGTTCCCAGGGGAGAAATCTCTTCATCGGTATATACTACAGCCCCCTTACTACCGGCAGGCACCACGATACTGAGGCTGAACTTTTCCGGCTGGGGATTGGTCAGCAGACACAGGGCAAGGATCATAACGGCGGCAATGGCTGCAAGGATTACCCAGAAGGAAGGCTTCTTCCAGTTAGCTATAGTAAACGTCATAAATATTTTCGCTTTACAAGTGCTTTAAAATACGATATAATGAGTTCGGAGGTGCATTATG
>CANPYG010000119.1 GCA_947588205.1 uncultured Acetatifactor sp. | reverse complement strand
CCTGGCCTCTGCCCTGACCGTCACCCTGATATCTGCCGCCCTGACCCTGCGGCCTCATACCCGGCTGACCCTGCGGCCTCGCGCCGCCCTGACCCTGCGGTCTGGCTTCAACGCCTTTCTGGTTTTCCCCCGGAGAAGGTGACTTCTTCCGCACACCCGACTGGGCTTCTCTTCCTCTGTCGCCTCTGCTCGCCTTCCTCTCCCGCATGGTTTCCTTTTCCACCGCTGAGAAATAGGCGGCATCCGACATATCCTTCATCTTAAAGAACAGCAGCAGGGCTGCAAACACGACAGCCAAAAGCAGGATCACCAATACCACAATAAAGATTCTCTGGGTATTAATGCTTTTCTTCAGTTGTGCTCTTTCATCCTTATACTTTACACTGAAATCAATCAGTTCCTTGGCGGAATATCTGGTCCCGGTTCCGTTTGTTCCTCCATACCTGTCGATCAGCCACCAATCTTGGGTACCTTCCAAATTTGACTCATATACAACATAATACGGCGCCTCTTCATCCTGGGGATTCTCCTGACCGGGATTGTCTGCAGGAGGATTCTCGGGCTGCGACCCGTCAGCAGGGGTCACCGTTCCGGATAGGGTAAGATAGTCAGCCCTGACAAAGCCCTGACCTTCTGTACCCTGGCTCGTATAGGTTACCTGATACCATATATTACCCTCTGCATCCGTCGCCTGTCCAGTCACCGTAACTGCCGTACCGCTTTCCAGCTGGGCAACGATATTATCCGCCGCTATAACCGCATCCCAACGGACGCGCACCGCCTCGCTTCCCGTTATTGTAGCGCTGAGCGGCTGCACCGGCGTGACTGCTACCGTAGGAGTGTGGGTCTCGGGATTCTCGGGGGTTGTCGTTCCTCCTCCCTCTTCCGGCACATCGCCGGAAACTGTCATCAGATCGGATCTGACATAGCCGACGGTATTGGCGTCTACCGCGATCTGATACCAGACCTTTTCGTCCGCACCCTTGGTCTTGCTGTTGACCGTCACCGTATTGCCCTGCTTTAAGCTCGCCACTATCGTGCTGCTGGTGCTGGGCTCCTTACGTACATTGACAGATGCCTTTGTGATCGTTCCTGTGGCTGCATGGCTTATCATGGAAAAATTCTGTACAAATAATCCGAACAATAATACCAGTGCCAGCGTCAGAACGCTCTTCATCAGTACCTTTTCCTTACGCATGTTCCCTTTCATCATAAGTTCCTCCTATCTCCTTTTCTTCCGAACCCTTTTGATTCCAGACCGTCTATTCTTCCCGGTACTCCCGTTTTCTCACGCCTCATCTATTGCTTTTCCGATATCGTGCCGCATGAACTTGTTCTCGAAATTCACCCACTGCGTGGCTTCATAAGCGTTGGCCCGCGCCTCCTTCAGGGTCTTCCCCTTGGCGGTCACTCCCAGCACCCTGCCTCCATTGGTCACGATTCCTTTTTCCGTCTGCTTTGTTCCTGCATGGAAGCAATAATAACCTTCTTCCCTGTCAAAGCGTTCCAGACCTTCTATGGGAAAGCCCTTCTCATAAGAAACCGGATAACCCTTGCTGGCAAGCACAACGCAGACCGCTGCATTCTCTTCAAACTCCAGCTCAATCTGATCCAGCGTACCGTCCACACATGCCTCACAGACATCAATGATGTCGTTCTTCATCCTGGGAAGCACCACCTGGGCCTCCGGGTCGCCGAACCTGGCGTTATATTCCAGGACCCTGGGACCCTCGTCCGTCAACATCAGTCCGAAGAAAATCACGCCTTTAAACGGCCTTCCCTCGCTTGCCATGGCGTCCACCGTGGGCTGGTAAATATACTTCCTGCAGAAGGCGTCCACCTCGGGCGTATAGAACGGGCTGGGGGAAAAGGTTCCCATACCGCCGGTATTCAGTCCCCGGTCTCCGTCCAAGGCTCGTTTATGGTCCTGCGCGGAGGTCATGATGCGGATGGTCTTCCCGTCAACGAAGGACAGCACGCTTACCTCTCTTCCCGTCAGGAACTCTTCCACCACCATACGGTTGCCTGCGCTGCCGAACTTTTTATCCGTCATAATGGACCGGACACCCTCCCTGGCTTCCTCCAGGGTATTGCAGATCAGGACACCCTTGCCGAGCGCCAGACCATCTGCCTTCAGCACAATGGGGAACTTCGCGGTCTCAAGATACTGCAAAGCCTCCTCCGCGCTATCGAAATTCTCATAGGCTGCGGTAGGGATATGGTACTTCTTCATCAGATCCTTGGAAAAAGCCTTGCTTCCCTCCAGAATCGCCGCATTCTTCCTGGGTCCGAAAACGCGGAGCCCCTCGGCCTCCATCGCATCCACCAGTCCTCCCACCAGGGGATCGTCCATTCCCACGATCGTCAGATCGATCTGCTTCTCCCTGGCAAAGGCGGTCAGCTTGTCGAACTCCATCGCACCGATGGGTACACATTCCGCCATCTGTCCGATCCCGGCGTTTCCGGGCGCACAGTAGATCTTGTCCACCCTCGGGCTCTTTGCCACGCTGGAAGCAATCGCATGCTCCCTGCCGCCGCTTCCTACAATCAACACCTTCATGCTCTAGTCTTCCTTTCTGATCACTCTGCCATCCACCACGCTGATGCGCCCGTTTGCTATATCATCAATTGCGGCCGGCAAAAGCTGCCATTCCGCCTGCTCCATGACCCTTCTTTGCAGGATCTCGGGCGTATCCGACTGTTCCACATACACTGCCTTCTGGGCTATGATCGGTCCCTCGTCCATGCCTTCATTGACGAAATGAACCGTCGCCCCTGTTACCTTCACGCCGCGTTCCAGCACCTTCTCATGAACCTTAAGGCCATAATAGCCGACGCCGCAGAAGGACGGGATCAGGGAAGGATGAATGTTTACTATGCGGTTGCTGTATTTATGTACCATTGTCTTCGGGATTCTGACTAGAAAGCCTGCCAGGACCACCAGATCAGGCCCAAACTCATCTATTTTGGCAAGAAGCGCTTCATGGAACAGCTCTCTGTCCGCGAAACTCTTCGGGGAAATACAAAATGCAGGAATTCCTGCTTTTTTGGCGCGTTCTAGGCTTTTTACCCCGGGATTGTTGCTGATTACTGCAACAATCTGTGCATTTGTGATCCTGCCGGCCTCGATTGCATCGATAATCGCCTGTAGGTTCGTTCCCCCTCCGGATACCAGAACCACTACCCTCAACATACGGTTACTCCCTTTTCGCCCCGTTCACAGCTGCCCACAACAAACGCCCTCTCCCCGGCGGCTTCGATCGCCCTGACGGCAAGCTCCGCATCGGAGCAGGACACTGCGAGCACCATGCCCAGACCCATATTATAAGTATTATACATGACCTTTTCTTCAATATCTCCGGTTCTTTGAAGGAGCTTAAAGATGGCCGGCACCTCGTAGCTGTCCTTCTTCACCACGGCTCGGACGCCTTCCGGAAGCATCCTGGGGATATTCTCATAGAAGCCCCCGCCGGTGATATGGCTGCAGCCCTTTATGGTCACTCCCGCATCCTTCACCGCCTTCAACGCCTTCACATAGATCTTCGTCGGCGCAAGCAGCGCTTCTCCCAGCGTCGTGCCCAGCTCCTCATAATAAGTATCAAGGCTCTCCCTCGTCATCTCAAACACCTTGCGCACCAGGGAAAAACCGTTGGAATGCACTCCAGAGGAAGCGATTCCAATCAGCGTATCCCCCTCATGGATCGACGCGCCCGTGATCATATCCTTCTCGTCCACAACGCCTACCGCAAAGCCGGCGAGATCATATTCGTCCTCGGGATAAAAACCCGGCATTTCCGCCGTTTCCCCCCCGATCAGAGCCGCTCCGGACTGCAGGCAGCCATCCGCGACCCCTTTTACGATGGAAGCTATTTTTTCCGGGCGATTCTTGCCGCACGCAATATAATCCAGGAAAAAGAGGGGCTCTCCGCCCGCGCACGCCACATCGTTCACACACATGGCAACGCAGTCGATCCCGACGGTATCGTGCCTGTCCATCAAGAATGCAAGCTTCAGCTTTGTCCCGACTCCATCCGTACCGGACAAAAGCACCGGCTTTTCCATCTTCTTGACCGCCTCTAAGGAAAATGCGCCGGAAAAGCCTCCCAGTCCTCCCAGGACCTCCGGTCTCATGGTGGCGCCCACATGCTTCTTCATCAGTTCTACCGATCTATAACCAGCCTCTATATCAACACCGGCATTTTTATAATCCATTCTAATGTTCTCCTTCCACATACGCCTTGTAACCGCATTCCTGCAGCTTCGCATCCTTTCGTTCCACCTGGGTCTTCAGCTTCAGGCTGTAATCCTTCAGCCTCTGAAGAAGAACCGCATCCGAAGTGGCCAGAATCTTCGCCGCCAAAAGCCCCGCGTTTGCGCCCCCGTTGATCGCCACCGTAGCCACCGGAATCCCGGAAGGCATCTGTACGATGGAATACAGGGAATCCCTTCCCCCCAGGGAGGTCGTGTGCATCGGGATCCCGATCACCGGCATGGGGAAAATCGCCGCGCACATGCCCGGCAGATGGGCCGCCATACCCGCCCCCGCAATGATCACCTTAAATCCCTTCTCCTCCGCTGTCTTTGCATATTCAAAAAATACATCAGGCTCTCTGTGGGCGCTGATGATCCTCATCTCATAAGAAATCCCCAACTCTTCCAAAATATCAGCGGCCTTAGCCATTACGGGCATATCGGAATCACTGCCCATTACGATACCAACCTGAGCCATAGGTCTCTCCCTTCTAAAATCAATATATTGTGGTCAGGGTCAAAAACCATCCCAATTTCTAGTTTACTAAACAAATTGCATTCATGCAATACTTTTTTTCAATAATTAAGCAATTATTAAAATTTATCTGTAAAAAAGTACTCCCTGAACAGTTCATCCCGCTTCCTGTAATATTTCCCAAGCAGCTGCCTTTGCCCTTCATTGAAGCCGATGATGCGCTGCTCCGGATTCTGGAGATCCTGGGGATGAGCCCCCAAAGCAAAAGTCCGGACGGATGCGGAAGCATTTTCCACGGAATTGCTTTTTTCCGAAAGATGCAGTCTTCCACTGTATTTTTCCAGGACGGAATGCAGGACCTCTAAAAGTCTTCCGGCCAACGCCTTATCCAGGACAAGGGACATATCCTCGGCATGATCCTCCAGACATTTCGGCGCTATCACGGACACCTTCCGATTTGGGATACACGCCTCCTCCAGGATCCAGCCTTTATACAGGATACTGATGTCCTTAATGTTAATATCCGGCTCTTTCATATCCGACGGGTTCATATCCGACAGGTTCCCCGGTCCTTCCACACCTTCCTCTTTCCCCGCACCGTCCGTCTCCGGTTCCCATGCATCCGCAAGCTCCTCCAATCGGTTCTGCGCCGCCATTTCCGCATAATCCCAGACATACCAGTAGAATATCCCACGCAGGGTTCTCTTCTCCGGCAGCGCCTTTTTTCTGGTAAGGCGGATCTCCGCATTTTTATTTTTTGACGCCTTCTCGACGAACTCCT
>CANPYG010000118.1 GCA_947588205.1 uncultured Acetatifactor sp. | reverse complement strand
GTCCCGGTGCGTGATACGGGCGGTGATCGATGTAGGAGGTGGCAGCGACGCAGTTGGGGAGTCTGGTGCGGCTGAGAAACTTGCTGCCGCCGGGGAGACTGGTATAGCCGGGAAATCTGCTGCGATTTGTGAGCCTGCTGCAGCCGGGGAGACTGACATAGCCGGGAAATCTGCTGCAGTTTGTGAGCCTGCTGCCGTCGGGAAGACTGGTATAACAGGGAAAAAGCTTACTGTGCTTGTAACCCATATGGGGTTAGCTTCTTCGGAAGCGGCAAATGCCGTGGAGACGGTGCTTTCCCTGATTCATCCGGGCGAGGCGACGGTTTTGATGGGTGATTTTAACCAGGCTCCTGGCAGCCCGATTTTAAAGCCCCTTCGTGAGATCTTTACAGACGCCGGAGAGCTGCTTGCGCCGGGATCGGACCTCACTTTTCCCTCTGACCGTCCGGAGTGCAAGATCGATTATATCATGGCTGCAGGTTCTGTCAGATTCCAGCAGGCATCCATCCCGGAGTCAGTCGTGAGCGACCATCGTGCGCATATGGCCGTGGTGGAACTGCTGTAAAGGAACTGTTGTAAAGGAATTGCTGTAAAGGAACTACTGCAAAAGTACTGTTGAAAAGGAACTGTTGCTTCAATAAAAACAAAAAAATACAGAAAGAGGATGACAGAATGAAAACAATATTATTTCAGGGAGATTCAATCACGGATGCGGGCCGTTCCAGAACGGATGATATCAATCTGGGTCTGGGCTACCCGACCCTGGTAAAAGCGGAGCTTGGAGTAGAGGAACCGGGGAAGTATACCTTTTATAACAGGGGGATCAGCGGAAACCGTGTTGTGGATCTATATGCAAGGATCAAGGCCGATTTCATTAACCTGAAACCAGATGTCCTGAGTATTCTGATCGGCGTCAACGATGTATGGCATGAATTGGGCGGCCGCAGGGACGGAGTGGATGCCGATAAATATTTTAAGGTGTATTCCATGCTGATCGAAGAGTTAAAGGAGGCGCTCCCGGAGACAAAGATCATGATTCTGGAGCCATTTGTCTTAAAAGCCTCTTCCACAGAGGGAGAATGGGAGGTTTTTTCCACGGAAGTATATAAGCGTGCCCAGAAAGCGAAGGAGGTTGCGGAAAAATATCACCTTACCTTTATTCCCCTGCAGGATAAACTGGATCAGGCGCTGGAATCCTGCCCGGCTTGCTACTGGCTGGCGGACGGGGTTCATCCTACCACCATGGGACATGAGCTGATCAAGCGGGAATGGATCAAGGCTTTCAGGGGGCTCGGATTATGAATCAGTGGAGATTTACTCCGCCATCGCATTTCGGACTGCGCATTTTCTGGGTAATCATTGGGAACCTGATGATGGGGCTGTCTCTATCCGTGCTGATGAAGCTGAACCTGGGAACAGACTCTTATTCCTGTTTCGCGTCTGGATTCTCCAAGCTGCTCCATATGAGCTACGGAAACGGTCAGTTGATCGCGCAGCTGATCATGATTGTGGCAGTGCTGCTGTATGGCAGGGAGATGATAGGCATCGGGACCATCGTAAATATGGTGTTCATCGGATACATAGCGGATTTTGGAACCTTTGTGCTGGATTCCTTTATCCCGAAGCAGGCTTGGAGCGTTCCCATTGTGCGTTTCGGCTCCTTGATACCTGCCATGCCGGTATTCGTTCTGGGTGCAGCCCTTTATATGGCGGTGGACCTGGGGATGTCGCCCTTTGATGCCCTGCCTTTTGTGATCTCCAAATGGCTTCCGAAGGTTTCCTTCCGTACCATTCGGATGATTTGGGATCTGAGCTTTATGATAATGGGCTTTGTGCTGGGGGGCACGGCGGGGCTGATCACGTTTCTTGGCGTCCTGTTCCTGGGTCCGGTGATATCCTTCCTTCGCGGAAAAATGGAGAAGCTATTATGAATCGTTCAGAGAATTCTTTCAAGAAGTTTTCAGAGAACCCTTCGAGGGAACTTTCAGAGAATCCTTCGAGGGAACTTTCAGAGAACCCTTCAAAGGGGATTCTCCAAGGGGATCAATACCGTATCACTGTACTGACTCCCTCGCTTTTGCGTCTGGAATACAGCGAAATCGGTGATTTTGAGGACCGCGCTACCCAGACGGTGGTGAACCGGGATTTTGAAGTGCCGGAATATAGGGTAAGCGAGGGATTCCCAAAGGACTGTCTTTTAGAAACCTCTGAATTAAGGCTTTCTTATGACCGGAAGGCGTTTTCGCCGGAAGGTTTGCGGATCGAGGTAAAGGCGATTGAGGGAAGCGTCTGGCATTACGGGCAGAAGCCAAAGGATTTGAAGGGAACGTACCGCACCCTGGACTGCGCGGAGGGAGGTTTCCTGATCCTGGATCATGGCAGGAAAAAGGAAATCGAGCTGGGTCCCGGCCTGATTTCCCGGGAGGGCTTTGCCGTCATAGACGACAGCGCATCCATGGCCATGACGGAAGACGGCTGGGTGGAACCGAGGGGAAAGGAAACGGATCTTTATTTCTTCGGATATGGACACCGCTATCTGGAATGCCTGAGGGATTTTTATCATTTATGCGGGAGAACCCCATTGCTGCCCCGGTATGCCCTTGGCAACTGGTGGAGCAGATATCACCGTTATACGGAAACGGAATACAAGGAGCTGATCGGGCGGTTCGAAAGGGAAGAGCTGCCCTTCAGCGTTGCGGTCATCGATATGGACTGGCATCTGGTGGAGGATGTGCCGCCGGAATACGGGAACGGCTGGACAGGGTATACCTGGAATAAAAAGCTTTTACCGGATCCGGAGGAGTTCCTTTCCTGGCTCCATAAAAGGCATCTGAAGGTCACCTTAAATGTCCACCCTGCCGATGGAATACGCGCTTTTGAGGAAATCTATCCCCGGATGGCAGAGGCGATGGGCATGGATCCAGAGGAAAAGAAGCCCGTGGAGTTTGACCCTGCTGACAGACGCTTTATGAAAGCATATTTTGAGATATTAAGTCACAGCCTGGAAAAGCAGGGCGTAGATTTCTGGTGGGTCGACTGGCAGCAGGGAGAAAAAAGCAAAATGCCTGGCATGGATCCGCTTTGGATGTTGAATCATTATCATTATCTGGACAGCGGATGGAAGGGAACCAGGCGGATCACTTTTTCCCGTTATGCCGGGGTGGGAAGCCACAGATACCCGGTGGGTTTCTCCGGGGATACCACCATCACCTGGGAGAGCCTGGACTACCAGCCTTATTTTACCAGCACTGCCAGCAATATTGGATATGGTTGGTGGAGCCATGATATCGGCGGTCATATGTGGGGCAGAAGGGATGACGAGCTGATGGCAAGATGGGTGCAGCTCGGGGTGTTTTCTCCCATCAACAGGCTCCATAGCTCCAACAATCCTTTTTCCGGAAAAGAACCCTGGAATTATGATGCTGCCACCAGAGAGGTGATGAACAGCTTTCTGCGGTTGCGCCATAGCCTGGTGCCTTACCTTTATACCATGAATTACAGGGCAAGCAGGGGAAATACGCCTCTGGTGCTGCCGATGTACTACTTGGAGCCGGAGCGGGAGGAAGCCTATCAGGTGCCTAACGAATATTATTTTGGAACGGGGCTGATCGCCGCGCCCATTACGCAGCCTATGGATCCGGTATCCAGAAGCGCCCGGGTGAAGGTCTGGCTGCCGGAAGGGGAGTGGGTGGATTTCTTTACCGGAACAAGGTATCAGGGCGGCAGGATGCTCGCCATGTGGAGGGGGATCGAAACATTCCCGGTGCTCATGAAGGCGGGAGCCATCGTTCCCTTGAAAGATATGAAAGTTGTGGAAGATAGGAAAGGTATGGGGGATGATCTGCAGGAATATGATAATTCTGTGGAAAACCCTGAGGCGCTGGAGGTCAGGATCTTCCCGGCGGCGGAAGGACGCTTTGTGATGAAGGAGGATGAAGGGGATACTCCGGAGGATCTTGCGGAGAACTGGGTTGATACGGAAATGAGGATCGGAATTGTTCATGACGCAGACGCCGGAGAAACACAGACCGGATCACAGGGCGGCAAACCTGGGCTGTACTTTATCATAAAACCGGCAAAGGGCAATTTATCCGTAATCCCGAAGAAGAGAAGCTGGAAGCTCATTTTCTATGGCGTAGAGAAACAGATCCCCGCCATTACGATAGATGGATGTGAGGTGAATCCGGAAGATTTTTTATCCGGAGCAGGATTCTATGAGGAAGAACGCCGTCTTTTGACTGTAGAAGTGAAGGATGTTCCGGTAACCCAGGAGATTCGGGCCTGTTTTCCCACGGGCCTTGAAATGGCACGGAATAATTACGCCATGCAAAGCTTTGAGATCCTGAAAAGGGCGCAGATGGATTACGGATGGAAAGGAAGAATCTGGAACGTGATATGCAGGGAAAGAGAGAATGCGGGGGCATTTCTCGAGGAAGCCGATCTTCCGGAGTGCGTCAGGGAGAGCCTGCTTGAACTGCTCACGGCGCAAAAGCTTTCAGAAATGTAAGAATCTGGCAGATAATGTAAGGGAATTCCATGGAGAGGCATTTTGCATTCCTTTATAATATTATGATACAGGAGCTGTTCAGACACGGCTATCATGATATTTTCAGAAAAGAATGCAGGAGGTTTTCCATGAATCAGGTCAGGGAGGAATCGATCCAGTGCGGGATATGTAAAAGGATTGCGGCAAATATGACGGCGGGGGTTTCTTTGTGGATTCTTGTTATTTTGATGATCCCGGTTCTGTTGCTGTCATTTTTGTTCCTGGAGGCATATTCCATCATAGACGCATTGGTCAGGAGGCTTAAATAAAGCGGAGGAACAAAATTTCTGAAATAATAGGAGAAGAAAAGGATGAAAGAGAGCATCGCAATCCCTGCCATATTGAAGGTAGGAAAAGGAGCCTTGAAGGGCATCGGCGGATATTTGAAGGAAGCCGGTTTCGGACAGGTGGTTATTTATTTTGGAAACGGCCTGATCGACCTGTTCGGGATGGAGGTCATGAAATCCCTGAAAGACGCAGGGATCTCTGTGCTGGAATACAGGGAGCTGGATACGGTGGATATCGACGATATCATCCGCCTTGCCCTGATCCTGCCGGGAGGAACACAGGCGGTCATTTCCATCGGGGGCGGAAAGGTGATCGACGCCGGAAAGTATGCCGCATTTTTAAAGAACCTTCCTTTTATCAGCGTGCCTACCTCCAGCTCCAGCGACGGTTTTTCCAGTGCAAGCGCGTCCTTAACGGTAAAGGGAAGAAGAAGCTCCATGCCCGCGAAGCTGGCCTATGGGATCATTGTGGATACCGAGGTCATCAGGACTGCGCCTGAGAAGTTCATTTATTCCGGCATCGGGGATATGCTGTCCAAGATTACCGCAATTTACGACTGGATCTATGAGACCGAATGCGGCTACGGGGAGCTGAACGATTTTGCGGTGATGATTGCGAAGAAGGCGGTGAACAGCTTCGTGCGCACCCCTTATGAAACCATCAAGGATGAGCTGTTCTTAAAGGAGCTTCTGGATTCCCTTGCCATGAGCGGGATCGCCAATGAGATCGCGGGCAGCAGCGCGCCCACCAGCGGAAGCGAGCACCTGATTTCCCA
>CANPYG010000117.1 GCA_947588205.1 uncultured Acetatifactor sp. | reverse complement strand
TGGGACTTGAACCCACACGGTGTAACCACCACAAGATCCTTAGTCTTGCTCGTCTGCCAGTTCCGACACTTCCGCAGAGCAACTCATACATTGCTGTATTCCATCACGCAAAAATGATAGTAACATTATTTTGAATAAATGTCAATTCCTTTTTTCATTTTTCTTTCTATTTCTTCATCTCTAATTCTTAGGCCCTATTTCTTAGGTGAATGCCCCATTCTGCCCGGGCTTCCCCGTCCGCGCAGGAAACCCTCCATTGAATTGCATACACCTTTTCAGGTATCCCCCGGTGATTGTAATGCAAATACTCCTTCACCTGTATATCGGGCGATGCATGTCCGATCTCAAGGATGCAGCAGCTGCTTCCTTTCCTTAAAAGAACCCGATTTCCCTCTACTGTAGGGAATATCCGCGTGACCAGATTTTCCAAGATTTTCGGCAGGCTTTCCTGCGCATATTCAAAATGATCCCGCACCCGAAGCTCTCCTGTTCCCATATGGAAAGCGAACTCTCTCCGAAACCGTTCCAGCACCCCCTTCTGATACGCGCTGTGCAGTTCCAAGGTCAGGCACTCCACCTCCTGCGGGGCTTCCGGATCCTTATAAAAACGGTCACAATAAAACTCCCTTCCGGTTCCCTGACCCTGCCCGTTCAAAATGGGAACACTGTGTCCGAAGGAATTGTTGCAAAGAATATCATATCGTCCTTTTCCGAAATATTCCTTTGTATATTCGCCGGCGCCCAGATCCGTGAAAAAAAACGTTCCGTCCGCCTCATAGATAAAATGTCCGATATCGTTATGATTGTGCGATTCTGCGTTATGACCGCCCTTACAGGCAAAGCCCACTCCCGATCTTGCATTCGCGATGTACCACTGCGCGGAAGGCAGAAAATAGCTCCTGCACCCTTTTCCAGCGTCTTTTCCCGGTATGCCGAAAACCTGTTCCCCAAAAATCTGTTTACCGAAAACCTGCGCGTCTCCTTCAGGGTTCTGCGCAGTTTCTCTATAGTTCCGGACAGTTCCCCCATGGTCCCGGACATTCTCTAACGCTCTAAGAAGCGCTTCCGTGTATACAAGATCCAGCTTCAGGGCGGCAAATCGGTAACAGGAATCCGTATGCAGCCCTGCGGCTCCTGAAAATCCGGGGAACAGGTCTGCGCAGTCCAGCCATCCAGTCCCACTTTCAGAGGATGGGGAGATTCTGCCATAATGCAGGGCGCAGACGCTGCAGATTCCCACACGGAAGCTTTCATGGGAGCTTCCGTCCGAGAAGCTGACGCTCCTGCCGTCCTGCCAAAAGCATTTCACCGGAAACTGCGCGATCCGAAAACGCTTATCCCCAAGGATTCCGCCTTCTTCCCCGCCGTCCGGGCTCGTCCGACCCGCATGCTCCTTCAATGCGTCCGGGCTCACCTGACCCGGAAACTCCTTCGATGCGTCCGGACCCATCCGCCCCGCATGCCTCTTAAATCCGCCCCATTCTCCGCAAAATAAATCCTTTTCTCCTCCGGTATACTCATAGAGCTCCTGCGCAAAATTGACAAAATATGTCATGCCGTAAGTGTAATATCCCAGCCCTTCCGTACAGACGCCCTCCTCTGAGAAACCTCTCAGATAATATACCAGGGCTCTGCAGATCCGATCCAGGCAATCCGATGAAGACAAAGCGGGCGCACCGGAGTCTCTGGAAGAAGCCTCCCGCCTCCGTGATATTTCCTCCAACAGATTCCGAAACCTCCCGGGATTCCAATTCATCAGGTGTATGCAGGCGCTCCCGATTGCTCCGCTGCAGACCGCGTTCCAGTTATTCTCTCCCCTTTCCCACCCGCTGTAAGGCTCCAGGGATGAGAAAAATGGGAAAAGCACTCTCCCTTCCACATGATGAACCACCAGCGCGCAGATGTCCTCCGGAAGATACCTCCCCACCCTGTCCACAAGCTCCGCCAGGGTCTGGGCGGTCTCAGCGGCAAAAAGATCTACCGTGATTCTCCAGTCAGGATTTCCGGAACGGTCCACATGGGCCGGCAGCGCCCAGCATTCCTCCCCGCAGATATCGCGCAGCACCTCCGCCAGCTTTCCAAAGAAAGCTTTCCTTTCCGGAAAGTTCCCTGAAGCGCCGTCCCCCGCATTACCCGGGCGCCCTTGTCCTGCGAGCATGACCGCTTTGATTCCCAGCACTGCCAGGAATTTCCTTCTTGCGAAATAAACCTCTTCATACCGAAGCCTGTTTCCTGTCTGTTCAAAAAGAGCGAACAATTCCTCCGTCACCTGGGGCATTTCTTCCCCCAGAAGTACTTCTGCGGAACGGTCGACCTCTATTTTGTATTTTTCCAAAAAATCTTCCAACTGAGCCTTTAACATGACGTCGGCATCCTTTCGCAAACGGATTAAGTATACAAACAGACCCGGGAAGAAATCAAGCCTTTTCCCGGATCTGTCAATTTGTTCAGAACATTTTCCACGATATTTCCCTTGATTCTGTGCCCCATGGAAAAGCCGAAACCAATCTGCTCTCCTTATCTCTGCACACGTCCGGAAGCATCTCCTCCGGCCAGGGTCTCAACCTCTTTCCTGCTGACAAGATTAAAGTCGCCGGGGATCGTATGCTTCAGGGCAGAAGCCGCCACGCCGAATTCCAGGGCAGCCTTGAAATCCTTGCCGTCCAACAGACCGCAGATCACGCCGCCCGCAAAGGAATCGCCACCTCCCACACGATCCACGATGGGATGGATGCTGTACTCCTTGGAATGATAAAACTCTTTGGTATCTCTCTTATAAATACAAGCGGACCAGCCATTATCGGAAGCGGAATGGCTTACGCGCAGAGAAGAAATACAGTATTCAAAGTTGAATTTCTCAACCATCTGTTCAAAAATGGATTTGTAGCCCGCAAGCTCCAGCTCGCCGCTCGTCACATCCGTAGCGCCCGGCTTAAAGCCCAATACCAGCTCGGCGTCCTCTTCATTGCCGATACAAACATCCACATATTTCATCAGGTTGGTCATCACTCTCTGGGCTTTCTCGGAGGACCAGAGCTTCTTACGGAAGTTCAGATCCACGGACACCTTCACGCCGTGCTTCTTGGCGGCGATCAGAGCCTTCTCGGTCAGCTCGGCAGCCGAATCGGAGATCGCAGGGGTGATTCCGGTAAAGTGGAACCAATCGGCGCCCTGGAAAACAGCGTCAAAATCAAAATCCGCTTCAGTGGCAGTGGCAATCGAGGAATGAGCCCTGTCATACACTACCTTGGAAGGACGCATGGAGGAACCGGATTCCAGGAAATAGATACCCAGTCTCTCACCGCACTTTGCGATATGCTGCGTGCCGACATTATACTTCCTCAAAGCGGCAATGGCGCACTCGCCGATCTCGTTATTGGGAACCGCCGTTACAAATTCTGCATCATGACCATAATTTGCAAGGGATACAGCCACGTTTGCTTCCCCACCGCCATAATTGATATCAAATTCATCCGCCTGAATAAACTTTTCAAAATTGGGGGTGGACAATCTCAGCATGATCTCACCCATTGTAATTACTTTTGCCATTCTAACTTATCCTTTCTTTGTTGACAGGCACGCGGGAACTCTTGGGGCGCCGCCCCTTTGTTCCCGTTTCCCATCTTTATTTTGTACAAATCGGACTTTTTTTGTACGAACTTGCTCTATTTCGTACAAATACAGCCCTTTATTTCTGTACAAGATGCACCGCGAAGCCGCCGATCTCCTCTTTCAGGTAGATGGCCTTCAGTTTGCCCTTGTCGTCTCTCTTGGCGGACTCTTCATTGAATTCAACGCCTAAGATGCTCTCCATATAATTGACCGCCCTGTCGATATAGTTGGTCCTGATGGCGATGTGTCCATGGGTTCCTAGGTACATGAACTTCTCCACTTCCACCGCGCCGCCTGCAAATACAGAGCTGTTGCCGTTCTTAACAGGCATTCCCAAAAGGAACGCAAAGCGGTTGGCAACCTTAAGGGCTTCCTCTTCGTTCTCTGTATTGATGCCGATATGGGCCAGTTCAAAGCCGAGCATGGTCTGCACCGCTTCCCTGGTGAGCTGCTCGATCTTATCCCACTCTCCAGCGTTGATCAGATCGCCGGGAACCATCCAGGAGCCGCCGCAGGCAATGATCTTGTTGAAATCCAGGTAGGAGGTCAGATTCTTCGCATTGATCCCGCCGGTGGGCATGAACTTCATATTCACATAAGGAGCCGCCATAGCCTTGATCTTCGCCAGGCCGCCGGACTGCTCTGCGGGGAAAAACTTCACCACATCCAGACCCAGCTCGATGGCCTGCTCGATATCGCTGGGGCTTGAAGTGCCGGGAGTGATGGGCACCCCTTTCTCGATACAATACTTTACGGTCTTAGGATTTAAGCCGGGGCTTACAATAAACTGAGCGCCCGCCTGGACTGCGGCGTCCACCTGGGCAGCATTCAGGACGGTGCCTGCGCCGACGCACATCTGAGGGAAATTCTCAGTCATGGCCTTGATGGAGCCTGCCGCGGCATCTGTACGGAAGGTTACCTCCGCGCAGGGAAGACCGCCTGCGCAAAGCGCCTTGGCGAGGGGAACCGCATCCTCCACCCTGTCAATCTTTACAACTGGAACAATCCCTATCTTGCTCAACTTCTCTAAAATTGCATTCATGCGATACCTCATTTCTGCGCCGCTTTGATTGGGCATCTGTGGAAGCAGCGCGGACACAGACCCCTGTAACTCCTCAATATTCAGTTTCCTATTCCAGAATCTCCCTCACACATTCCGCAATCCTCTCACATTTGCAGTTTGCGAAGAAATATTCCTGGAATCTTGCGCCGGACAGCGCGCCCTTCACAAGGTCTTTGTCCAGATTCTTCAGGATGGTAACGATATCCGTATGGGTCACTTCCTTGACCTGGTCCAATATCTTTTTATTGCGCTGCTCGGGAACTACCCTCTCAGGGGGATATCCACCGCCTCCGGGAGCCGCAAACAGCTTTTCAAAAATATACTGCAGGTTCAGCTCCCCGCCCCAGCCGAAGCCCTCGGCAAAGGGAATCGCCGCACAGTTCCCGTCATTGACCTGGGAAAACAGATACGCGTCCAGCGGAGATTCAATGTGCCCGCAAAGCACCTTCGGGAAGGAATTGCAGGCCAGCATCGCGCCCTCGCCCGTGCCGCAGCCCGTGATCACGAAATCGGCCGCTCCGGAATTTAAAAGCACCGCTGCCAAAATGCCGTTCTGCACATAAGTCAGAGAATTAGGATCCTCTGCGCCGTACATACCATAATTGAACACCTCATGTCCCATGGGCTCTACCACCTTTTTTAAAGCGGCACAGATCAGATCATTTTTGGCGGCCTGACTATTCTCATTGATTAAAGCAATCTTCATTTTCAAGCTTACACCTCTCTGCCCGCCAGGGGCGGGCATTTATTCAATAGCTAGGAAGCTCCGTCGTAAAGTACGGAGCTTTCCAGCTTCCATACATGGTAATGGGTTAATGGCTCATGATCAGCCGGGCTGCTTGCCGATGTAAGCCAGGATTCCTCCGTCCACATACAGGATCAGGCCGTTTACAAAGTCAGAAGCCTCGGATGCAAGGAATACTGCAGGTCCCTGAAGATCCTCTGCATTGCCCCAGCGCGCGGCAGGAGTCTTGGCAACGATAAACTGGTCGAAGGGATGTCTGCTTCCATCCGGCTGGATCTCACGAAGGGGAGCCGTCTGAGGCGTCGCGATGTAGCCGGGTCCAATGCCGTT
>CANPYG010000116.1 GCA_947588205.1 uncultured Acetatifactor sp. | reverse complement strand
GTGCCGGAGAGGATCTCCACCTGATCAGCTTCTTTGCGCGCCGTTGTGATGGCGCTTGCGCCGGGCTTCCTGCGGTCCAGGAAGGGCTGGATATCCTCTTCGGTGAGCGGCAGACCCGCCGGACAGCCGTCGATGACTACGCCCAGGGCCTTGCCGTGGGATTCTCCCCAGGTGGTGATGGAAAACAGTGTGCCGTAGGTATTGCCTGCCATATGTAATAACCTCCCTATATCTTCCTGCTGACATTGTACCATATTCCCCAACCCATTTCAAGAAAGGAAAAGAAGGCTCTTGTATAAACATTTATAGAATGATAAAATAATTGAAAGAACGGACGACCCCGCCCTGTGTGCGGCTTGGCAGGATATGAGGTGCGGTATGTTCTTGAAGGGAAGTGACGTTTTTGTTTTGGAAAGCCACTCTGACGCAGACAAAATTTATGCTGAAGCAGAAGAGCGCTGTTTTTACTTTTTACGCTTTGCTGCTGATCGTTCTGCTGAACTTTTTGGAAAATGTTTTAAATTTCCAAAATAGGGATGTGATCGCGATGTACCATCCCATGAAGTTGCTGACGTTGAGCTACAACAAATCATATTATAGGGCGGATCTTCTGCTGTTCTTTGTCCAGTTTTATTCATTGGTCGTTGTGTGTCCCGCGGGATTTTCAATGGCGAGGGAAGAGGGAACGAGGCAAAATGTCTTCATGGCAGCAAGATTAGGGTCTTCTGTTTATCAATGGAGCAAGCTGGCAGCCTCTTTTTTGGCAACCTTTCTTGTTTTTACGGTTCCATTTTTCATTGAGATCCTGTTGAACTGCATATCCTTTCCGTTACAGGCAACCGGGGATATGATGAACATGGGAATGCTCGACCCGGGGTATATCGATGGGGTCCGCAGATATCTGTTCAGCGGGCTTTATAGGATAAATCCCTATTTTTATTCGGTCGTCGGCATCCTTTTCTTCGGTGTGGTATCGGGGCTGCTTGGAAGCCTGACTGTGTCCTTTTCCGCTCTTGTCAGGGTAAGGCTTCGGGTTTTTCTTTTCCTGCCTGTATATCTGCTTTTGAACGCTACTGTTATCATCCATAGCTTTTTGCCCGGCATTCCAGTCTCCTTGAGGTGGTACAATTATCTGATGTTATTTGATGACAGCCCGAAAAGCGTTCCGGCATTTATAGCAGCTCTTTTTTCCATTGTTTTATTGACTGTCATCATGAATGTATTGAGTCTGAAAAGGGGGCGGATCTATTGAAGGCAAATGCGCTCCCTGCGCTTTTGGTCTCTGTTCCCGGCGGGATTTTGTTGTCTGCTGCTTTTGTGAATCCTTTTGGAGGATCGATCACGCTTTCCGAGCTTGTCCTGCAGCTTAGCGGGTCGAGTGGGGAATTCAGGATGAGTTTTACTCTTCCGGATTTGTTCCAATTGATCCAGCTGCTCCTGCCGGGATTCCTTTTTGAATGTTATTATGGAACCGTAATCTACAGTCGGTTTTGTACTGCCAGTGTCTATGTATTTTCAAGGTTTCCAAAGCGTCTGAAATGGTATTTTACAGAGGTTTTGTCAGTCCTTTTTCTTACATGCTTTTATCAGGGGCTGCTTTTGGGCTCAGCTGTCCTTTTCACAATGCTGCGTCATGAAGTGGTTTGTGATATTGCAGGCGTCCTGTTGCTCCTCTATCATTTTGCCATTCATGCCATGTGGGTATATTGTATGACTCTGGCGGTCAATTTTCTGGCTGTCTGGAAGGGAAGCGAGTCGGCATTTGTTTTCGTCCTGGTCTTTCAGAGCGGCTGCGTTGCCCTGCTCCCGGTACTGGAAAGGATAGGGAGAATGGGGGAGTTAGATATGGTGGATAAGCTGCTGCCATGGAACCCGGTATCGCATTTGATCCTGGGATGGCACAGCAGCATGATAGAACTGGTGAGACAGGCGGTCCCATCCCCTTATGCGGGTCTGTCGGTGGGTTCTTCCATGGTATTTTGCCTGGCTCTCTGTGTCCTGATCGTCGGGCTGGGGGCAGGCTTCATACAAAAGAAGGATCTGATTGTTTCCAACACAGAAGAAGGATGACCGGACGGGATGGCCAGTATGCGGATCAGTGGGAATGGATCGGCAGGGCTGGTTAGCGGTGCTGGTCAGCAGGTTTTGCAATTTTATAAAAAAGGGAAAGAGAAAGGTATCATGATGGAACTGAATGCGGATAAAGTGGGTAAGCGGATCCGGGGAAAAGTGATCCTGTCGGATATCTGTCTGAACATGAGGGGCGGGCAGATTTATGGATTTGTAGGGGAAAATGGGTCGGGGAAAACGATGCTGTTCCGGGCGCTGTCCGGACTGATGTCCATTGATACGGGAACGATCACTTATAACGGGAAAGTGTTGCACCGTGATTTTTCTGTCCTGCCAAGCCTGGGGATCGTATTGGAGAATGCGGGCCTGTATCCGAACCTGACCGGCATGCAGAATCTTTCTTATCTGGCTAAGCTGAAGGGTCAAATAGGAACGGCCGAGATACAGGAGGCTATAGAGCGGGTAGGGCTCGATCCCCATGATAAGCGTGTTTACGGGAAATATTCCCTTGGGATGAAGCAGCGCCTGGCCATCGCCCAGGCGGTCATGGAAAGACCGGATGTGATCATGTTTGACGAGCCCACAAATTCCTTGGACGAAAACGGCGTGGAAAGGGTCAGGGAGGTCATCCTTGCCGAGAAGGAAAGGGGCGCCCTGATCCTGCTCGCCAGCCACAATAAGGAGGATATCCGCATCCTGGCGGATCATCTGTACAGGATAAGGGGCGGTCAGATATCCAATGAGGAGGAAAAGTGAGAATGAGGCTTCTGCATATTTTCATGACATGCCTTGTCGTTGCCGCAGCGATCTTCGGCGCGGTGAAGCGTCAGACCTATACGGACATCACGGCCAAAGAGGATTACCTGGAAACGATGGATGTGGCGGAGCTCCCAGAAGCGCTTGCCCAAAGCAACTGTGAGGAATTAAGGGAGGTACTGCCCGGCGCCCCGATTATCCTGCGGGTGGAGGCGGCAGAAGGGATAGAGCACATTTTTAATGGCGGCAGGCAGAAGGTGCGCGTCCTGGAAATCTTCCGGGGAGAAGGCCTGGAGACAGGTGAGGAGATATATTTAAGCTTTCACAGCTGGGGCGCCATAGTCCGGGAGGGCTTGGCGACTGTCCAGTGCGGTTTTGTCAATGTGATGGGGGTCGGGAAGGAATATCTCGTTTTTGTTTCAGAAAAGTATAATGGCCTGGAGGAAGAGACGCCGACGTACCTGTTGGACGTCAGTGACTGCCCTGTGGCTCCGGTGTTTGGCTATGATGAGTACCAAAACGTGATCGTGGCGCCTGGCGGGACTTCAACATACGTTCCTTATAAAGCGGTGAAGGAAAATGAATTTTTTGCAGCATCTGAGGAAGCGCTGGCAGAGCTGGAGGCGCTGAAGGAGGAAATGCTGGCTCTCTTTCCTGCCGACGGCAGAGGAGGTGTGCGACATCATCCAGAGGAGGGTAGCGCTGTATGTCCTTTCTATGTCTTGAAAGAGGAAGAAAAGAGTGGTATAGTGTATTCCAGGCTGTAAACATATTAAGAGCTTGTAGGAAAACTGTCGGGAAATGAGGATTTTGATAGATGTATAAACTGTTAAAGCAGGAAGGCCGCGCAAAGCGCGGGGAGCTTCACACGGTTCACGGTGTGATCCAGACGCCGGTATTCATGAACGTAGGAACTGTGGCTGCCATTAAAGGGGCGGTTTCCACGGAGGATCTGGAGCAAATCGGCACCCAGGTGGAGTTGTCCAATACCTATCATCTGCACGTAAGGCCGGGAGACCAGATCATCAGGCAGCTGGGCGGCCTGCATAAGTTCATGTCCTGGAATAAGCCGATCCTCACGGATTCCGGAGGTTTCCAGGTGTTCTCCCTGGCGGGGCTTCGTAAGATTAAAGAGGAAGGGGTTTATTTTAATTCCCACATCGACGGACGCAAGATCTTCATGGGGCCGGAGGAGAGCATGCAGATCCAGTCCAATCTGGCGTCCACCATCGCCATGGCCTTTGACGAATGTCCTCCCAGCAAGGCGGAGAGAAGCTATGTACAGGCTTCCGTGGACCGCACCGCCAGGTGGCTGGAGCGCTGCAAAAAGGAAATGGAAAGACTGAACGGTCTGGAGGGCACCATCAACCCCAGGCAGCTGTTGTTCGGCATTAACCAGGGGGCGGTTTATGCGGATATCAGGATCGAACATGCGAAGCGTATTTCAGAGATGGATCTGGACGGATATGCGGTGGGCGGTCTGGCGGTGGGCGAGACCCATGAGGAAATGTATCATATCCTGGATGAGGTGGTGCCTTATCTGCCCCTGGAAAAGCCTACCTACCTCATGGGCGTTGGAACCCCTGCCAATATTTTAGAGGGCGTGGAGAGGGGCGTGGACTTTTTTGACTGCGTTTATCCTACGAGAAACGGACGTCACGGACATTTATATACCAATCACGGGAAGATCAATCTCTTTAACGCGAAGTATGAGCTGGATGAAAGACCGATTGAAGAAGGCTGCCAGTGCCCCACATGCAGGAGATATTCCAGGGCGTATATCCGCCATCTGTTAAAGGCGAAGGAAATGCTGGGGATGCGGCTGTGTGTGCTGCATAATCTGTATTTTTATAACACCATGATGACAGAGATCCGGGATGCTTTGGATGAGGGGAGATTCGCGGAGTATAAGAAGCAGAAGCTTGAGGGCATGGCGGCGCCTTTGGATTAGAAATGTAGAAACTTTTTCAGAAATTGCTTGCCTACTCGACTGTTTTTGTGTATTATGGTGTAAGGTGCTTTTAAGCGATAGGAGGAAAAAGAAATGAATGTATTTTTGACAGAGGCTGCGGAGGGAACAACTGCTGCGGGCGGAATGGGTTTATTGGGTATCATAATCATGTATGCTGTCCTGATTGGCGCATTGTGGTTTTTCTTCTGGAGACCGCAGAAGAAGGAGCAGAAGAGAGTGGCGGCCATGCTTTCCGCTTTGGAGATCGGGGATTGTGTCCTGACAAGCGGGGGCTTTATCGGTATCGTGATCGACATTACGGACGATACGGTTATCGTTGAATTTGGAAACAATAAGAACTGTCGTATCCCGATGGAAAAGTCTGCGATCACGCGTGTTGAGAAGCCGGGCGAGGCATAAAGGGTGTTTTGAATTTCAGTAGAGGACTGCGGACGTTTGAAGCGGCGCAGTCCTTTTTTTCCTAACATTTGGGATAGTGCATTTTATAAGTTATATTTGCTATAAATTATCGTTATTGGAAGATGCTCCGGTATTATGTTAGTATATATCTCAAAATAGATCATGTGCTCTTATGGATTGCAGGAACAGGCGTCCTCATCAAAAACATACAGGGCACGGAAAAGAGGAAAAAATGGAGCTGCATATTACTTGTATTCCCGGCGACGGAATCGGGCCGGAGATCGTCAGGGAAGCGAAGAAGGTACTGGATAAGGTGGCGGTCAGATTTGGCCACAGCATGATATATACGGATATCCTGATGGGGGGAGCCTCCATCGATGTGCATGGCGTTCCGCTGACGGAGGAGGCCATCGCCACGGCCAAAGCCGCGGATGCGGTGCTGATGGGCTCGATCGGGGGGGATACCACCAAGTCCCCCTGGTATAAGCTTCCGCCCGACAGGAGACCGGAAGCGGGGCTTTTGGGCATCCGCAAGGCGCTTAATCTGTTTGCAAACCTGCGCCCAGCGGTGCTTTATGATGAGCTGGCAGCGGCCTGTCCCCTAAAGGAAGAGATCAGTAAGGCGGGATTTGACATGCCGATCATGAGGGAGCTGACCGGAGGGCTTTATT
>CANPYG010000115.1 GCA_947588205.1 uncultured Acetatifactor sp. | reverse complement strand
TAATGTCCGGTGAAAACGGCAGAAACGCCATAAACAACAGAATATTAGAAAATGAATAGAAACCAAACACCGTTTTTATGAATGCCTCTCTTGGAAAGCATCATCACGGATCACATGTTTACTATAGTACATTTCGTAGGAAATGTCAAGACAAATTCTACAAAACCCACTACTTCTACAAAACCCACAAATTCTGGTTACTGTTCATCCAGCCGCCATTTACAAAGCAGCGGAACAACTGACGGTTGAATATCAAACAACCAATTGATAATTGAACCTATGATAAATGTCTGGTAAAATAAAATCACACCGGTGAAAAAAATATGTGAGGTGACGTAAGGATATGAGAATAACAATAGGTGAAAAAATCAAAGAACTGCGGCTTCGTGATGCGAGGAAACAAGATGATTTAGCCGCTGCTGTCGGCGTAACCGCACAGGCTGTTTCCCGCTGGGAGGCAAGCGGCAGCTACCCGGATCTGGAGCTCATCCCAAGTATCGCCAATTATTTCGGCGTGTCAATAGATGAGTTGTTCGGATACCAGAACGACCGTGACAAAAAGATAGAAGCCATTCTTAAAAAAGTTGATTCGTTTCACATAAAAAGCCGCAGCGATGACGGATGGGTGGACGAGTGCCTGTCAATTTTAAGGGAAGGTCTCGCAGAGTTCCCGCAAAACGAGAGGCTGATGATCGCACTTGCCGATACGCTTACAGAGGCCGGCTGGCGAAGGCATCATGAATGGTTATATTATGATTCGGACGGTTACATTCGTCATGACTATGATACCCACAGGCAAAATCCATATTGGGATGAAGCGGTCAAACTTTGTGAAACGTTGGCAGGTACGGCGTGCGACCATGAAATTGTAACGAAGGCGATTTCCATATTAGTGCTTCTTTACCGGAATATCGGAGAAAACAAAAAAGCGGCCGCCTGTGCCAACCGAATGCCAGAACTGAGAAAAAGCCGGGAGGTTCTGCTTGCGGAAGCGGAGGATGGAAAGGAGGAGGCGCGGTATATCGGCGAATTGCTGCTTGAAATGGCTGACATCTTTTCTGAACAGATTGTATATGCATTGATGGTCAACAAAAAGCATTATCAAAGCGATTTGCCCATTCAAAAAGTAAAGGGCGTCATTGCGCTTTGGGAACTACTCTGTGACGATGGAAACTTCGGCACCCATCACGGAAGGCTCATCAACCTGTATCTGTATTTGTCACGGCTCGAATGGGAACGCGGCTATCATGACGATGCTTTCCGCTCCTTAGACCAGGCGCTCCACCATGCGAAGGAATTAGAAACACTCTGCGATGGAAATGATCATTCCTACACCGCCCCTCTCGTATCCCACGTGACATACAAGACAGATCCATGTAACGGGATCGCGCAGACATTGCCGGAGGATTGGCCGTGGTGGTGCAAGCCGGATTACCAACAGATTGAAAGGGAAATCAAGGCGGATCCCCGCTGGGAAAAATGGGTGAAACAATGCCGGGGCGAATTGAGCGTTAAGGAGATATAGAATGATCAGATATGCAAATTTTCAAGAACTTACCGTTTTGAACGAACATGACAGACACATTTCAGAATCAGAACTGAGAAATAGCATCCATACCAAGAGAATCTTAGTCATGTATCAGAATGATACCTTTATAGGCTGGCTAAGGTTCGGACTATTTTGGGACAATATACCGTTTATGAATATGCTGTATATTTTGGATGGCTATCGAAAAAAAGGAAACGGAAAAGAGCTCGTTTCCTTTTGGGAAAAAGAGATGGCAAAACAAAACTATAAACAGATCCTGACATCCACACAGTCAAATGAACAGGCGCAGTTCTTTTATCGGAAAATAGGTTATACGGAATGCGGCGCTCTTTTACTGCCCGGGGAACCTTTGGAAATGTTTTTTATCAAGGACCTGACGCGATAGACCAGGCCAAGATGGGATTTTCCTGTTCGTTATAGGGTATCTGCATTTTTGAGGGGGAGATTGCTGTGGGGATTGCTCACGTGGGGATTGCTCTATTTCTACGTCCGGGCAGCACGGGGAGGAAGCTTTTGCTTCCTCCCCGTGTCCGGCTTTCGCCGGATAGTAAGGCGGGGAAGGGATGGAATGCTGTGAGCAAGCTCACGTGGGGACTCGCTCCATTTCTACGTCCGGGCAGCACGGGGAGGAAGCTTTTGCTTCCTCCCCATGTCCGGCTTTCGCCGGATAGCAAGACGGGGAAGGGATGGAATGCTGTGAGCGAGCTCACGCATTCTATCCCTTCCCCGTCTTACTGCCCGGACTCAATGCTCAATCATATTTTCAATAAATATCCCATATCCTTTTTCGGGGCTGTTGACCAATACATGTGTCACGGCTCCTACAAATTTTCCATCCTGGACGATGGGTGCGCCGCTCATTCCCTGCACGATACCGCCTGTGATCTCTAAAAGCCTGGGATCTGTCACCCTTAATTCTATTCCTCTGTTCACATTATCATTGTTTAAATGTAATGAGGTGATTTCCACATCATAGTATTTCGACTCTCCGTCCACGGAACATAGGATCTGTGCCGGTCCGTTTTTAATCTCCTGTTTCAAAGCGATGGGTAATGGCGGCTGGCTGCTTAATTCCAAGGCCTTCTGGTTACAGGTCCCGAAGATGCCCTGTATGCTGTTATCCGTGATCGTGCCGAGAATTCGGTCCGGAGAGTAAATGATCATGCCGGTCATTTCGCCGGGATCCCCGCTTTCGCCCTTTTTGATGGAGATGATTTCGGTCTGATAGAGAGTACCTTCGTCTGTGCTCATCAAAGTGCTGGTATCCACATCATTAATGCCATGTCCCAGGGCGCCGAAATTGCCGTCGGCGTCGATAAAGGTCATGGTGCCCACGCCCTGGGCATTGTCACGGATCCAGACCCCGATTTTATATTCGCCATTTTCATTTTTCCTTGGTATAACCTTAAGATCCATGCTCTGGGCGTCCCGTTCAACAGTCAAAACCAGTTCCTTCCCGTTGCTATTATGAATCTTTTCCATAAAATCGTCCTTATCCGATACCTCTTCTCCATTGAGTGCAAGAATGTAATCTCCCGATTTTAAAATATACTGGGAGGGGGAATAGGTCACTCCATCCATACCTGTAAATTCCCCCATTCCTACAACCAGAATCCCGTGTGTCTTCACATAAATACCGATGGGAACCCCCACAGGCACCAGCTCCTGATCCTCAATGATCTGGATATTTACCTGTTTCATGGGGAAAAAGCCAAACAGCTTCACCTTCATCTGATAGGCGTCCAGACTGCCTGTCTTTATGGTCACCGGTCTGGCGAGATCAATAGTGATAGACTCCTTCGGTATGTTTGATTCACCCTGTTCACTGACTGCAACCACTTCCGCGCTCATGGGCAGACCCAGATCAAGAGACTGTTCCGCGCCGCCCCGAAGGCGGATCACGGACGGTATCTGTTGATACAGCTGTCCATAATGAAACACAAAAAGCGCAAGACAGCAGGCAAAAATCATAACGCATAAGCTATAGCGATATATTTTCAGCCTCTTTTTTCTTTTCACCCACTCTCCAAGCAAAACAACGATATCCTGCCCTGCCTTTTCCTTGATTTCCCTGTCCTTCATCCTGCTCACATCCCTTTTGCTCCAATATTCTTGTCTGCAATTTAGTATGTGACCTTTTTTTCATTTTAGTATGAAAACAAATGGAAAACATGAAAAATGTGAAAAAATGGAAAAGGCTCCTTGCCTTCATCCCACGTCTTTATCCATTTCACTTTTGTGCATCAAAGCCTGTTCCTTCATCTCCCTGGCGTTGGTGAGCGCGGCTTCTGTCAGGGTATCGCTTCCAAGCAGTCTTGCCAGCTCCTTCAGGCTCTCCTGTTCGTTCATCCGGTAAATGTTCGTGATCGTGGTATCGTCCGTACTGTTCTTTTCAATGACAAAATGCGCGTCCGCCATCGCTGCGATCTGCGGCAGATGGGTAATGCAGATCACCTGATGGGCACGGGCCGCCACATCCAGCTGCTCGGACACCTTCCATGCGGTCCGCCCGCTGATCCCGCTGTCGATCTCATCAAAAATCAGTGTATCAATGGAATCCTTTCCCGCCAACACCGTCTTGATCGCGAGCATTACCCTGGACAGCTCGCCTCCGCTGGCAACCTGTGCAAGAGGTTTTAAGCTCTCGCCCGGATTGGTGGAGATCAGAAATTCCACATCATCATAGCCGTTTGCAGTCACAGCCTGCCCAGGCCGGACGGCAATCTCAAATTCTACGCTCAGGAAATTCAGATTGACCAACGCCTCCACCAGCTGTATCGTTAGCGTAGCAGCATTTCTCGACCGGATTTCCGACAACTGCCCACAGGCCTTAAGCAGGGCTTCTTCTTTCTGGGAAAGCTCTTCTTTCAGCTTTTCCATATAGCCGTCGTAGTCTGCCAGCTTCTGTAAGGTTTTGCGGCGTTCTTCCCCATATCTTAAAACCTCTTCAATGGTCTTCCCATATTTTCCCTTTAACCTGTTGATCTCATTGAGACGATCCTCCGTCTCCTGAAAATCCTCCTCGTCAAATTCGCAATCGCTTAAATAACCGGAGACCTCTCTGTTATAATCGGCAAGAAGGCTGTCGATCTCGCTGAGCTGTTCTTCCAGCTGCTGCAGTTCCTCGTCATACATGGTGACAGCGCGCAGGGCACGCAGGGCATGGCTCAGCGCATTCCCGGCCCCCTGCGCCGAATCCGTTCCTGTAAGCGCGTAGCTTTCCGCCAGGTTCTCCGTGATCTTACGGCTGTTGCACATCTTACGGTAACGCTTTTCCAGCTCCTCATCCTCGCCGGTAAAAAGCCTTGCGGAATCAATCTCTTCGCACTCATATTCCGCCATGGCCTGTTCCCTTGCCTTGGCTTCCTCGTCCATGGACTCCTCTTCTATTGTCTGGCGGAGTCTGCGGCAATCCTGATACAGCTGTGCAACCCTTTTCGCAGGCTCTGCAAACTCTGCGCCGCAGTACGCGTCCAGAATCTCCATGTGCTTTTTCTTATGAAGCAGGGACTGATGCTCATGCTGGCCGTGAATATCGATCAAAAGCTCCGCCAGCTCCTTCACCTGTCTTGCTGTGACGCTCTCCCCATTTATCTTGCACACGCTTCTGCCCGCCTGCAGGCGCCGGCTGATAATAATCGTTCCATCCGGCTCCTCCGGGATATCGAGCTGAAGCATTTTCTCGGAAACCTTCTCGTCCTCTACCTGGAAAATCAGCTCCACAAGCGCGCTGTCTGCGCCCCTGCGCAGCATCTCCTTATCAAATTTCCCGCCCAGGGCGATGTTGACCGAACCGATCAATACTGACTTTCCCGCTCCGGTCTCACCGGTGAGTATATTCAGTCCCGGTGTAAATTCCACTTCTGTCTCCTCAATCAGAGCCAGATTTTTCACATGTAAGCTTTGTAACATAATACCTCCCCGCTTACCTTCTCCGACTGAAACCTTGTTTCAACAAAACCCTTGTAAATACTTCTCACAATTATCATTCCATCATATATCATCCGATCATATTCTGAATTTTCTTCATCAGGCGGTCGGCATCCTCCACCGTCCGGACCGCAGCCATGATCGTATCATCCCCCGCGATACTGCCCACTACCTCAGGGAATTTCAGGGCGTCCAGTGCGGCCGCCACTGCCATCGCCATGCCGGATCCCGTTTTGATCACCAGGATATTCTGCGCAGTGTCCATGGATATAAAACCATCCCGAAGCACTCTGACGAATTTTTCGTCCACCGTTTCCTGTACAGTCTCCAGGACTGTATATTTCTGCCTTCCGTCTCCTGCAGGCATCTTGGAAAGCCGCAAAATCTTGATATCCCTGGAAACCGTCGCCTGCGTCACATCAAAGCCGGACTGCCTAAGCTTTCGGAGCAGCTCCTCCTGCGTGTCGATGTCGTTGGCCT
>CANPYG010000114.1 GCA_947588205.1 uncultured Acetatifactor sp. | reverse complement strand
CGGAGTGGCGGGATTCGAACTCGCGACCTCCGCCTCCCTAAGACGGCGCTCTAACCAAGCTGAGCCACACCCCGTAAACAAAAGCTATTATAACAAGGACTTGCCAAAAAAGCAAGCCCTTTTTTGTAAATTGTTGAAATTTCAGGGATTTTTTCGTTCAGCGTTTTTTTCGTTCAGCGATTTTCACTCCTGCCTTTCTCAGGCACACGTCTTTCTGACTGTATTTTTTATCGTAATTGTTTCAGCGTCCTGCTGCCGGGAAAAGATCACTTCATGGCTTCCGCCAGCAGGGGCACCAGTCTGGCGTCATGGTTGCAAACCACATGAGTGTTCCGGTCGATGATGAGGGTCCACTCTTTATCCGGAGTGCTGGGGTTCCATCTGGGAAATCCTTCATGGTTAGGATCTCCTGTCCTGGCAAAGGCCATCACACTGTCAAAAACTTCTTTTTCAATCCGCTGCGTCACGCCTTCCTCCTGGGTCACGGGCACCAGCCCGGTATTGTGGAAGACATAAGGAATGTCCGCGCAGTGCCAGGGCATACGTCCGCCATCCACCGGAAGATCCAGATTGAACAGATAGGAATAGGTGCATTGGTTCATCGCACTCCTTTTCCGGATATATTGCATGGTCGGAAGCCGGAAAAGGGTATCCAGCTTAAGCAGCTGGGCGGGGTGGCGCTCCGGATAGGCTTTTTCAAATAGAGCCAAAAGCTCATTCGCTTTCTTTGCGCCCAGAACCTTTCTCACCGCCTCTCTTCCTTCCTCCCTGGAAGTCTTATGGACATCCAAGGAATCCGGCGAAAAGGCTGTGAATTCCCCAAACACCGTTCCCACTAACATGGGGATCTGGGAAGTCTCCTTACGGAAGCCGTATTTCACAGGATCTCCCGCATAAAAGGCGTTGGGTCTGGGACTTCCGCCCACATATTCTCCCCGGGCAGCCAGGATAGGACGGACTTTCAAATAAGCCGCTGCCAAAGCCCCGTAAGGAACTGTCTCCAATTCCTTAACGGTTCCGATACAAAGCTCCTTCATCAACGCTTCCGCCAGCTTCCTGCCGCTCCCCCTACTGTCCGCCAGCAAAGGACCGATAACGCCGCTCATATTGAATCCCTTGGCGTACAAGCCGTCCGCCCCGGGCATCTGTAGCAGGGTCGTGATCTTAGCTCCCCCGCCGGACTGTCCGAAAAGAATCACATTATCCGGGTCTCCCCCGAAATGGCTGATATTCTCCTGAATCCATTTTAAGGACAGGATGATATCGTCCATCCCCGCGTTGGCAGAGTTAGCGTATTCCTCCCCGAATTCGGACAGGTCGCAGTATCCCAGCACATTCAGCCTGTGATTGATGGAAACCACCACCACCTGCCCCTCCCTGCTCATATTTTCCCCTTCATATGCGATGTGTTCGATGGCGGAGCCGGATTCAAAGCCCCCTCCGTGCAGCCACACCATAACAGGGCTCTTCTGCCCGTCACAGCCCGGAGTCCAGATGTTCAGGTTCAGACAATCCTCATTCATCACCCAAAAGCGATGGGGAATCATCAGCTCTCCTGCAGGCTTCGGCGTCTCTAAAAGGGGGCATACATAACCGAAGCTTGTGGCATCAAAAATTCCTTCCCAGGGCTTTGGAGGCTGCGGCGCATGGAAGCGCCGTGCCTTTCCATAGGGAATCCCCTTAAAAACTGTGATCCCGTCATAAACATAGCCCCTGACCTTTCCCTGTCCTGTCTCCACCACCGCCGCGTCCGGGCGGTAAATAAACTGCTGTGCCATACGTCACCTTCTCTCCCATAAATTTTTTCAGCCGTACTGGTTCATGCGGGTTCCACCGACATAATTTTATCCATATCGGCTCATGTAGGTTCCACCGGCAGGATTCTTCCCTCCGGAGAAAAATGTAATTCATCCATGCAAAGCTCCCGGTGGAAGCCCTTGCCCTCCGGATATTTTTCCAGGGGCGTACCGAAGCGGTGATAAAAGATGGTGTACCGATCCCCTTCCTGCAGAATGGTATGATGCCCTGTTCCCAGGATATTCTTCCCGGGTCTTTTCTCCAGGATTGGATACTGGTATTCCACCGGACCCCGCAGGGATTTGGAGACGCCGTAATTTACATGATAGTTTTCGCTGCCGGTGTCGTCGCAGGACCAGGTAAAATGATAAAGCTCTCCCCGCTTCAACACATGAAGGGCTTCCCTGAAATCATACAGCCCCTCTACCTCCGTAAGCGTTCCCGGTCGCAGGCTCACCATATCCTCCCCAAGCTCCGCGCAGGCGGCCCTGCCGTTGCCGAAAAATAGATATGTAGTCCCGTTCTCGGTATACACAGAGGGGTCTATGGTCTGCCCCATGGGAATTCCCGCGCTCCGCACCTCCTTAAGGGTAACAAGGGGTTCCTCCATGGCAAGAAAAGGGCCTGTAGGGCTCTCAGCCACCGCCACGCCGATACTGGATTCTCCGTCCGGCTTTTTCCCGCAGAAATAAAAATAATATCTGCCCTCCTTCGCCGCCACACAGGGAGCCCAGGCGCTGCCCATCGCCCAGGGAACATCCGTTTTCAAATCCAGAATTTTTCCCTCGTTTTTCCAGTGCAGCTTATCTTCCGAAGAAAACACATAAAACTCATGACCGCTCCACCAGGTAAAGCCGTCGGTGGTAGGGTAAAGATAATAACGCCCATTTGCCCTGATCACATCAGGATCCGCGTACAATCCCGGAATAATGGGATTCCAGGAGCATCCTTCTCCTGCCGTAAACTCTTTTTCCTTCTCTTTCATGCTTTCCACGCTTTTCATCCCTTCCTTGATTTTCGTGCATTCCCCGCTTTTTACCGGATATCATATACGCTTCGCACCCTAAGCCCCACAGGCTCTCCGCTCAAGACGCGCACCAGCCTCTCCCCGGCGTTCATATCAAAATAATTGTCTTCCAGCACCAGATCCTCATTCTCGTTGAGGATTTCCACAGATTTCGCATAAGCAGAAGCCTTCACCAGAAGCAAAGGTTTTCCCGCTTCCAGCCCCTCAGATGGCTTCACCAGGGTAACTTCAAGCTTTGGATCCAGGAAATGGAACTGCTTGGGAGCTGCGAACAGCACCGTACCGGAAGAAACCTCTTTTCCGTCCACCAGGCATTGGTAGCTCACGTAATTTTCATAAAGGTCCGCATCCGGCATTTCTTCCTTTTCCTGCCAGACACTGCTTAAGGCAGGAACCTCCAAACTCCGCTCTTCCTGACGAAGGATCCCTGCCCCGGAATCCCGAAGCTGCCACCTGACCAGAACCTCGATCTGGTCCATGGTCTCATTCGCCACATTCAGGCGGATAGACTTCTTTACAGGCAGGGGCTGCATATTGGGATTGATCCCATAGCTTAACAGACCCTCCTCCTCGCAGGAAACCAGCACCGGGGCGAAGAACCTTTTTTCATAGTAATGGAGCGCCTTCCACCTTCCATAATAATCGATGGAAGACCAGCTGGCAACAGGCCAGCAGTCATTGAGCTGCCAGACCAGGGTTCCCATGCAGCGGCCCCGGTGCCTCCTGAAATGCTCCACCCCGAAACGCATGGCTTCCGCCTGCAGAAGCTGGGAAGCGTAAAGGATCGTCTCAAACTTCGTGGGATACAGATAGGTCTGCTCCATATAGCTCATGATCTTCCCGTTAGCCACAAAGCTTCTCTGATGCTTTTCCATCACATAGGAGAAAATATTCCGATCCTCCGGCAGGGTAAAGCTTTCGCAGGTTTTCATGGAAGGGAAGGACTGGAAACCGAACTCCGACAGGTAACGGAAGAAATGTCTCCTGTAATCCGTAAAGGGCTTGTTGCCGTGCCAGACCTCCCAGTAATGCACATCCCCTCTGTCCTCCGCATCCGTTTCATCAAAGGCAGTGCCCGAGGAAGGGCTGGAAGGCCAGTAAAAGGTGTTGGGATCATACTGCTTTATCAGGTCTGGAAGGATGGACTCATACAGTATGAGGTAATCCTGCTTCCACTGGGGCTTCCAGAATTCCCGCCGGACATTGGACTCCATTTCGTTGTTGCCGCACCACAGCCCCAGACAGGCATGATGGCGGATCCGCTTGATATTATCGATAAATTCCGCCTTTACATTTTCCTCAAAATCCTCTGTCATGCGGACGGCACAGCAGGCGAACATAAAGTCATGCCAAACAATAAGTCCCAGCTCGTCGCAGGCATCCAGGAAGGCATCGTCCGCATAGTAGCCCCCGCCCCAGACCCTGATACAGTTATGATGGGCCAGCTTCGCCTGGGTAAGCAGATGGCGGGTACGCCCGGGCGTGATCCTGGAAAAAATATTGTCCTCCGGAATATAATCAGATCCCATGGCAAAAATGTCCACTCCGTTCACCCGATGGCAGAAACATTCCCCATATTCATCCTTTTCCCGATGGATGGTCAGGGTGCGCAGACCGATTCGCTTCTTCCAGCAGTCAAGAACCTGCCGGGACTTTCTGGATAACAACTCTACCTCCACCTCATACAAGGGCTGCTCCCCATAGCCGCTAGGCCACCAGAGCCTGGGCTGCCTGATCACAATGCCCTGAAGGATATCCTCCAGACCATAACACTGCGCCTTTCCGTCAGGATCCGTCACCCTAAGCCGAAGGGTCAAATCCTCCAGCTTCCAGGAATCCCGCCCAAAGCGGCAAGCCTCCTTCTTTATGATTTGCTGATCCCCTGCGGGCTGACCAGAACGAAGCGGTTCCGCTTTCCCAGATTCTTCCACGGGCTGACCGGAACAAAGCAACTCTATTTTCTCAGATTCTCCTGAGGGCTGACCGGGAACTAGGCGTTCCACATCTACTTCAAATTTCAAAGTTACGGTTCTTTCAGACTGATTCCCCGGCGCATGCTCCTGGGTGATGTAAACCCCATCCAGCCTGGCGGTATCAAATCCTACCAGGCTCACCGGTTTCCACAGGCCTGCATCCGGGAGCCTGGGACCCCAGTCCCAACCAAACATACATTGAGCCTTCCTCAGATAAGGATAGCCCCACATGGCGTCCCAGCTGCCGGGAATCCTTTCCTTTTCAAAAGCTTCCTTAATAAAACGGGTAGGGGAATGGAACAGCACCCGAAGCTCATTTCCCCCCTCCCGAAGCAATGTCTTTACAGGAAATTCCCAGGTGCGGTGCATGTTTTCCACATGGGCAATCCAACTGTCATTCAGAAAAAGGTCCGCGACGGTGTCGATCCCCTCAAAACAGAGCAATACCTCCTGACTGGCCTGTATCTGTTCCGGAACGGTAAAGCTTGTGATGTATTCATAATCCTGATCCATCAGCTTAAGGGCCTCAAGCTCATTGTCCCGGTAATAGGGATCCTCCATTTTGCCATTTTGCAGTAAGTCATGATAAACACTGCCAGGCACAAGGGCAGGGATAAAATCATCCGGAATTATCTCGTCTGCGATAACCCTATCCACGGTGATCTTATCCGAAATATCCTTACCCTGGATCAGTTGACCTTCCCCACATGCCACACAACGCATTTTCCAACCGTCATGCAAATATTTTCTAACCATCCGAACCTCTCCTATCTATCTTACAGGAAACTTCCTACTACTATCTATAGCAGATCTATAGCATTCTTCCCACAAAAACTCTTGACTCAATCTTTCAATAAATTCCCGCGTCAGCTTTTTCGGCAAAGATTTATCCCAAACTTCCCCACGAATCATCATGCCAAACTCCCCTGCAGCCTTGGTATCATTATAAGCGTCTTTCCATAAAAAAACAACTGCATCTTTGCCTTGTGGCCAAACGCCCTGCATCTACCCGCCCTGCAGGTTCCCAAGGAAAAGCGAAGGCAGGGGAGCGAGGCGTTTCCGTTTCGGCGGCGGCTTTCTGCGCCTGCCGGATTTCCGCAATCCATTCCCGCAATCCGTTGATGGTGCTGCGGATGGCGGCAAGCAGACGGTTGGCGGCCCGGATGTCCCGGT
>CANPYG010000113.1 GCA_947588205.1 uncultured Acetatifactor sp. | reverse complement strand
GTTTCCAGAGGTAAGTTTACCACATTTGAGACATTTTCTCTTGTGGTTTATTGAGACATTATCATAAATGACTTATAACTTGCCGTAAAATTCAGAAAAAATGCTTGACATTTGGGGCACCTCATGCTATGATACAACGGTATGCCGCATAATTAGGTTTAAGCGTATTTTTATACCACCAAAATTAGCGAGTAAATAGCAGGAGGTGCCTTATGTACGCAATTATTGCAACAGGTGGAAAGCAGTATAAGGTTTCAGAAGGCGATATGATCAAGATTGAGAAGATCAACGCCGAAGTAGACGATACTGTAACTTTTGACCAGGTGATCGCAGTAAGCGACGAGACTCTGAAGGTTGGCGAGGACGTGGCGAACGCTACCGTTACTGCAACTGTAGTAGAGCATGGGAAAGCCAAAAAGGTTATTGTATATAAGTACAAGAGAAAAACCGGCTACCATAAGAAGAACGGTCATAGACAAGCATACACTCAGGTTAAAATTGACAAGATCAATGCTTAAGTTCTGTTAAGGACGGGATTATGACTACTATCTTAATTCGTAAGACCAGTAAGGGAGAGTACAGAGGCTTCCTCTGTAAGGGTCATGCCGGATACGCCCCAAGCGGGCAGCCCGATATCCTGTGTGCAGCGGTTTCCGTGTTGGTGACGAATACCATCAATTCCTTAGAGGCGCTTGCCGGGGAGAAGATGAAGTATTCAGCCGATGAAGCGGACGGTTATATCCGCTGTGATTTTGAGGGAAGTCTTCAGGAAAGATCCTCTTTTTTACTGGACTCCATGGTATTCGGTTTAGAAGACCTGAGCCGGAGCTATGGGAAAAAGTATCTGCAAGTACATTTTGAGGAGGTGTAATACCATGTTGAATATGAACCTTCAATTCTTCGCCCATAAAAAAGGTGTTGGCTCTACCAAGAACGGCAGAGATTCCGAATCCAAGAGATTAGGCGCGAAGAGGGCTGACGGACAGTTCGTCAAGGCAGGAAACATTCTATACAGACAGCGCGGAACCAAGATCCATCCCGGCGTCAATGTAGGAATCGGAGGCGACGATACCTTATTTGCAAAGGTGGACGGCATTCTCAGATTTGAAAGAAAAGGAAGAGATAAGAAACAGGCTTCCGTATATCCTGTAGAGGAATAAGCCGAATGTTCAGGAGCTTCAAACAGCCTTGTTTGAAGCTCCTGTTTTGTCAAAGCGGGAAAGGAGTTTTTCCATGTTTGCAGACCAGGCAAAAATATATGTCAGAAGCGGGAAAGGCGGAGACGGCCACGTTTCCTTCCGCCGGGAAAAATATGTACCTGCAGGTGGACCCGACGGAGGCGACGGAGGACATGGCGGTGATGTGATCTTTGAAGTGGATGAAGGACTGAACACCCTGATCGACTTCCGACATATCCGCAAATATCGGGCCGGTGACGGGGAAGAGGGCGATAAACGGAATTGCCGCGGCAGGGACGGGGAGGATGTCGTGATTAAGGTTCCCGCCGGAACCGTGATTAAGGAAGCCCAGAGCGGGCAGGTCATCACGGATATGTCGGGGGACAATAAACGTTATACGCTGTTAAAGGGCGGAAGAGGCGGCAGCGGCAACCAGCATTATGCCACCAGTTCCATGCAGGCGCCCAAATATGCCCAGCCAGGCCAGCCCGCGCAGGAGCTGGAGCTGCTGTTGGAGCTCAAGGTCATTGCTGATGTAGGGCTGGTGGGATTTCCCAACGTAGGAAAATCCACATTGCTCGCCCGGGTCACCAATGCGAAGCCCAAAATTGCGAATTACCATTTCACGACCCTGAATCCCAACCTTGGCGTCGTTGACCTGGACGGAACAAAGGGGTTCGTGATCGCGGATATTCCGGGGTTGATCGAGGGGGCTTCTGAAGGCGTCGGCCTGGGGCATGAATTCCTGCGCCACATTGAACGAACAAAGGTCATTATTCATATTGTGGATGCTGCAGGTACCGAGGGACGTGATCCGGTTCAGGATATTTACACGATCAATCAGGAACTGGCGGCATATAATCCGCAGATTGCGAAGCTTCCGCAGGTCATTGCCGCCAACAAAATAGATGCGATTTATGATTCCCAGTCAGAGGTTCTGGATAGAATCCGGAAAGAGTTCGAGCCGTCCGGAATACCGATTTTCCCTATTTCAGCAGTGAGCGGACAGGGCGTCAAGGAGCTCCTGTACCATGTCAGCCAGATGCTGGAAGAGATCAACGAAGAGCCAACTGTTTTCGCGCAGGAGTATTTCCCGGAGAAGACTGCAGGGGATCCGGAGGAAGCATTTACTGTGACTTATGATGAAGCCGCGCAGGAATATGTTGTAGAGGGACCCCTTATTGAAAAGATGCTGGGATATACCAACCTGGACAGTGAAAAAGGCTTCACCTTCTTCCAGAAATTCTTAAAGAATAACGGTATTCTGGATAAACTGGAGGTCCTGGGAATCAAGGAGGGGGATACTGTCAGAATGTATGGCCTATCCTTCGATTACTATAAATAGTACTTATAGAAAGAGGTATACTATGACGAGCAAGCAACGGGCATATTTGAAAAGTCTCGCGAACGATCTGGAGCCTGTTTTTCAGGTTGGGAAGTCCAGTCTGACCCCTGAGCTGACAGAAGCGATCAGCGAGGCATTTAATACCAGAGAACTGATTAAAATCGCCGTATTGAAAAACTGTATGGACGATCCCCGGGAAATTGCGGAGATGGTTTCCGACCGCACCCAATCCCAGGTCGTACAGGTGATCGGCAAGAAAATTATACTTTATAAGGAAAGCAAAGAAAATAAGAAGATCATTCTTCCGTTTTGATTTTAACGGAGATGACGCCTGGTGCGAAGACGAGGAGTAATCGTAATATGAACGGCGCGAAGAAAAGGGTCGGCATTATGGGAGGTACCTTTAACCCGCCCCATATCGGTCATCTTTTGCTGGCCGAATGGGCAAGGGAAGAGGCCGGATTAGACGAAATTCTATTTATCCCTGCCGGTATCCCATATATGAAAGAACAGAGCGGGATCGTGGACGGCAAAAGAAGACTTGATATGGTTGCGCTTGCGGTCAAGGGCCATCCCGGTTTTCAGGTGTCTGATATTGAAGTGGCAAGAGGGGGGCGCACCTATACCTGCGATACCCTGCAAAGGCTTTGTATGGATAATCCTGATACAGAATATTTTTTTATAATGGGTTCCGACTGCCTCTTTTCCATTGAGGGCTGGTTCGCCCCTGAACGCATCTTTGCTTCCTGTACTGTGATCGCCGCAGCAAGAAACGCCTCTCCCATGGGTGAGCTGGAAGAAAAGAAGCAGGAGCTCACCGCGAAGTTCCATGCGAGGATTCTTTTGCTGCAGTTTCCGGAGGTTGAACTTTCCTCCACCATGGTGCGCGCGCGCGTACAGCAGAAAAAGAGCATTCATTACATGGTGCCGGAGGCTGTTGTAGATTATATCGTGGAAAACAGGCTTTATATTTAACATTTTATCGTTCAATCACCTAAAAACAAAGATATGGGGAATCATCAATGAAGACTGCCGATCTCAAAAAAATCCGTAAAGCGATGGAAAAGACACAGGATGCAAAACGCTACGAGCATACCCTGGGAGTTACCTATACAGCCGCCGCGCTCGCAATGCGTTATGATGAATCCATTAAAAACGCAGAAATGGCAGGGCTTCTGCACGATTGCGCGAAATGCCTCTCCGACCAGAAACGCCTTTCCATCTGCGCCAAGCACAACATCAGCATCAACGATGTGGAACGGAGAAATCCTTTCCTGCTCCATGCGAAGGTTGGGAGTTTCCTTGCGATGGATGAATATCATGTACGGGATATAGATGTGATCAATGCGATCCTAAATCACACCACCGGGAGACCTCAGATGTCCAGGCTCGAGAAGATCATATTTGTGGCGGACTATATTGAGCCTGGCAGGAAACAGGCTCCTAACCTAAAGGAGATCAGGAAGCTGGCATTTGTCGATCTGGACCAGGCGCTCCTAAAAATTTTAAAGGATACCCTGGATTATCTGGAAAAGGGCGGCGGTGAGATCGATCCCATGACAAAAAAAACCTACGAATATTATGCAGACATATTAAAGAATAAATAAGGAGGAATTTATGAACCAGTCAACAGAAATGGCTAAGCTTGCAATTGAAGCTTTGGAGGACAAAAAGGCAGAAGGGATCAAGGTCATCGATATCAGTGAAGTCACTGTGATCGCTGATTATTTTATCATCGCCGGCGGAACGAACCACAATCAGATACAGGCTCTATGCGATAATGTGGAAGAGAAGCTGGGCAGGGCAGGATATCCGGTTAAGCAGATCGAAGGCTATAATACGGCCAATTGGATCCTGATGGATTTCAGGGATGTGATCGTACACATTTTCGACCGGGAAAACCGTCTTCTTTATGATCTTGAAAGGATCTGGGGCGACGGGAAGCTGATTGACCCCAAGGAGCTGTAAAATCTGTAAATTGCGGGATAGAAGATACGGGATAGAAGATTCTGCAGCGGGATAAAAAAGATACGGCGCAGCACCATTTTTCATCGGTGCTGCGCCGTGTCGTTCCCTACATAAAAGGAAGAGCTTTCTCCTGCATCAGTCCTTACTGTCAGACAGGTGCATATAAAAAGAAATCAAGTAGAGTCCGCAAAGACCAACAAGCGTATATATGATCCTGGAAAGCCAGGACATCTCGCCAAAGATAAATGCCACCAGGTCAAAACGGAAAAGGCCGATCAGCCCCCAGTTAATCGCGCCGATAATGGCTATGGTCAATGCGATACCATCAATAATTTTATTTCCCATATTTGCCTCCATTCTGCCACACGATAGTGGCTTTATAGGTCATAGAATAACCAAAACCAGAATGGAATATGCAGGAAAAAATTGTCAATCAAAAAGATGTTTGCGATCAATGATATTTGCGATCAATGATATACCCTGAAGATGCCGAATACCTTTCCCATGATCTGGCAGTCATCGACAATGATCGGATCCATGGTATCGTTTTCCGGTTGAAGCCTGATATGTCCGTTCTCCCTGTAAAATCTCTTCACGGTAGCGGAGTCGTCGATCAGGGCTACAACAATATCACCGTTCTCCGCCGTATTGCACATGTTCACAAACAGCCTGTCTCCGTTCAAAATACCGGCGTTGACCATAGAATCCCCTTTTACGTTCAAAATAAAGGATTCTCCTCTTGGCACGACATCTGCCGGAACAGGGAAGTATTCCTCAATATTCTCCTCCGCCAGGATCGGCTGACCCGCAGCGACGTTCCCTACGACAGGGATGTTCACCATTTCTGTACGCACCATCTGGAAGCTGTCGTCGCAAATCTCAATTGCCCTGGGCTTGGTAGGATCCCGGCGTATATAACCATTCTTCTCCAGCGACTCAAGGTGAGCGTGTACAGAAGAGGTTGATTTCAGATGTACAGTCTCACAAATCTCGCGCACTGTAGGCGGATATCCCTTCTTTAAAATCATATCTTTGATATATTCAAGAATCTCTTGCTGCTTTGCAGTTATCTTACCGTAGCCCATCCATAAACCTCCATTTTCTCCTCGCGATGCTCCATTCGCCTGCAATCAGAAACCTCATTCTGATTTATTTATGTTTTACAGTAGCAGTATAACATATTCACGGGAAAAAAGCAAACATATATTCCAAAAATATGTTCGATTTTTTTGAAAAAACCTATTGACATTCGAATGTTTGTTCTGTATAATGCATATAGAACAGATGTTCACGAACATATATTCAGGAATGAGGTTTGATAACATGAGAACAGAAGATAAGGAACAGCTTAGAATAGTGACCGAACGTGATTATAGAAACTACCAGTGGAAGATGAAGCGCCAGAGACAGGTGCGGTTTTATGTCCTGGGTATGGTGTTGGCAGCGGTACTGCTTGCCGGAATCATTTTTTCCTTCCGGGTGCTGGTCACAAGGGCGCAGGATGAGGAGATCTCCTACAAATATTACGCGAGCATCCAGGTTTCTTATGGCGAATCCCTTTGGTCCATCGCGGAGACTTATCAGGATGAACATTACGACTGTATCCAGGATTACATGGACGAGGTCATTCATATCAACCATCTGCGGAACGAAGATGATCTCACAGCCGGACAATATTTGATTGTTCCCTATTATTCTTCGGAATATATCAAATAGCGGGGGTAATATCAAATAGCGGAAGCAGATAGCGGAAGCAGATTCCTGATTTGTCATTTTTCCCTTAAATGGACAGCGTTTGCGGCTCTCCTGCGTCGTTCCTCTGCCTGTGCCGCATAATGCTTTCTGGTGGTATTGACATCCTTATGGCCCAACACATCCGCAACCAGGTAAATATCCCCGGTTTCCTGATACAAAGTGGTGCCATAAGTACTCCTGAGCTTATGCGGAGTGATCTTCTTCAGGGTTGTAACACGGGAAGCGTATTTTTTGACAAGATTTTCTACAGAACGGACAGCCATACGGCGATTCTGGAGAGAGAGGAATACGGCATTTTCATGTCCTTCCATAGGAATTACATGTTCCCTTTCCCGAGTTTGCCACTTGCTGACTAATCCCAATTAAATTTTTTCCTTATTTTGCAAGGTTTTCCTTGCTTTTTTT
>CANPYG010000112.1 GCA_947588205.1 uncultured Acetatifactor sp. | reverse complement strand
TTTCCTCGATAGCTCAATGGTAGAGCACTCGGCTGTTAACCGAGTTGTTGTAGGTTCGAGCCCTACTCGGGGAGCTTGCAGAAAGTAATATTTCTGCTATTAAGGTCCGTAAACAGTAATGTTTGCGGTTTTTTTGTATCATTAAACTGTTTTGAAGTGAAATACAGAATGGATAAACGTCATGCTTTTTAATTCGATTGACTTTTGGATTTTTTTTCCGGCTGTTACGTTGGTCTATGCCGTCGTTCCTAGGAAGTTGCGATGCCTATGGCTACTGATTGCAAGCTATTATTTTTATATGTGCTGGAACATAAAATATGCCGCGTTGATCGCAATTTCCACGATCGTAACCTATGCGGCCGGCCTGCTGATAGAAAAGCTGGAGAGCAGGGTGGCGAAAAGGTGGGTTGCCATCGGCGGGTTTGCGGTGAACCTTGGCATTTTGTTCTTTTTTAAGTACTTTGGGTTTGCGCTCAATAATTTCAATAAACTTCTGGAACATTTCTCCATTCGGACCATACAGAATCCTTTTGATATTCTCCTGCCCGTGGGAATCTCTTTTTATACTTTTCAGGCGTTGGGATATATGGTGGACGTCTATCGGGGAGAATGTAAAGCGGAGAGAAATCTTCTGCAGTATGCTTTATTTGTTTCTTTTTTTCCACAGCTGGTTGCAGGACCCATAGAGAGGAGCAGGAATCTGTTCCGGCAGATCCATGAAGTGAAGGAGAAGAAACTCATGTCTCCGGAAGCGATGACACAGGGATTCATTATGATGCTTTGGGGTCTGTTCATGAAGATGGTCATCGCGGACCGGGCGGCGCTTTTTGTGGACGATGTATTTGAATGCTCTTATGCCATTGGAACAGTGGAGGCAGTTTTGGGGGCGGTTGCTTTCGCCCTTCAGATTTATTGTGATTTCGGCGGTTACTCCGCTATCGCCATCGGCGCTGCGAAGGTAATGGGATTCGATTTGATGGAGAATTTCAATACGCCCTATTTTGCCACAAGCATTGCTGATTTCTGGCGCAGATGGCATATTTCTCTCAGCACCTGGTTCCGGGATTACCTGTATATTCCCCTGGGAGGAAATCGTGGGAGCCGGTTTCGGAAATATGTGAATCTGATGATCACTTTTTTGTGCAGCGGTCTTTGGCATGGGGCAGCATGGACTTATGTCGCATGGGGAATGCTCCACGGCTTTTATCGCGTGGCGGGTGATATGCTTAAGCCCATCCGCCGTAAGATACTTGATTTGTTGAAGGTAAAGACGGACGTTTTCAGCTTCCGGTTTGGCCAGATTGTGTGTACGTTTGCATTGACCTCTTTTGCCTGGATTTTTTTCAGGGCGGAGTCCATGGACCGGGCAATTCTGTACATCAGAAATCTTTTTATGAGATGGAATCCCTGGGTGCTTTTTGACGAGAGTCTCTATTCATATGGGTTGGACCGCCGCGAAGCGGGAATCCTGTTTGTGGCAGTGCTGCTCCTGATCCTTGTGGATTTGGTCAGATACTGCAGGAGCCTGAATATGGGAGAGGCCCTTTGCAGGCAGAATCTTGTTTTCCGCTGGATGGTGATGATCGCCCTGGCAGTGGCGGTGATCGTTTACGGAGTTTACGGGGGTGATTTTGATTCCAGTCAGTTTATTTATTTCGCGTTTTGACAAAGCGGGAATTTGACGGAACAGATTTTTCCGTGCAGGTATTTGATGGAGTGGGTATGAAAAAGAATTTTTTGTATTTTCTTAAGTGTGTATGTTTCTTCACATTATTAGGATGGATTGTCTTTTCCGTTTATCATGTTTTAAAATGGAAGGATACTACAGGAGAGTATCTGTCTTCCGTGGAGCAGCTCTACGCAACCCCGGAAGATCTGATTGATGTTGTCTTTGCGGGAAGCAGCCATTGTTATTTCGGAATCCATCCCGCAGTATTGTGGAAGAAATATGGGATAGCCGCTTTCGATATGTCCGTGTCCAGTCAGGATAAGAATTCATCCTATCATGACCTGATAGAGCTTTACAAGACACAGAGCCCGTCGGTGATCTATGTGGATCTGCATGCGCTGCTGTACGACCAGCATCAGGTGATCGCGAATGTCTATCGGAATTATCTTTCCCTGAAGACCTCCCTGAACTCCATAGCCCTGGTAAATAAATATATTGAAGGGGAAGAGAGGGAAGCGTTTTATTTGCGTTTCCCAATCATCCATACCCGTTACAGGGAGCTGAAAAAATATGATTTCCTCGAATATCCGCCGAATACCTTTGGCAGGGGGGAGTTTTTTACATGGAGGATGATAGGGGAATCCTGGTCGGACCCGGAAGTGATAAATGACACTGCGATCGGGGAGCTGAGCGAGAAAAACCGGGAATGGCTGGGGAACCTGATCGCCCTTGCAGAGGAACACGGTACCAAAATTGAATTCATCGTGCTCCCCTTCGCGATGAACGATGCCGAGCATGAGATTTTGAATGCCGCGGAGGAAATGCTGTTTGAAAGGGAGTACCCCTATACGGACTATAATAAAATGCTGGATCAGATAAATATGGATCTCCAAAATGATTACGCGGATGCCGAGCATTTGAATGTTTATGGGGCGGAGAAAATGACAGCTTTCCTGGGGGAGACTCTTGTAAAAAAATATGATCTGCCGGACCACAGGGGGGACGACAGATACTGGCAGTGGGAGGCTGACCTGAACTGGTATGAAAATACCTGGTTAAGCCATTGGATGGAGGAAACGTCCGATCCTTATGAGTATGTATCCGGAATAAAGCAGTTCTCGGGCGGTATCACATTGGTGGGCCTGGACGGCGACTACCTGAATTCCGAGAAGGATTATTTTGAAATTCTGAAACCGCTGGGAATGAGTTATGAGGAATATCTCTCAGGGGGGAAGTGGATCTATCGGAACGGGAGCCTGCAGAAAATTGCGGAGAATGTAATAGGCGCAGAAGAAGTATATTATGACTTTAGCCGCTATGACAGGGTGAAACTGTCCTACTATGGAGCGCTGAATCCCGATAACATCATGATCGGAAAGGAAACCTATCAAGGTCTATCCCCTCTGACCTTTGTGACATATGACACATTACTGGAAAAGATAGCGTTATGCAGGGAGTTTTAGATCCCTCCCGCCAGATACTTCAGGGTATCCGACGGGGGGATTTTTGACGGAAGGAAAGCCATTCCGGAGAAATGCAGGAATGCGGGCAGGATCATTGTTGTCTGCCGAACAAATCACGCAGAAGATTCATCATTTGGTCCAGGTCGATGGGTTTGGGCAGGTGACCGTTCATGCCCGCCTCCAGGGCACGTTCCCGGTCCTCTTCAAAGGCGTTGGCAGTCATGGCGATAATGGGCAGACCGGATAAGGCAGGATCCTCCATCGCCCGGATGATGCGGGTTGCACCGTAGCCGTCTATAATAGGCATCTGAATGTCCATCAGGATCAAATCATAATATCCAGGTTCGGACTGGCGGACCATATCGCAGGCCTGCTGGCCGTTTTCAGCGCATTCTACCATGAAACCTGCTTCCTGCAGAAGCTCGGTGGCGATTTCCCGGTTAAGCTCGTTGTCCTCTGCCAGAAGGATGCGTCTGCCTGTAAAACTGTTTTCCCGCGGAAGCTCCCTTTCCTTTACAGGCGCATCTTCTGCGGTCAGGCCCAGGCTGCGCTCCAGGGTGTGGTGAAGATCGGAGGCAAAGAGGGGCTTGCTGATGAAGCCGGTGACCCCGGCCTGGCGTGCCTCCATTTCAATATCCGTCCAGTCATAAGCGGACATGAGAATGATGGGGGAGTCCGCCCCCACGATCTTACGGATCTCACGGACAGTTTCTATGCCGCTCAGCTCCGGCATGGACCAGTCTATGATGTAGACCTCAAAGGGATCGGCAAGTTCCGCCGCCTCCGTGGTGCGAGCAACGGCCTCGCGGCCTGAGAGGGCCCATTCCGCCCGCATGCCGATTTGCCGGAGCATTTTGGATACGCTTTGGCAGCAGACCATATCGTCGTCCACCACCAGCCCGCGAAATCCCTTCAGCTCCGCAATGGGATCTATTTCCCGATGGGTCACGGAGAAGCGCAGCTCAAGATTTACGGTGAAGGTGGTTCCTTTTCCCGGCTCGCTCTCCACGCTGATGGAGCCGCCCATCATATCCACAATGTTTTTGGTGATGGCCATACCCAGGCCGGTGCCCTGAATGCCGCTGACAGTAGAGGTCTGCTCCCGGGTGAAGGGTTCAAACACGGTCCTGGCGAATTCTGGGCTCATGCCGATGCCTGTGTCGCTGACCCGGAATTCATAGAGACCGCGTTCCCCGGACCGGGAGGGTTTCTGGGTAACCCGGATGGATACCGTTCCTCCTGCCGGGGTGAATTTGATGGCGTTGGAGGCCAGGTTCAGCAGAATCTGATTCAGCCGCAGCTTGTCGCAGTAGATATCCTCGTCCGTAATATCCACAGTGTCGATGAAAAGCTCCATGTGTTTGGCGTGAATGTCAGACTGGATGATGTTCCTCAGTTCCTGAAGGATATTCGCCAGGTTTTCCGGCCGCTCATTGATCGTAACCTTGCCTGACTCGATACGGCTCATGTCCAGCACATCGTTGATGAGGGAGAGGAGGTGATTGGACGCCTGGGCAATCTTCGCCAGATAGTCCTTAGCCCGCTCCCTGTTGTCCAGATGCGTGGTGGTCAGGGCAGTGTAGCCTATAATTGCGTTCATAGGGGTACGGATGTCATGGGACATATTGTTGAGGAATGTAGTCTTGGCCCGGTTGGCGGCGTCCGCAGCCTGGAGCGCCTGGGTCAGCTCACTTGTCTTGTCCTGCAGTGCTTTCGTGGCAGTCTCCACCTTTTGCTGCAGCCGCCGTTGGTTATGGGTCCGTACTGCCAGCATGGCAAGCGCAAAGAGGAGCAGGAGGAGAATGAAAACCACCAGTACGCTGTAGACCGGGTTCCGGTACAGAAAGGCGGTCAGGGTCATGCGGTTATCCCGCCCGGCGTCGATTTCCCGGTCCATAATGGCATCCAGCTCTGCATCGGTAAAGCTGTCCGCTCCCTTGTCCAGCAGGGAAAGAAGATAGCGGCCGCCCGGTACGTTATTACCCACCGCAAAGGACAGAGAGGCATCTCCAAAGACGATGGAAACAAGTCTGTTTTGTTCGTCCTGCTGGACATAGCTTTCGGCGGTGTAGGAATAGAGCAGGGTGGCGTCAGCTTCACCGTCCAGCACCGCCTGGACACAGTCCTGCGTGGTGGGGAACCGGATGACCGAAGCCTGCGGGTAACGGCTTGCGATAGGGCTTTCCAGGGCATCTGCCCGCTCCATTACCGCCAGCCGGTTTACCGTTCCGGTAAAGCCGTCCAGGGTGAGACGGGCGAAGTTCGTATGGAAGTAAGGAACGGTGATCTTATAGCCCTCCTCCTCCGCCAGGTAGTAATCGCCGGCGAAGTCCAGCACCACATCCGCCTCTCCGGATGCGCGGAGGGCGTAATATTCATTCCGGTCCTTCACCGGGATAAACTCATAGTTCAGTTCCAGACGCTGTGCCAGGACATCAAAGATGGCGGGGAGAATGCCATGAGCCTGACCGTCCCGAAAATAGCAATAGGGAATCCGCTCAGGATTTATGAGCAGACGCAGAGGGGTGCCGGAAGCGCGGCGCTCCTCAAGAAAAGCGCGCTCCCCTGCGTTCATAATGATGGAACCGTTCCGGTCGGTGGCATAATAGGTCTCATGGAGGGTATCACGCCAGTTGGGATCGTGGAGATCCATCTCATTGATGGCGGCATTGATCCGGGCCATCAGGTCGGTGCGGTCCTTCCTGGTGCATATGTAGAAGGGACTGGCGTCAAAGGACTCCATCACCCATTCATCCTCCACCAGCCGCAGGCTGCCGGAAACAGCGCCGTCCACCCTGCCTTCCTGAAGGGCTGCAGTGAGCTCGTCCTGCTCGGCAAAGTATACCGGTCTGAAGGTGAAACCGTGTTCTTCGGCAAACCGCTCAAAATTCTCATTTTTAGAATTGCCCTCCAGCATGCCCACGGTGATGCCGTCGTAGGTGGAGTAGTCCCCCTCCACGATGTCCTGGTTCCCGGACTTCACGGTGAAGATGGTGGAGTTGACACCGATGGATTGATCGGAAAACAAAAATTCTTCTTCCCGCTGCGGAGTCCTGGAGACAGAGGTGACGATGTCGACCTCACCGTTCCGCAGCATATCCAGGGCGTCGGCATAGGAACCGTCGTATCCCACATATTCATAGCACCAGCCGCCGTGGATGGCCAGCCGCTGGAGAAATTCATAGCCATAGCCGCTTCTGTGGCCGTTCTCCTCTATGATATGATAGCCGGGAAAGGCAAAATATCCCACCCGGAGAATCTCCGTCTGTTTCGCTGCCGGTCCTGCGGCATACGCAGCGGGGCTGAAGGCCGCTGACAGTAGGGCAGCCAGCGCAAGGCATAGCAGGCGTATTCTTTTCATAGAATGTTTCCTCCTTTTATCGCGGGTCGCTTTGAAAGGATGGCTCCTTCATCGGTACCCTTTCCAGTATATTCTTTTTCGCGGACAATATCAAGATGCGAATCGGAATATTAGCGCCTTTTTCTACCCCTTTTTCCACAGTCACCGCAGCGCTTTTGTGGACCGTAAAAAACTGTAACAAAAACTGGTACAAAATCAAAATTCCCTCTTGCCAAATGCCTTTGATTATGGTAAGATCCCATTTTCGACACTTAATTACGATGAAAGAGCCGGAACCCCGCATAAATAAAGGGCTTCCGGCTCTTGCCAATG
>CANPYG010000111.1 GCA_947588205.1 uncultured Acetatifactor sp. | reverse complement strand
CGAAGACGCATAAGATGCTGTGGGGAGAAGACACGGTGATCCCGCTGGGGATTTTGTTAGATGTAGACGTGAATGCGCAGACTTTTTATAAGGGGATCGAGACAGTGACTGCCCCGCCGAAGGCAGACCATTGTACAATCCTGGAGGTCAGGAAAGATGAGACAGGGAAGAACACTTACCGGGTGTGCGAAACTGTGACAATGTTACCGCGGGGAGAAAAGGCGGGAAAAACGGAAATAGTGAAAGGACAGAAAAACCAAAAGATCAATGTGGCGATTTAATGAGGAGTAAGCAAAACAAATATTAAAATATTCGCATAGATAAATCAAAACAATAAGGATACATTACATGAAGGATAGCAGTTTTATCAGCAAACATATACCTAAAAATAAATGGATACAACTTGTAGGGCTCCTGGTTGTTGATGTAGTAATCATCTGCCTGTCCGCATTTCTGGGCCTGATCGTCCGCTTTGACCTGAGTTGGGCGGCGGTGCCGCCGGAATACAAGGCCGCTGTCATACGGTATCTGCCAACGTACATTTTCGGTACGCTGGCAGTTTTTTTGTTCCGGAAGATGTACGACATTGTATGGAGTGCGGCGGGAGTAAGGGAGGCATTGAATATCGTCGCTACCTGCGGTATCGCTGCGCTTCTGCAGACAGGCGGAATGATGATCCTGCAGTTTCGAGTGCCAAGGAGCTATTACATAATTTCTTTTGTGATACTTTGCGGGATGGCGCTTGCGGTGCGGCTGTCTTACCGGATCTGGCTGTCGCTGTTTGGCCAGAGGGGACGTGGAAAAAACGGGAAACGGATCATGATCGTCGGCGCCGGGGTTTCCGGCAGCGTGATCTTAAAGGAGATACATACCAGTTCATTTGTGAATGATACGGTCGTCTGCTTTGTGGACGATGATAAGAATAAGATCGGAAAGATATTAAACGGAGTACCAATCGAAGGGAACCGGAATGATATCCCGAGGCTGGCGGAAAAGTACCGGGTGGACGAGATTTATATCTCCATGCCGGCAGCCTCGGCCTCATCCAGAAAGGATATCATCGGCATTTGCCAAAAGACGGGATGCGTGGTGAAGATCCTGCCTGGGATTTACCAGCTTTTAAATGGTGAGGTCAGCGTCTCGAAGCTGCGGGAGGTGCAGATCGAGGACCTGCTCGGCCGGGAGCCGATCCGCGTGAACCTGGATGAGATCATCGATTACGTCAGCGGGAAGACGATATTGGTCACCGGAGGCGGCGGTTCCATTGGGAGCGAGCTGTGCAGACAGATCGCGGGACATAACCCGAAGCGATTGATCATTTTCGATGTATACGAGAATAATGCCTATGATATCCAGCAGGAGCTGAAGAAGAGCCATCCAGAATTGGATCTGGTAGTTCTGATCGGATCGGTGCGGAATACGCACCGGATGGAGAGCGTGTTTTCCACCTACCGTCCGGATATTGTATACCATGCGGCAGCGCACAAGCATGTGCCGCTGATGGAGGACAGCCCGTGTGAGGCGATTAAGAATAATGTCTTTGGGACATACAAGACCGCAAAGGCGGCAGACAAGTACGGGACGAAGCGGTTCGTGCTGATCAGTACTGACAAGGCAGTAAACCCAACCAACATCATGGGGGCCAGCAAGCGGCTTTGTGAGATGGTGATTCAGATGATGGATGCGAGGTCGGAGACAGACTTCGTGGCAGTGCGGTTCGGGAACGTTCTGGGGAGTAATGGATCAGTGATCCCGCTGTTTAAGAAGCAGATTGAGGCAGGCGGGCCGGTGACGGTGACGCACCCGGACATCATTCGGTACTTCATGACGATACCGGAGGCAGTCTCGCTTGTCCTGCAGGCCGGGGCCTATGCAAAAGGCGGGGAGATCTTCGTGCTAGATATGGGGAAGCCGGTGAAAATACTGGATTTGGCGGAGAACCTGATAAGGCTTTCTGGGTATGAGCCGTATACGGATATCCCGATTGAGTTCACAGGGTTACGGCCAGGTGAAAAGTTGTATGAGGAGCTGCTGATGGGAGAGGAAGGGCTTCAGGATACACCGAACCAACTGATCCATATCGGTAAGCCGATCGAGTTTGATAAGGAATGGCTGGCAGAACAACTGGATGCGCTTTATGAGGTGGCCAACCACGATGAGAATGCACGGATCCGGGCCATGGTGAGGGAGCTGGTGCCGACCTACCGGCCTGCCGGATAAAAACAAAGCGAAAGAGAGGAAGATCCTCAGCTGGAATCGTTTGCCCTAGTATGCGAATGTTTCAGCGGAGGCTTTTTGCTATGGAAGCATTTAAAGAGAAAGTATGGCTTTCGTCTCCGACCATGCATGGGGACGAACTGAGATACGTAACCGAAGCCATTGAAAAGAATTGGGTTAGCACGGTAGGTGAAAACCTGACGGAGCTGGAGAGACTGGCGAAGGAGTATATAGGCTGCGGCAGTGCGGTGGCGCTATCCAGCGGTACGGCGGCCCTCCACCTTGCGGTAAAGCTGGCAGGGGAGAAGTTGTACGGACAGGCGCAGACAGGGCACGGAATCCTGAACGGCCATAAGGTGTTCTGCTCGGACATGACCTTCGATGCCACGGTGAACCCGGTGGCCTATGAGGGCGGTGAGGCTGTCTTCATCGACTCGGAATACGAGACCTGGAACATGGACCCAGAAGCGTTGGAGAAAGCCTTCGGGATCTATCCGGATGTGAAGCTGGTGGTGCTGGCGAACCTGTACGGGACGCCGGCGAAGCTGGACGAGATCCGGGATGTCTGTCAGAAACATAATGCGCTGCTGGTGGAGGATGCTGCGGAGTCCCTGGGGGCCACCTACAGGAGGATCCAGACCGGTAATTTCGGGCTCTACAATGCGATCTCCTTCAATGGTAACAAGATCATTACCGGAAGTTCCGGCGGGATGCTGCTGACGGATGACAGGGAAGCGGCGGACAAGGCGCGGAAATGGTCGACACAGAGCCGGGAGGCGGCGCCGTGGTACCAGCATGAGGAGCTGGGGTACAATTACCGGATGAGCAACATTATCGCGGGGATCGTGCGGGGGCAGTTCGGGTATCTAGAAGAGCATATTCGGCAGAAAAAAGAGATATACACGCGGTATAAGGAGGGCTTTAAGGATCTGCCGGTGAAGATGAACCCATATATAGAGGGGGAGATGGAGCCGAATTTCTGGCTGAGCTGCCTGGTGATCGATAAGGAAGCCATGTGCCAGCAGGTACGTGGTGAAAAGGAATCGTTGTATGTGCCGGAGAAAAGCAAGAGCTGCCCGACGCAGATTCTGGAGAAGCTGACAGAGCACAATGCAGAGGGGCGACCGATCTGGAAGCCGATGCACCTGCAACCGGTATACCGGATGAATCCGTTCATCACGAGGAACGGGAGCGGAAGGGCGAGGTCGAACGCGTATATCGACACTGGAGTGGTTGCTGATGTAGGCGCGGATATCTTCGCGAGGGGGCTGTGCCTGCCGAGTGACAATAAGATGACGGAGGAGCAGCAAAAGGCCATCATCGGGATAGTCAGAAGCTGCTTTGGATAAAATATCTGCCCCGCGGTGTCGCGGCGGGGCAGATGAATGAAGACATAAATATGAGCCGCTTTAGTTCGGTTAGGAACTGCAGCAAATGCAACTGGCATATAGGGTGAAGGATTGATAGTGGGATAATTGATGAAAAAAATAGCTATTTTAGGGGCTGGAGGCCATGGGAAAGTCGCTGCTGATATTGCGTCGCTCTGCGGCTACAGTGAAATCGTATTCTTAGATGATAATGACGCCGTAAAAAACTGTGGCCCATATCCTGTGATTGGCAAAAATGCGATTGCGAATTCCCTGGGCTGCGATCTGTTTGTTGCGATTGGAAATCCGATGGTTCGCAGAAGTCTTATGGAAAAACTGGAATCAGTGGTTACACTGATCCATCCAAATGCGGTTATTGCGAAAAACGTAACAATTGGGAATGGTGTGATTGTAATGGCAGGAGCAGTCATTAATCCCGGAACATCGATTGGAGATGGCGTCATAATCAATACCTGCAGTTCCGTAGACCATGACTGTGAGATTGGTAATTATGTTCATGTTGCTGTAGGGGCACATATTGCCGGATCTGTGAGAATAGAAGATTCCACCTGGATCGGGGTGGGCGCGACTATATCAAATAATGTGAATATCTGTGGGAATTCTGTGATCGGAGCAGGAGCAGTTGTGGTAAAGGATATCTGCAGGCCGGGAGTATATATAGGGATTCCTGCCAGGGAAAAGCGAAAGGATATGCATACTGAAAGCATTATTTTGGGCGGTCATGACAGCGAAAAGATCCATGGGACAGGGGAGAGAAGTCAAATGCACAGGCAGGGCATCTATGAGAAATACATAAAACGGACGCAGGATTTCCTGTGTGCACTTCTGGCATCAGTCGTGCTTTTACCGGTGATGCTGGTGACGGCGCTGCTTGTGCGGAAAAAACTGGGCAGTCCTGTTCTGTTCACCCAGGACAGACCGGGAAAGGACGGAGAGATTTTCAAACTTTATAAGTTCCGGTCCATGACAAGCCAGAGAGATAAAAATGGAAACCTGCTTCCGGATGAGGTACGGCTTACTAGGTTTGGAAAAAAGCTGCGGTCGACGTCTTTGGATGAACTTCCGGAACTGTTTAATGTCCTGAAGGGGGATATGAGTGTGGTTGGGCCGAGACCGCTGCTGGTCGAATACCTGCCTCGGTACAATAAGCGTCAGGCCAGAAGACATGAAGTGCGGCCGGGAATTACGGGACTCGCGCAGGTGCATGGACGGAACGCCATCAGTTGGGAAGAAAAGTTTGACTGGGATGTGAAGTATGTGGATCATGTTACGTTTCTGGGGGATTGGAAGATTATCTTTTTGACGGTATTGGCTGTGCTGAAAAGGGAAGGGATCAGCGCGGCGGGAGAAGCGACGATGGGGAGATTCCTGGGGAAGAATAGTGTTTCTCAATAACGGAGAGATAGGATGAAGATACTGGTTTTGACTAACAGTGATGAGGGATTTTACTGCTTTAGGAAGGAATTGTTGATCCGGCTTATTGCTGAAAAGCATCGGATATATGTGGCAGTTCCATATGGAGAAAGGATAGAAGCCCTTAAGGAATTGGGCGGGTATTACATAAACACACCGGTTGACAGGAGAGGAACCAACATTATAAAGGACGGCGAGCTGCTGCTCCGCTATTTTGCAATACTAAGGAAAATTCAGCCGGATGTGGTTTTATCCTATACGATAAAACCTAACGTGTATGGTGGTCTGTTATGCAGAATTTTGAATATAGCATACATACCCAATATTACTGGTCTCGGAAGTGCGGTTGAGAACCAGGGAACTTTAGTAAAGGGGATACAATTACTATACAGATTATCATTGGCTAAAGCGGTATGTGTATTTTTTCAGAATAAGGCTAATGCAAAATGGATGATGAAGAATGGTCTGATAAAAGGGAAATACCGGCTTCTTCCAGGGTCAGGCGTTAATGTTGATGAATTTCAGTATCAGGAGTATCCGGACAAGAATAAGGCAATAACATTCCTTTTTATGGGACGGATCATGAAAGATAAGGGAATTGAAGAGCTTATGGATGCTGCCATTTATATAAAACAAAAGTATCCGGGTACCAGTTTTGTATTGGCAGGAGACTGTGAAGAAAATTACACGGGCCGCTTGCGGGAATTGACGGAAAAGGAAGCAGTCATATATGTGGGTTTTCAATTGGATGTCAAACCGTTGCTGAGGGACTGTTTTGCTGTTGTACATCCGTCTTACCATGAAGGAATGTCCAATGTGCTTCTGGAAGCATCCGCTGCTGGCCGGCCGGTTCTGGCCAGTAATATACCGGGCTGCAGGGAAGCATTTGATGAAGGAGTTACCGGGCTGGGATTTGAACCCAGGAATGCTGAAAGTCTTAAGGAAGTTCTGGAAAAGTTCATACTTTTGCCATATGAGAAGAAGCGGATGATGGGAATAGAAGCGAGGAGGAAAATGGAGCGGCAATTTGACCGCAAGCTCGTTATAGATGCTTATTTAGATGAGATTAATAAGATATCTGCGGAGGAAAAAGGACATGAACCTATACGAAGCGTTAACTAGCGGAAAAGAAAAGCTGTCTCTTGTTGGTCTGGGTTACGTGGGCATGCCGATTGCGGTAGCCTTCTCAAGAAAGGTGCCGGTGATCGGCTTTGATATCAACGAGGCCAAGATACAGCTTTATAAAAAAGGAATAGATCCGACTCACGAAGTGGGCAACGAGGCGATATCCGCCTGCGCTGTCCATTTTACTTCTGACGAGAAGGAGCTCCAGAAAGCGAAATTCCATATCGTGGCGGTGCCGACGCCGGTGAATGACGACCACACGCCGGATCTGAGCCCGGTGGAAGGAGCCAGCCATGTGCTGGGACGCAACCTGAAGAAAGGGAGCGTTGTCGTGTATGAATCCACTGTCTATCCCGGGGTGACGGAAGACATCTGCGTGCCTATCCTGGAGGCGGAATCCGGTCTGAAATGCGGTGTGGATTTTAAGATCGGTTACTCGCCGGAACGGATTAACCCCGGCGATAAGGTACACCGTCTAGAGACGATTAAAAAGATTGTGTCAGGAATGGATAAAGAGACCCTGGATACTGTGGCAAAGGTCTATGGGTTGGTAGTAGAGGCTGGTGTTCACCGTGCGGAAAGCATCAAAGTCGCAGAGGCAGCAAAGGTGATTGAGAACAGCCAGAGGGACATCAACATTGCGTTCATGAATGAACTGTCCATCATCTTTAA
>CANPYG010000110.1 GCA_947588205.1 uncultured Acetatifactor sp. | reverse complement strand
AGGCTCGTCCCTGTAGGGGGGATCCGGCACCGCCACAGTTTCCGCCTCGCAGATGGGATACCGGGAGATCAGACCGTTTCCGTAGACCCCTTTCCCCGGTATCTCTATGGCTTGCCCAAAGTAGAAATAGGGATAACCCAATTTCTGCGCTACAAGCTTTACCTGAGGCATAAAACAAGGATCGCTGATTCCCGGCTTCACATCCCGCACCTCATTGAGGGCAACGATATCCGCCCCGCAGGAACGAATCGCCTCCGCCACCAGGGAAAGATCGATCAGGGAAGGGTCTTCCACCGATGTCCCTGCCGGTCTCTTTTTGCTTTGCAAATAGTTAAGCCCATGCTGAATATTAAAGGTCATGACCGTAATCTGCATCTGCTATCCCTTTCGTTTTTCCTTTTCTTTTCCGTTTCCCCTATTTTCCCACTCTTTTTCTTTCAAATTTCCTCTACCAGAACATCCTTTAACACGAGCCCTTCGACGGCATCCTCTGTAAATCCATTGTTTCTCGCCCTTACCTTTAAATGCTCAAAGGTAAAATCGGACAAGTGATACTGGCTTTCATCGGTTTTTACATTGAAGAAGGTATCGCACTCGCAAGTACAGTTCTTCATTTGAATCTGTCTGGCGATGGAAAGGGGAATGTCCTTTCTGCCTTTCAGGTCAAAAAACTGCGTCCAGGGATTGATGTTGAGAAAGTTTCTCATCCTCCCCGACACCCCTTCCACCGTGATATACTCATAGAGCTGGGGCGTATCGGGGCGCATTTTCAGCCATAGCAGATTATTCCCCGTTTCCACCCGGATCCTCCGGATCAGGATATTCCTGTTGTGTACGGACTCTGACCCGCAGGTCAGGCACCCATGGCAAAAACCATATACACAGTCCTCCACCAGGATCCTCTCGTTTGCGCCGTTTTCTTCCGCCGTGTCAGCCCAAGGACCCTTTCCCCCCTTTAAAACCACCGCGTCATCATTGACCTCCATGTAGCAGTTCTTCACCAGCACATCCGTACAGGCATCGATATCAAGGGCGTCTGTGCTGGGCGCCTTCACAGGCGCTGCCGGAGAATAAATATGGCAATTCAAGTATTTCACATGGTCGCATTTATAAATATGATTGGTCCAGAACTGGGAATTTTGCAGCCTCAGCCCGGCGACAAGAACATTTTTGCTGTTGGAAAGATAAATAAGCCTGGGTCTCTGTTCGTCCTTATTGGTACATTCAGGATTCCAGGTGCGCCTGAGCCAGAAGGCCTTCCAGGATTTCAGCCCGTTTCCGTCAATGGTTCCCGGACCGCACATGGTGAAACCGTCCATTCCGTCCGCATTGATCAGTCCTGTGAAATAAGGACAGGTCTCCCCTTCGATCCTGGTCATCCTGATCTCATAATCGCTGATATCGTCGCTGCCCAGAAGAGTGCCGCCCTCCGACACATAAAGATTCACTCCCTGTTTGAAAAAGACAGACCCGGTTCTATAGGTTCCCCTAGGCACCACTATGACGCCGCCCCCATTCTCATGAACCGTATCGATCAGCCGCTGAAGCTCTCTCGTATGTACCTTCCCGTCATCCAGGATCTGATAATCCGTCAGGACGTACTGTTTTCCAAGCTCCGAAAGCCCGGGAACGGTTACATCATAGAACCAGTCGTCTATAGGCGTCTGATCCGGGAAAAATTCCTTCGCCATTTTTCGAGCAACTCCTTTCCGCCGCGCGGGCGCTGTCAAAAGCTTCCTTGTTCAATCCTTCCTCTCAGCTCCCCAGAAAAACAAGGCGACTGTCCCGGGACCCGTATGGCTTCCGATGGTGGTGCCGATATCATTGATCTGAACCTTTCCGTCCAGCTTCGGGAAACGCTCTTCCACCAGATCAGCCACCGCCCTGGCATCCTCATAGCAATTGGACTGGGAAATATAACACTTCCCCGAATAGTCCAGTCCATTCTCCGCCAGTTCCTCCATCTTATCCACGATCGCATGAATGACCTTTTTCTTCGTCCGAATCTTATATCTGGGAATCAATTTGCCCTGAAAATCCACGTTCATCAAAGGGCAGATGTTCAGCATGGAGCCCACAAAGCCGGAGGTTTTAGAGATTCTTCCGCCCTTCACAAAAAAAGTCAGGTCGGAGGAGAAAAACCAATGGTTCAATTTGAGCTTGTTGTCCTCCGCCCAATGATAAAGCTCCTCCAAGCCCATGCCGCCGTCCCTCAAATCAGCCAGCCTGTCCATCAGCAGACCAAATCCCGAAGAGGCAGCCAGGGAGTCCACAACATATATTTTTCTGTCCGGGTACTTCTCTTCCAGCTCCTCCTTCGCCATCCTGGCGGAATTAATCACTCCCGTGATCCCGCTGGAGAGGCACAAATGCAGAATGTCCTTTCCTTCCTTCAAAAAAGTTTCAAAATATTCTTCAAACTCAGCCTGATTAATCTGAGACGTCCTGGTGTCCGCACCGTTTGCCATCGCCTGGTAAAAATCCGGGAAAGCGATGGATTTCCCCAGATCGTCATTATACTGCTTTCCGTCCAATTCAAAATGGAAACAAATATAATGGATGTTCCTTTGCCTGAAATGTTCCTCTGTCAGATCCGCCGTGGAACAGCAGCTCAAAATATATTCTTCCTTCATTCTAACACCTCCGTTCCGAAGCGTTTCTGCAACAGGCAGGAGTCCATATCTCCCCAGGATTCCCGCAAATACGGTCTCCCATCCGCCAAACAGGCTGTTTGCGACGCTCCGGCACAATCAGTATATAATGTTTTCCCTCTTTTCGCAACAAACTTTTCGATCTTTTCAAAAAACCGCTTGCAAAAACAAAAGGCATATGTTAGAATAACCTGTGTTGTAAGGAAGTTCATCTTACATACGCCGGCGTGTCGGAATGGCAGACGAGGCAGACTCAAAATCTGTTGTTGGCAACAACGTGCGGGTTCAAGTCCCGCTGCCGGCATTTCCAAATCGTTCAAGTCCAATGCTTATGCGGACCTGAGCGATTTTTTATCTTATTGACAGAAAACATAAACTATTCTATAGTGAAAAGGGAAGAATCGGTCTGAAAGCGATTTTTACCTATTGTAAATCTGCATCAAATATTGATTGGACAAGAGGGCTTTATGGATAAAAAGATGAGAAAAATATGGAATAAAATCTTAGATGGATTCCGGGAAAACGCAAAGGATCCTTCCCAGGCGCGTTATGAAAAAAGCACATCTTCCACGCAAGCCTCCCTGATCATATGCGCCGGTCTGGCCCTGTTGGTCTTTGTTCTGTATTATCGGATTGCTTACGCTTTCTGTACCATGGAAGGTCTTCAGGACATGAAGGCCCATGCGGAGTTTGCCCTGCACTTTTATTTAAATCCCGAGGTCTTCTTTAAGGCGTGGCTCAGGGTTCCCCATATGCTCTGGCATCTGATCGTCAAGGTTTTTCAATCCAGGGTCCATATGCCCCTTTTGGCTGCCGCATCCTTTACTTTCGCATTATTCGGCGTATTTTCCTATGCTGTTACGGCATGGTTTCTGTACAAACTGTTGCGGGCTTATACCGGCCAGGAAAGGCTCGGGCTGGCTTCCTTCGGCTCGGCGCTCCTCTCCTTTGTAGGACCCTTAATCATGGAATGGTTTGCGGATGGTTACGCCGGACAGTTTACCCCCAATCCCCTGCACAACCCCACCCACATAGCGACCAAGGGCTTCGGTATGCTGGCCATGATGGCGGGAATCGATATTATCAGAAGATACCGCGGTCAGGAAACCGTTTTCTTTCAAGGGAAAAGGCTGTATCTCTACTTCGGTCTGTTTTCCTTCTTCTCCGCATTGGCAAAACCGACCTTTATGTATATGCTGCTGCCCGCCGGCATGATCGTAATCCTGCTCGATCTTTTGAATGGCGCATGGAAGAAATCGCCGTCCGTAAAGACGGTATGGAACGCAGCCTGGAAGCTGGCCGTTGCCACTCTTCCGACCTGCGCTTACATTCTGACGGAATATATCGCCTTGTTCTTTTTCGGAAGGGAACAGGGCACTTCGGTGGTGCTGACCAAGCCTTTAGAGGTCTGGCACTTCTTCTCTTTGGACGTGCCCACCTCCATTCTGCTGGGCATGTGCTTCCCGATCTGGATGCTTCTGACGAATCTGGGGTATTTTTATAAGTCTGTGGAGGGACGTCTCGGCGTGCTGGGATATTTGACCGGCGTGTTGGAATTTTCCGTGCTCGCGGAATCAGGCGACCGCAAAGACGCAGGCAATTTCGCCTGGTGCATGATGGCGGGCATGACGATCTTTTTTGCGGTGAGCCTGTGTCGACTGACCCTATCCACCATGCAGCAAAAAAGCGGCGCAAAACACGCCGCTTATGTAGTCGTCAGCTGGTTTCTACTGTTCTTACATGTTTATTCCGGGTTATCCCTGTACAATGCGTTCTCGGGAATATTATAAGAGGCGCTCTCTTCCGCAGCGGTCTCTGCCTGGAAACGGGAATATGGCTGAAATCTTCCTGCAATGACCTCCGCCACCTTGATGCCGTCCATGGCAGCCGATGTGATTCCCCCCGCAAAGCCCGCTCCTTCTCCGCAGGGGTATAAGCCCTTCACCGCCGGGGACTGCAGATCCTCTCCCCTCTGTATCCTGACGGGGGATGAGGTCCGGCTCTCCACCCCTGACAGCAGGGCATCCGGTCTGTCGAAGCCCGGGATCATCTGTCCGAATCTTCCCATGCCCTCTACAAAAGCCACGTTACACGCCTTGGGAAGAATCCTGCTCACATCTGCATAGACATACGCCCCTTTACTCTGGGGGAATAATTCTCCGCCGAAACAAGACTCCCCGAAATCAATATCTTTCCCTGCATCTACTCCTGCACTCGCTCCTGCAGCTTCCACGCGATTCTTAAAATCCCCATACCTCTGCACGGGTATTTTCCCTTTTCCCAGTTGATAAGCCTTCTCTTCCAGTTTTCTCTGGAATGCGATCCCTGCCAGAGGATGGTCGCTGCCGAAATCCTCCGGGGTCACTGAAACGATGATCGCGCTGTTGGCATTTCTGCCGTCCCGTCCGCTGTAGCTCATGCCGTTCACGGCAAGTCTCCCCGGTTCGGAGGATGCATTGACCACATATCCTCCGGGACACATGCAAAAGGAATAGACGCCCCTTCCCGTGCTGGTCTGCGCCGCTACCTTATAAGGGGCGGCTCCCAGGCTTCCGGGATCCTTCACTCCATACTGACTCAAGTTGATCATGGACTGGGGGTGCTCAATGCGCAATCCCACCGCAAAGGCCTTCGCCTCCATGGGAATCCGCTCTGTATACAACGTTTCAAAGGTATCCCTTGCGCTGTGACCGATTGCCAGGACCACCTGCTCACAGGGAAGGAATTCCCCGTTATTGGTTCCGCCATTGATGACGACACCCTTTATCCTTTTCCCCGTTTCTGGCGAAGCATCCTCTTCAAAAACCAACTCCGTCACCTGGCTTCTGAATCTGACCTCCCCGCCCAACTTAATGATCTCCTCGCGCATCCGTTTCACAATACCGCACAATACATCCGTGCCGATATGGGGCTTTGCCTCATAAAGAATAGAGGGCTTCGCCCCAAACCGTACAAAGGTTTCCAGAACGGCGGTATTGCGCCCATACTTATCCTTCAAGAGAGTATTCAGCTTTCCGTCAGAAAAGGTTCCCGCTCCGCCTTCACCGAATTGTACATTGGATACAGTATCCAACACACCCTCCTGCCAGAACCGCTCCACATCCTTCTTTCTACGCTCCACATCCGCCCCGCGCTCCAAAAGCACAGGACAAAAGCCTGCCTTAGCCAGAAAATACCCGCAAAATAAGCCTGCCGGTCCTGTTCCAACGATCACCGGTCTGTGCAGGAGCGTCTCCTGTCCGCATTCAGGGAACCGATATTTCGCTTCATTGACCACAGATATGCCGGGTTGGCGCAGCCTTCTGACAAGCCCTTCCTCCGCCAATTCCACATCGACCACATAGCTGTAATAGATCTCAGGTTTCTTTCTGGCGTCAATGGACTGCTTCACAATCGTAAGCTTCCTTATCTGCGAGGCGCGGATATGTAAGAGACTTGCCGCCTTCTTATACAATGCCTTCTCCCCGGACGGCGCATCCACACTGATTTTCAACTGATTTATCCGAATCATCTCAACCCTCTTTTTTATCCAATATCAATATTGCCTCAGCCGCAGCCCTGCCTGCAATATACCCGCTTGTCCATGCCCATTGCAGATTATAGCCCCCGCACTTTCCATCCACGTCCAGAAGCTCTCCGGCAAGATACAGGCCCGGAACCCTGACAGCCTCCAGCTGCCGCGTTACCTCCGAAAGCTTCACGCCGCCCGCGCAGACCTGGGCCTGGTCGAAGGAATTGCTTCCCGTCACATGGAATGTAAAATTCCTACAAAGGAAAAATACCTCCCTAAGCCTTGCCTGGTCCGCTTCCTTTACAGGATCGCCGGGTTTAAGGCCTGCGAGCTTAAATATCTGCATCATCAGCTTTTTATGTAACATTCCCGTGAAGAAGGTCTCCACAGTCCGCTTGCTGCTTCCGGCGCTCCCAAGCTTCCCTTCAACATACCTTTCATATTCCTTTTCAGGAAAATCCGGCAGGAAATCTATCAGAGCACTCAGATTCCTTCGTTCCTTTAAAAGGTAATTTACCTGTCCGCTCAGTTGAAAAACAGGAATGCCGGATATCCCATACTCCACGAGCTGCAGCTCGCCCCGCTCTTCCAGCAGAATCTTCTCTCCTTCCATGATCCGCACCCTTGCATCCGCCCTGACGCCTGCCAGGGCTTTGCAATATTCTTCCCGGCAATGCAAAGCGGTCAGCGCCGGAACGACCTGCTTCTGTGAAAGACCCAGCCGCTCAGCCAGCAGGTAGCCGCCTCCATCCGATCCGGTCTTAGGCGCCGCCCTGCCTCCGCAGGCAAGGATCACACTGTCAAAGTATGCAC
>CANPYG010000109.1 GCA_947588205.1 uncultured Acetatifactor sp. | reverse complement strand
GTCCTGTTCCTGTAACAGTAACTGCTACTTCGCCGCCAGTGGGTTTAGAAGTGGAAGTTAACTTTTCACTTCACTGATTTCTATAAAGTTATCTTTGCCTTTTGCAATCTTGACGAATCCTCTTTTTAGGCTTATCATTGCTATAATAACATAAATCAATCAACAAATATCATAAATGAAAAATTTCCGCAAAGAAAGAGGCGAAACACTATGGACAGACAAAATCTGACTTTATTGACGGACCTTTATGAGCTGACAATGATGCAGGGCTATTTTAAGAATATGGACCGGAATGAAATGGTCATATTCGACGCCTTCTACCGCTCTAACCCCTGCGGAGGCGGTTATGCCATCTGCGCAGGCTTGGAACAGGTGATCCAATATATCAAGGAGCTGCATTTTGACGAGGAGGATATCGAATATCTGCGCTCCTTAAAGATTTTCGATGAGGATTTCCTGGAATACCTGAAAAATTTCCATTTTTCCGGAGATATTTACGCCATTCCGGAGGGCACGGTCATGTTCCCCAGGGAGCCTATGGTAAAGGTCATCGCCCCCATCATGGAGGCGCAGCTGGTGGAGACCGCCATTTTAAATATCGTCAACCACCAGAGCCTTATCGCAACCAAAACGGCGAGGGTCTGCTACGCCGCCAGGGGCGACGGCATCATGGAGTTCGGCCTGCGGCGGGCCCAGGGACCGGATGCCGGGATCTACGGGGCCAGGGCTGCCATGATCGGCGGCTGCATCGGCACCAGCAACGTACTGGCAGGGCAGCTTTTCGATGTGCCCGTCAAGGGAACCCACGCCCACAGCTGGATCATGAGCTTCCCTGACGAATATACTGCCTTCAAGACCTACGCGGACATGTATCCAAGCGCCTGCATCCTGCTGGTGGACACCTACGATACCTTAAAATCCGGTGTGCCCAACGCCATCCGGGTCTTTACGGAAATGCGGGAGCCGGGCATCCCGCTGACCTTCTACGGCATCCGCTTAGACAGCGGCGACCTGGCCTATCTGTCCAAAAAAGCCCGGAAGATGCTGGATGCGGCAGGCTTTACGGACGCTGTGATCTCCGCCTCCAACGACCTGGATGAATTCCTGATCGACAGCCTGAAGGCTCAGGGGGCCGCCATTACCTCCTGGGGGGTAGGCACCAACCTGATCACCTCCAAGGACAATCCTTCCTTCGGCGGTGTCTACAAGCTTGCCGCCATCATGGGCGATAACGGTGAATTCGTACCTAAGATCAAGCTTTCGGAAAACACCGAGAAGATCACCAATCCCGGCAACAAGAAAATCTACCGCATTTATGAAAAAGAAAGCGGCAAGGTCAAGGCGGATCTGATCTGCCTGGTGGATGAACATTTCGACGAAAAAGAGGATCTGATGCTATTCGACCCTGCGGAGCCCTGGAAAAAGACCCGCATGAAGGGCGGAACCTATCGCATCCGCCCTATTATGGAGCATATTTTCCACAAGGGAGAATGCATCTACACCTCCCCGAAGGTCATGGAAATCCGGGAATACTGCCGGAAGGAACAGGAAACCCTCTGGGAAGAGACCAGACGTCTGGTGAACCCTCACCAGGTTTATGTGGATCTTTCCGCAAGGCTGTATGACATCAAGATCCAGCTGCTGGATGAGATGAGTGAGAAGTAAAGAAGGTGACGTTTTGAAGGTATATACCCCTGCCATCATCCCGCAATATCCTGTATCCGTCAAGCCCATGGGGGAAATCGCGGGGTTCCCGGTCCGGCCCGGAATGTTCGAAAACAACGGAGCCATTGTCCTGCCGGTTGGGATTAATTTTTCCATTCATACCCATTATGGAACGAAGGTGGAGCTGCTGCTTTTCCACCACGGGGAGGAAGAGCCCTACGCGGTGCTCCCCTTTCCGGAGGAATATAAGATCGGCGATGTTTATTCCATGATCGTTTTTAACTTAAAGATTAACGACCTGGAGTATGCCTACCGGATCGACGGCCCCCACGACCCGGAAAGGGGACATATCTTTAACAGGCAGAATATTCTGCTGGACCCTTACGCCAAGGCAGTAGCGGGCCAAAGGGAATGGGGCGAAAAAAAGCGCGGCAGCTACCACGCCCGAATTGTAAACGATATCTTCGACTGGGGAGATATGCCCCAGTCAAAAAAGGAGCTGTGCGACCTGGTCATCTATGAGCTCCATGTGAGGGGATACACCGTTCATCCTTCCTCCGGCGTGGCGCACCCCGGCACTTTTGCCGGCCTCAAGGAAAAAATTCCTTACCTAAGGGATCTGGGGATCAATGCGGTGGAGCTGATGCCCATATTTGAATTTGACGAAACTGTGAATTCCAGGGAGGTTGATGGGAAAAGGCTTCTGGAATACTGGGGCTATAATACCGTATGCTTTTTTGCGCCCAATACCAGCTATGCCTCCACGGAGGAATATAACAGGGAAGGCACGGAATTAAAAGAGCTGATCAAGGAATTCCATGACAACGGCATTGAGGTCATCCTGGACGTGGTCTTCAACCACACGGCGGAGGGCAATGAGCTGGGCAGCACCTTCTGTTTTAAAGGGCTGGACAATAAAATCTATTATATGCTCACCCCTCACGGTAACTATTATAATTTCAGCGGCTGCGGCAATACCCTGAACTGCAACCATCCCATTGTACGGAATATGATCCTGGAATGCCTCCGTTACTGGACCGTAGCTTACCGGGTGGACGGCTTCCGGTTCGATCTTGCAAGCATCCTGGGGCGCAATGAGGACGGTTCCCCCATGAACAATCCTCCCCTGCTGCAGGCCCTGGCCTTTGACCCCCTGCTTGCAAGGGTCAAGCTGATCGCGGAGGCCTGGGATGCCGGCGGAATGTACCAGGTGGGAAGCTTTCCTGCCAGCAGACGCTGGGCGGAGTGGAACGGCAGATACCGGGACGCCGTAAGGGGATTTTTAAAAGGGGAAAACTGGGAATCCTGGAACGCCGCATGGAGCGTTGCAGGCTCCATGGATCTTTACGGGGGTTTTTACACGGAATATAATGAAAATTACGCGGGATATAACTCCTGCGTCAATTTCCTGACCTGCCACGACGGCTTCACTCTGTATGACCTTTATTCCTATAACCACAAACACAATGAAGCCAACGGCTGGAACAACACCGACGGTGCCAACGACAACCGCAGCTGGAACTGCGGCGCGGAAGGCGATACTGACGATTCCTGTGTGCTCGCCCTGCGGTTCCGCATGATCCGCAATGCCTGCGCGGTGCTCTTGTGCAGCCGTGGAACGCCTATGTTTCTGGCAGGAGACGAATTTGCGAACACGCAGTACGGCAACAACAACAGCTACTGCCAGGACAATGAGATTTCCTGGCTGGACTGGAGCATGCTGGAAAAGCACCGTGATCTGCATGATTTTTTTAAATTCATGATCGCCTACAGACTAAGGCATCCTGTCATCCGCAGGAAGCTCCCCGATGCGGTCTGCGGCATGGAGGCCCTTCAAACCCACGCTGAGAATGCCGAGATCACCAATCTTCCAGAAAACACCAGGTTCTTTGCTGTCAGCTTTGCCGGTTATGACAAGGAACACGGACACGACGACCTGGTCTACCTTGCCATCAATTCCTATTGGGAAGATCTCACGATCACGCTGCCTAAACTGTCCCATAATCTCGGATGGTATCTTTCTGTGAATACCTACGGTGATCAATATGGGCGTTTCTGCTATCAGCAGCAGGAGGAGGTCCGCATTGTCGGCGACTTCATTATCCGCGCAAGGAGCGTGGCAGTATTCACGGGACGGACTATCACAAATTAAAAGATATGGAAAATCATATCATTTACTGATGAAAGCAGGTGAAATGGATGCCTCTGCAGATCATTCGGGACGATATTACAAAAGTAAAGGCCGACGCTATCGTCAATACCGCCAATCCTGCCCCCACCTGGGGCGCAGGAACTGATTCTGCCATTTATCAGGCAGCCGGGGCAAAGCAGCTTTTAAAATGCCGCAGTAAGATAGGTGAGATCGCTGTGGGGGACGCAGCCGTCACGCCCGCTTTTCGTCTGCCTGCGAGGCATATTATACATACGGTGGGACCCATCTGGCAGGACGGGAATCACGGAGAATACGAAGCGCTACGGTCCTGCTATGAAAAATCCCTTCATCTGGCAAAGAAATTAAACTGCAAAAGCATTGCTTTCCCGTTGATTTCCACGGGAAGCTATGGTTTTCCCAGGGCAGAGGCCCTGCGGACCGCTTTAAAAGCCATCGGAAATTTCCTGCAGGACGAGGAAATGACCGTCTATCTTGTGGTATTTGACACCAAATCCGTACAGATATCCGAGGAACTCAATCTAAGCATCGAAAAATATATTGATGAGAAGCTCGTTGTCCGGAAGCTGCGGCAGGAATACGCTTCTTCTCCTGCGGAAATGTCGTCCTTCAATACGCTTCCGCCCCTTCAGGATTCTTTATCTGCTCCGGCGCATCCGTCTGCCCCGGCGCCTTCGTCCGCTCTGGCGTCTTCGTCTGTTCCGACTCCTTCATCCGCTCCGGTGCATCCGTCCGCGCCTGCGCGCAGGGCTCCCGAAAAACGGATCTTTCCCGCAAAGGCGTCTGCCCCTAGAAGCCTGGAGGACGTGGTGGGGCAGCTCGGAGAGACCTTTCAGGAAAGACTATTCCGGCTGGTCGATGAACGTGGTCTGACTGATGTGGAGGTATATAAACGCGCCAACCTCGACAGGAAGCTTTTCTCCAAGATACGCTGCAACGCCAACTATAAGCCTAAGAAAAAGACTGCCCTGGCGCTGGCGATCGCGCTGAGGCTGAATCTCGACGAAACAAGGGATCTTCTTGGCAGGGCGGAGCTCGCCCTCTCTCCAAGCAGCGTTTTTGACCTGATCATCGAATACTTTATCACAAATGAAATCTACGATATTTATGCGATCAATGCAGCCCTTTTTCAGCATGAGCAGCCGCTGTTGGGGGCTTAACCGTACGTCATTTAATTTCAGTGACCTATCTGAATATGTCCAGTTTTCTACCAATCCCTCCATTACCTTCTGGAATATTTGTCTCCTGACAGGCGACCATTTTTTATCCCTCCCGGTCTATAATGATATCATACGGAGCGGCAGATGATGCGCCGCAAAAGCATTCTATGCCGCCTTATGCAGCCGGAGTCACAAGGTCATATTCCCCCATACCTGTGGGCGATGGAATGACTTTGGACTCCTCAACACAACAAATCATAATTAATAGCAGGAGGAAAACAAAATGAAAAAAGGATTAACAGAAATCGTATTTATTCTGGACAGGAGCGGTTCCATGTCCGGTCTGGAGGCGGATACCATAGGGGGCTATAACTCCATGATGGAAAAGCAGAAAAAGGAAGAGGGAGAGGCATATATTTCCACCGTGCTCTTTGATGATAGATCAGAGGTAGTCCATGACAGGCTTCCCATTGATAAGGTGCCTGCCCTCACGGAGAAGCAGTATTATGTCCGTGGCTGTACTGCTCTGTTGGATGCCCTGGGTGACGCGATCCATCATATCAGCACCATCCATAAATATGCCAGGGAGGAAGACCGGCCGGAAAAAACTCTGTTTATCATCACCACTGACGGAATGGAAAACGCCAGCAGGCGCTATGGGTACGAGGAGGTCCGGAAGCTGGTAAATGAAAGGAAAGAAAAATACGGATGGGAATTTCTTTTCCTGGGCGCCAATATAGATGCAGTACAGGTGGCAGGACGTTTCGGGATCGCGCCGGACAGGGCGGCCAACTATCACAGCGACAGCGCCGGAACGCAGCTGAACTACCAGGTATTGAACGAAGCGGTCCATAATGTCCGTACCGGCGCGCCTTTGGCAGCCGACTGGAAGAAAAAGATTGATCATGACTTCCTGGAGCGGAAGAAAAAATAATGGAAAGATTAATGGAAAAATAACTGAACGGCTAACCGAAAAAAGCTGAAGGACTGACTGAAAAACAGACCTGCGGGCAAAAATGCCTGCAGGCCTGTCACTGCTTATTCGTTTTTCAGGGTGTCATCCAGCAGGGCTTCCTCGCCTTCAGAATCATCCTCCTGATCGGCTCCCTCACCTTCGGAATCATCCTCCTGGTCGGCTCCCTCTGCATCCCGGGCTTCCTCATCAACAGCGTCTTCTTCCTCCGCTGTTTCGCTTTCTTCAAGCTCTGCATCTTCTGGGAACCCGTTCTCCGAGGCTGTCTGCTCCTCATCGGCATCCCCCGTCTCTTCGCTGAAGGAAAGCTCTGAGGAATCATCATACTCATCAAAGGAAACCACTTCTGTCTCAGTGCTCAGTCTGGTGTTGCGGTATCTATCCATACCAGTTCCGGCAGGAATGGGCTTACCGATGATTACATTTTCCTTCAGACCAACCAAAGGATCGATCTTACCCTTGATAGCCGCCTCCGTCAGGACCTTGGTGGTCTCCTGGAAGGATGCGGCCGACAGGAAGGAATCCGTTGCCAGCGCAGCCTTTGTAATGCCCAGCATCACCTGCTTGCCCTCGGCGGGCTCTAAGCCCTGGGCGATCAGCTCTTCGTTCCGGTCCTCGTACCTTAAAGCGTCCACCAGGGTTCCGGGAAGGAATTCGGAATCTCCGTTCTTCTCCACACGGACCTTCTTTAACATCTGACGCACAATTACCTCGATATGCTTATCGGCGATATCAACACCCTGCAGACGGTACACCCTCTGTACTTCACGGAGCATATAATCCTGCACGGCGCGGATGCCCTTGATCTTAAGCAGATCATGAGGATTTACGCTGCCTTCGGTCAGTTCATCGCCGGCCTCCAGCTCCTGACCGTCAACCACCTTGATACGGGAACCATAAGGGATCAGATACGCCTTTGATTCTCCCGTCTCATCGTTGGTGATCACAACCTCGCGCTTTTTCTTCGTATCGCGTATCTCCGCCCTGCCTGCAAATTCGGCAATGATCGCAAGACCCTTGGGCTTTCTGGCCTCAAACAGCTCTTCTACACGGGAAGACCCTGCGTGATATCGTCGCCTGCCACACCG
>CANPYG010000108.1 GCA_947588205.1 uncultured Acetatifactor sp. | reverse complement strand
GTGGACCAGACAAGAGGCTGGTTCTATTCCCTGCTGGCGGAATCCACCCTTTTGTTCAACAAGGCTCCTTATGAAAATGTTATCGTCCTGGGACTGGTCCAGGATGAAAACGGGCAGAAGATGAGCAAGTCCAAGGGCAATGCGGTGGATCCCTTCGACGCCCTGGAAACCTATGGGGCTGACGCCATCCGGTGGTATTTCTACACAAGCTCCGCCCCCTGGCTGCCCAAGCGCTTTTCCGGGAAGCTGGTGACAGAAGGGCAGAGGAAGTTCATGGGCACCCTGTGGAACACCTACGCTTTCTTTGTGCTGTACGCCAATATTGATAATTTTGACGCTACAAAATATACCCTGGAATATGAGAAGCTTCCCGTCATGGATAAGTGGCTCCTTTCCAGGCTAAATACCGTGGTAGGAGAGGTGGACGGCAATCTGGAGAAATATCGGATTCCAGAAGCCGGCGCCGCCCTGGAGGATTTTGTGGATGAAATGAGCAACTGGTATGTCCGCAGAAGCCGCGAGCGGTTCTGGGCCAAAGGCATGGAGCAGGACAAGATTAACGCCTACATGACCCTGTATACCGCCCTGGTGACGGTCTGCAAGGCTGCCGCCCCCATGATTCCCTTCATGACGGAGGATATTTACCAGAATCTGGTGAGAAGTATCGACGCCAATGCCCCGGAAAGCATTCATCTGTGCGACTATCCTGCGGCCGAGGAATTCATGATCGACCGCAAGCTGGAAGAGGATATGGAGGATGTGCTGGAGGCAGTGGTGATGGGCAGGGCCTGTCGGAATGCCGCTGCTATCAAGAACCGCCAGCCCATCCGCAGGATGTATATCAAAGCCGGATTTACCCTGGACAGCTTCTATCAGGATATCATCAAGGATGAGCTGAACGTGAAGGAAGTGGTGTTCACCGAGGACGTGAGGGACTACACCACCTATACCTTCAAACCCCAGTTGCGCACTGTTGGACCCAAGTACGGCAAGCAGTTAAACGGCATCCGCAGCGTGCTGGCTTCCTTGGACGGCAACGCAGCCATGGATGAGCTGAATGAAAAAGGGAAGCTTTCCTTTGAGGTGAACGGCATGGCGGTGGAGCTTTCCAAGGAGGACCTTCTCATCGACATGACCCAGAAGGAAGGCTATGTGTCCGAGGAAAACAATAAGCTCACCGTGGTATTGGATACCAACCTGACTGAGGAGCTGATCGAGGAGGGCTTCGTCTACGAGGTCATCAGCAAGATCCAGACCATGAGAAAGGATGCGGATTTTGAGGTCATGGACCACATCCGGGTGACCATAAACGGCAATGAAAAGCTGGCGCAGATTGTGGAGCGCAACCAGGAGTTCATCGCTTCCAAGGTGCTGGCGGAGGAAATCACGCAGGACGCTCAGCTTTCCGTCATGAAGGAATGGAATATCAATGGCGAGAAGGCGGTCATCGGTGTGGAAAGAATTTAAGCTGGAAGGGATCTTTTGCATTTTCAGCTGGCGTCATGAAAGGGATGAACTGATGGAAAAAAAGGTGAAAAAAGGATTCAACGCGTGTATTGTACTGATTGTTGTCATGCTTATGGGAATCCAGATATTAGAAGGAATGAGATGGATGTTTTGGAACATTAAGGCTATGCCGGCTTTTGGGGACAGTATAGAATATCTCAATCTCAGCCAGACCCTGATCCTGGACGAATACCGTCCGATTTTATATCCTCTCATTTTGAGGTATCTCCAGCCTGCAGCCTCCTTTATTGGATTACCCCTTCAGCCCTGTCTGTATGTTATTCAGTCCCTGGTTTCATTTGGCGCCCTGTTTTATTGCGTCTGTGTTTTAGACAGGGTGGTATTAAAATCGACCGGGGGAGAAAAAAAGATTACCAGAAAACGTAGGGTGATACAGCTTTTTCTCACGCTGTACCTGATGACGATACCGATGCTAACATTTATGAATTTTACGGTTCTTACAGATTCCCTGGCTACATCCATGCTCGTCCTGTTTTTAGCTTCGCTTGTAAGACTTCTTGGAGGGGAAGGTTTTAATATCGGAAATTATTTGCTTATGGGATGTTCGCTGGTGGCGGAGAGCCTTTTGAGGGCCGACAGACTATACAGCTCTCTTGTGCTGATGCTGGTCCTGTTTATAATATTGATCTGCCGCAGCAAGGAAAACCGCAGAAGATTGGTAATTGCCGGCTTATGTGTTGGTCTTTCGGCGGCATTTCTGGTAAAAGGAATTGGAAAAGTCACCCAGACGCCGGGAGTTCATGGAAGAGTAAAAACAACTCTGGAATTTGTCCTTCTGGACCGGGTGGTCTGGCCCAATATGTATGCCAACTATTGGAATTTTCCCGAGGAATACCGCTATATCATCACTTCGGATGAGGCGCAGATTTTTGACCTACACAACAATAATGTAATGTATCAGCTCGCACCTTTGGTAATCGCAAGGGTGGGAGAGGATAAGGCGAGAGAAGTTTTTCGAACCATGGCGGCAGTAGTATTTGATAAAAATACCAAGAAGGTTATAGGGGATATCGGGGAGGATGTGGCTGCGATGGCTTTTACGCCGATATCTTCCCTGTTAAATGCTAAGGGGCGCTGCAGCAAGGCTGATTCCTGGAATATTTACTGCATGTCCACTGTTACACCGGATCTTACTGTTCAGTATAATACATATTATCAGTATACTTTTCTCGTTTTAGCTTCCCTCGGCCTTCTGTTAACTATTTGTGCCTGTTTAAGCCACAGGAAGCGGAATTTAAGATCTTTTGTAAAGACCCTGATTCCTTTTGCAGGGATGAGTATGATTCTTACACTTTGGTTTTCGCTGGGTGACGGAGCGCCCCCCAATGACAGGTATGCCTTGATCATCTATTTGTTCTGGTCCCTGATAGTTGTTGGAATGCTTGGTTTCTGGGACACATTAGCGCAGCTTTTCGAATGGCGGGGCTGAATTGTTACGTGCGGGAAGCTGGTCAAAATAAGATATTTTACTTTTATTTCCGCCCGTGTTATAATACACATATTGGACATATTATGCTTTGACCTGAAAGTATGCGTTGTATTGAATGGCAGGCGGCTATGAAAAGAGGGGGACAGATTCATGAAGAACAGGACAACCCGGTTTTTGATCATCAGCCTCATATGTATTTCGGTTTTGTGCGTGCTGGATTTCTCTTACCTTGCGTACCGCATGAACCGAAGAGGAACGGAAGCCATCGGAGAACTGGGTTCGATATATATGGCTGGAATGAGCGAGCAGGCGGCTACTCATTTTGGCACGACCATTGAGCTTCGGCTGTCCCAGGTGGGAGCGCTGGTGGATTCCGTGCCCCCTGAAAGCACCCGGGATTTTGGTTCAGCGAGGGTGGTCCTGAGTTATAATGCCAGGGCCAGAGGCTTTGACCATCTTGCCCTTCTGGCCCGTGACGGATCTTTTGAAATGCTGTACGGCAGCCAGATGCTGGTGGAGGATAGTTCGGATTCCTTTCTGTCGTCTTTAGCGGACGGAGAGGAGAAGATGGCTGTGGGGCTTGACGAGGTGGGAGAAGAGCTGCTCCTAATGGGGATTCCTGCGGCTTATCCCATGGACGGCGGGAAGGAGAGCATTGCCCTTGTGGCAGCCCTGCCTGTTTCCTATATCAGCGATACCCTCTCCTTGGATTCCAATAATGACATGATTTATTATTTTATCATTGACCGGAACGGGAATTTCATTGTCCGAGACGGCGAAGTGTCCGATGAAAGCTATTTTGAACGAGTCCGCAACCGCTATGACAGCGTGGAAGGAATGAGCGGGGAGCAGTATATCGTGGAGCTGGAAAAAGCCATGGCTGCGGGAAAGAATTATACCAGCGAGTTCGTGATCGAAGGGGAGCGCAGATATCTGTACGAGACAAGTTTGCCCTATTCTGAGTGGTATCTGCTTCTTTTCATACCATATGGACAGATAGACCGCACCGTGAATACCCTGAGCCGGGCGTGGGGAAGTGCCGCCATTTTCAGCTGCGTCCTGATCCTGGCAGCTTTGTTTGCCATGTTTTCCTGGTATTTCCGCCTGACGAGAAAGCAGGTGCATGAGTTAGAGGAAGCCAGGCGCGCCGCGGAGCACGCCAGCCGCGCCAAGAGCGAGTTTTTGTCCAATATGAGCCATGATATCCGCACTCCTATGAACGGGATTGTAGGTATGACGGCCATTGCCAGCGCGAATCTGGACAATATCCCACAGGTTCAAAACTGCCTGAAAAAAATCGCCTTATCCAGCCGGCATCTTCTTGGGCTGATCAACGATATCCTTGATATGTCCAAAATTGAAAGCGGGAAGCTGACGCTCCATATGGAACAGGTTTCCCTTCAGGAGACGATGCAGAGCATTGTCAATATTGTGCAGCCCCAGGTCAACGTGTATGTTTATGATCTCCCGAATGAACATGTTTATTGTGACAGCATCAGGCTGAACCAGATCCTGCTCAATCTGTTGGGAAACGCCATTAAATTTACCCCGGAAGCAGGGAGCATCCATGTTTCATGTTATGAGGAGCCCTCCCCGAAGGGGGAAAATTGGGTTCAGGTCCATCTTAGGGTTAAGGATACCGGCATCGGCATGACCCCTGAGTTTAAAGAGAGGGTTTTTGATTCCTTTTCCCGGGAGGACAGCCAGCGCGTCCAGAAAACGGAGGGTTCCGGCCTTGGCATGGCTATCACAAAATATATTGTGGATGCCATGAAGGGAACCATAGAGGTGGAAAGTGAGCTGGATCATGGCACAGAATTCCATGTGACCCTAGATTTGGAAAAAGCTTCTGTGCAGGAAAAGGATATGAGGCTTCCGGATTGGCAGGTCCTGGTGGTAGATGATGACGAGCTTTTGTGTGAGAGCGCTGCCGCAACCCTGGAATCCATCGGCTGTAAGGCGGAATGGGTTTTGAACGGGGAAGACGCTGTCCAAAGGGTTGTTGGCCGCCGTGAAAGAAACGAAGATTACAAGGTCATCCTTCTGGACTGGAAGCTTCCCGGGATGAACGGTCTGCAGACCGCCCAGGCGATCCGGGAGATTTGCGGGGAACGGAGTATCCTTTTGCTGATTACGGCTGCGGATTGGATCGATCTGGAGCAGCAGGCCAGGGCGGCAGGATTTGTCGGATCGATTTCCAAGCCTCTGTTCCGTTCCAATTTGTATTACGGATTGAAGGAATTCTGTACGGAAGAGGGACTTTCGGAAGAAAGAGAAGAGGATACCGTTCTGGATCTTGCTGGAAAAAGAGTTATTTTGGCGGAAGATAACGATTTGAACTGGGAAATTGCCGACGAACTGCTCTCCGAATTGGGATTGACTTTGGAACGGGCGGAAAACGGAAAAATCTGTTTTGATCTTTTCCGGAATTCAGCGGTCGGATGGTACGACGCCATTCTGATGGATATCAGGATGCCTATTATGAACGGATATGAGGCAACGGAAGCAATCCGTGCGCTGGACAGACCGGATGCGAAAAAAATTCCTATCATTGCCATGAGCGCGGACGCTTTTTCAGAGGATGTCAGGCGTTGTCTTGACAGCGGGATGAACGCCCACGCCGCAAAGCCCATTGATATGGGAGAAATATCCGCTTTGCTGGAAAAATACCTTTGTGTGGAGCAATAGGCGGAAAAGGATTATGGAATATGGACCGGAAGGGGATGTATGTTTTTTGAAACGCGGTTTGGTAACTTTTCTGACAATGATTTTAGCCCTTGCCTTTCTTTTGACGGCTTGCGGCAATACGTCCGGGGGAACTTCGCCTTCCCAGACGGAAAGCGGAATCTCAGACGGCGAAGAAGAAAAGGAGGATGTAGAGCTGTCCCTCTGGACCTATCCTGTAGGCGGCTGGGGAAACAGCGGAACCATTTCTTCCCTTCTTGCCGCTTTCCATCGGGACAATCCTAATATACGGATCACAGTAAAGCTATTGTCCTATGATACCGGGGACGCCGAGATAGAGGAAGCGATCCAGAATGGAGATGCGCCGGATCTGGTGTTGGAGGGTCCGGAACGTCTGGTAGCCAACTGGGGTGCGAGAGGTCTGATGGCGGATTTGGGGGATCTGTGGGAAACAGATCATGCCGGAGAGATCTATGAATCGGTGAAGGAAGCCTGCCATGATGCCGCAGGTTCCTATTATATCTATCCGGTGTGCATGACTACCCATTGTATGGCCATTAATAAGGATCTGTTTGAAGCGGCAGGAGCCTGGCGGTATATTGATGAAGAGACCCATACCTGGTCCACGGATGATTTCATTGCAGCGGTGGAAGCCTTGAACGCTTATGGAGTAGAAGACATTGCGGCGATTTACTGCAAGGGGCAGGGGGGCGACCAGGGCACAAGGGCTCTGGTGAACAACCTGTACAGCGGAACCTTTACCGATCCGGCCCATAACAGATATACGGTGAACAGCCCGGAAAATATTAAGGCTCTGGAGCTTCTTAGGGGAATGGAAGGCATTTCTTTTGATTCGGATCTTGTGGGTGCGGATGAAGTGGAAAGGTTCTGCGATGGGAAGCTGGCCATGGCCTTCTGCTGGAATGTTTTTATGGAGGTTAATCAGACTGTCAGCAATCCCAACCTGAATTTCGATATTTTCCCTATGGCCTTTCCCACCAATGACGGGGAAGTCAACCTCCAGGGAGGCATCTGGGGCTTCGGAATTTTTGACCATGGGAATGATGCCAGAACCCAGGCGGCGAAAACCTTTATCCGCTTTATGACGGAGACGGACAGCCAGTATACCCGTGCCGTGCTTGCATCCACTTATTGGCCGGTCCGCGATATGCCGGGCATTTATGCAAATGACCAACTGATGAACGAATATAGTATTTTTCAGCAGTATCTGGGGGATTACTATCAGGTGACGCCGGGATGGGCGGAGGCCCGTACTGCCTGGTGGAATATGCTCCAGCGCGTTGGGGCGGGAGAGGACGTTTCCCAGGCGGTAAAGGAGTTTGAGGAAGATGCCAACGCGGCTGCGGTTCAAGGTAGTTGAGGTTTTAGGAAGGAGCCGGCGGCGCTACAGTTCACTTCGCGCCATTCGCAAAGCCGCGCTTACGCGCTTTCCGTCGCTTCGCGACTATCTTTGCTCATAAAATGGCGCTCCCTCAGCCGCCAGACATGATGGAAAATTCGTGCAAGCACGATTTTCCATCAAAT
>CANPYG010000107.1 GCA_947588205.1 uncultured Acetatifactor sp. | reverse complement strand
AAGGGAAAATGGGCACCATGGCGTTTTTCAGGGCATGGCGGATAATCGCCTGTCTCCTGGTCAGTCCCTTGGTGCGGGCGAGCAGCAGATAGTCGCTCTCCATCACCTCGCACAGCTCCGCCCTTGTAAAACGGCAATAACCGCAGACAGAACCGAAGGAAAGACAGAATACAGGGATGATATATCCTTTTATTTTCATGAGAGTCGTGGCTGAATCCGTAGGCCATGCGCTGGGGAGCCAGCCCAGATCATAGGCGAACACCCTGAGCACAAAGGAGATCAGTACAAAGCTTGGTATCGAGATAAAGACCATGACCAACGTGGAAATCGTATGGTCCGTCATTGTATTCTTTTTCAGAGCTGCCCATATTCCCAGCAGGATGCCTATGGGCACAGAAAAGATCACAGAAAAAATATTCAGCCGGATGGAATAGCCGATCCTGGAACCGATAATGACCGCAGCGGAAACATTCGGCTGGAAGGTCTTGCTGTAGCCCCAGTCCCATTTTGTAAGAATATTCTTCAGCCAGTTGACATACTGGGTCATCACCGGCACCTGATAATAGTAATTTGCGCGTCCGTGATCCATGGGGGTCCTGTATAGATACTCGCCGTATTGGGATTCTTCGTGATCGAACCGATAAACATAGCCCAGGGCATACTGCTTGTCAAAATAAGCGATCTGCTGGGCGTCCCCTCCGATGGGCCGGTTAAACGGGAGAAGCTTTACCAGAATAAAAGTCAATGAAAGTATGATGAAGGCCGTCATAAAGGCCAGACAAATTCTCTTCGCTACATATTTCGCCATGGTCTTCTCCTTATATTTTTCTATCGAAAAAGTAATGCGGCCGGCAATCCAGCCGCATTACTTTCGTCATTGAAAGAGAATTCAAATCTTCAGCAAATCCGTCCTTTTCGGACCACTGCTTACTCCACTACGAAATTATCATTTGTGGAATAATAGTTGCCTGCAGATGTATTGCCGTCCAGATCGTAATCATAGTAGAAATCAAATCCGGTAGCGCCGGTGGGGTTCTCGGAAGTGCCGTTGCCGTCAACATAAGCAGCCGCAAGCTCAGCGGGAACGGTAAAGGTTACGTAGGTAACGCCGTTGCCCTTGTCCTCGACCTCAAACGCCACAGACTCCTCTTCATACTGTCCGTCGCCGTTGTTGTAACGCTCATAATCGCAGCAGACAACATCCGTTACCGTCAGAGTGGTCTTGTCGGGAAGGGCTGCCTTGATCTCCATGGCGCCGCTGTAGGTTCCGTCGTCATTCTTCTTGATGGGCTCATAGGTGAAGGTGAACACATCCTGGCTTGCGCCGTCGGTCACGATGGCCTGGCTGTTGGCTGCCAGATACAGGGCGTCAAAGGAGAAGCGCTGACCGTCATATACGATAGGATATGTATCGGGGTCGTTGGTGTCTGCGCCCCAGTTCAGGGTAAAGCTGTTGGAAATCTCCTGATTGGAGGACAGGACGCTCACGAAATCCAGAGGATTCAGGGCGTTGCCGGTGACAGAGCCAAAGCCTAAGTCAAACTGGCCTACCATCATCTTGTTGTAATACACATCGGACCATTCATTTCCTACCCAGAACTGAACGTTCAGCTTATATTTGCCGCCGCAAACGCTCTCGTCGTTGAAGGCGGTCTCCAGATAGCTCTTCACTTCATTGTGGTACTGCTCTTCGTGCTGAGGATACATCCAGGCAACCTCCAGGGTGATCTCTGTAGGAGCATCCGCTGTGCCGGGAGTATAAAGTCCTTCTGCTTCCAGCTCGGTAAGGGCTACACGGAAATAATCTCTTGCAAGCTCAAGAGAGAAGCCGGCTCCGTCGGTTCCTTCCGTCAAAGGAGCGATTACCTTCTTGTGGGCGTCGGAGCTATCATAGGAAACGCCGTTTTCCGGATCGCTCAGGTAGTTGGTGGACAGATAGTCTACAGAAGCGATGCTGCCTCTGGCGTTTGCAAAGGTATTACGGTCGATGGAAAGAAGCATACCCTGTCTGAAATGGGAATTGCTGAGGGCGGGTTCTACCTCCCAGTACTCCGCTGCAGGAGTCTGGGTCACAGTGCCGTTCTCGCCGAAGAGCTGCTCCCAGGTCTCGGAATCTACAGCGTTCATGTTCAGCTTGAACACGGAATCACCGGTGGTCTTTCTGGCTCTGGGATCGTTACGGAACTCGTCAAGCCTTGCCATAGGAATGCTGGCAGCATCCGTATGACCTGCCAGGAACTCATTGAAGGAAGCCTCCGGATCCTCTGTCATGGCAGGGAAGATCCTGATGTGCTGGCCTTCGATATTGTACTTCGTATCCGCATACACATAGTTGGGATTCTTCTTATAAACAACTTCCTGATCCTGGTGATAAGCTTCCAGATAGTAAGCGCCAAGGGCAAGGGAGTTGTCAACAGGAGTCTCGGTAGCATCCAGGTTGAAGCCCAGATAATTCTGTACGGTCACAAGATCCAGGAAATCCTGGGGAATGGGCATATAAAGGGAACCGTTGAAATAATACATGGCGTAGAAAGGAGCCATTTCCTGGGTATATTCAACTTCCAGATAGGACTTGCCATCCTCTTCATAAACCTTGATCCCTACCTGATCCCAAAGATCCTGCTTGAAACCGCTGGCAGTGCCGTCATAGAAAGCCTTTACGCCCTTGATGGCGCCGGTGGTATTATTGGCCATCTCGGAACCGCGGTAAAGGTTATTGCTCTGGGTAAGCAGCAGCTTGAAGGGAGTCAGATAATCCTCCAGCTCCACCTCTCTGTTGTTGAAGGCCTGACGGGATTCCATGGAAGAACCGGTGGTATACTTCAGTCCCTCTTTGCCGGTACGCACCTGGAATCTCCACTTGGTGGCAGTTCCGTTGCCGTCATCGTCATTCATGGCTACAGGCATCTCCATGGCAAGCTCGGGAACCCACTCATATCCGTCCTTGGTGGCGTTCATGAAGGTGGTGAAATAAGAGGCGGTAATGGGCTCATAAAAATCTGCAACCTCAGAACCCTGGTCGTTCAGATAGTTCAGCGTTCCGGGATCGCTTGCGTTTAAGCTGTGGTAATACCGCTTCCAGTCGGGATTGGTCTCATAATCCAGGTCTGCCGTGATGCTGCCCTCCGGCAAAGTACCGAAGCCGTAGCCGGGGATATAGTTCTCAGTTCCCAGTACAAGACGCTCATTGTACAGATTGGTGGAACCGTTCTCAAACAGAGGCAGACCCGCGCTTCCTGTTCTGTAGGCATAGGTCTCCAGGACTCCCAGCATCTCCTCACGGTCCTGATAATAGTTATCGGAATAACCGGAATAGGAGATCATGCCGTCCGCCTTGGGCACGCAGTCCAGAATGGCCGCGTAAGCCGCGTCATAGGCTGCAAGCACATCCGCCACGGTACCTGCGGCTGCAATGGCATCCTTTCCTGCCGCTGTAGCTGCATCCACTGCGGTCTTCTGGTCAGCGGTGAGCTGATCGGTCATGTCGATGACCATCTGATCCAGGTCATTGCTGATGTACGCCTTGTAATCGTCCGCGTCGATGTACGCGCCGTCCCAGTTGGCGTTCACATCCGGCTCCTGGGTCTCTTCAGAGCCCGGAGTCGACTCTGCGGACTGACCGCTCTGGGTGGAAGGCGTGCTGGACTCATTGTTATTGCCGCCGCATGCCGCAAGGCCCATAACCATGGCAGCAGTCAGCAGCAATGCCAACAACTTCTTCTTCATTTCTTTTTCCTCCTTATAATATGGTATTTATCTTTAACCTTTTAAAATGCAGCAGACTTTTCATAATCTCCTCATAAACAGAGCATTTTAAAGGTTAAATTCAAATAAATTACTCATAGGGAAACGGGAAAACTATCGTAAAACATAAAGTGTCCGCCATTAGACGGACACCCATAAGACATGCTGATTGATTTTCAAGAAAACCGGAAAAAGACACCTTTGCGCTATCAGGATACCGATTCATTTTCCTCTGCTACCACTTTTTCCTCAAGAGGAAGTCAGCGATATGAACCAACTCGATCCCCTTCACATTGCCTACAGCCATGGGATCTCTGCATACCACATACTTGTGATAATGGTCAGGAATATCCATCAGGTTATCCGTCTCCCGGGAAGAATCCTCCGGCAACTGGTCGCATACCTGGATGTAGATTTTCTCATCCCTGCGGATCCCGATGAAGTCGATCTCCCTGGTATAATATTTCCCCACATATGCCTCGTACCCCCTGCGTTTCATTTCCAAAAAAACAATGTTTTCCAGCATGGCGGAAACCATTCCCCTCTGGAAGCCCATAATACAGTATTTCAGGGAAATATCGGACAGAAAATACTTCTCCTGGGTCTTTAGCACAGCCTTTCCCTGAAGGTCATATCTGGGACAGGGATATATAATGAATGCCTCCGAAAGCCATTTCAGATAATTGTATATGGTTTCCACAGAGAGCGCCCGCTTCTCATTTTTTAAAAACTTTACAATGGAATTGGCGGAAAAAGTCCTTCCCACATTTTCGATCATATATTTTACGACCCTATCGAACAACTCTTTATTTCTGATCCTGTGGCGTCTGGAAATGTCACGGCTGACCACAGAAGCATAAATCCCTTCCACCACCTGATAAGCGGATCTGGTATCAAATCTGCCTGCACCGATGATCGGGAAACCGCCGTATTGTAAATATTCATCAAACATCTGTACCCTGTCCGCTTCTCCCGCACCCTTAAAATCCAGATACTCCTTAAAAGAAAGGGTATACACCGGAATAGATACATAGCGTCCGCTCAAATAAGTAGAGATCTCACTTGAAAGCAGCTTGGAATTAGAGCCTGTTACATAAATATCCACATCCCAGGATTCCAGCAGCTGGTTCACCACTTTCTCCCATCCCTTCACCTCCTGAAGCTCGTCCAGCAACAGATAACACCTGCCCTTGCCGGCAATCGCTGCCCTGAGTTCTTCATACATATCCTTCATGGTATAATTTTCGTCAATATCCAGCTCTGTGTATTTCCTTAAAATAATATTACTCTCTTCAATTCCCCGATGGAGCAGCTCTTCCCTTATCATTTCCATGATCGTCGATTTACCGCACCGCCTGACGCCGGAAAGGATCTTCACAAGGGGGGTATTGATAAAAGGCGTTATTGCCGCAATATAATCCGGTCTGATAATCATATCTCTTCCTCCTTGAAATGCCTCTGTGTCTGTAGTATGATCCAACTTCATATCTGTCTTCTTTTCTCATAATATAAAAAACTTTTGTTTTTGTCAATATTTTTTCTTTTATAAAAGCAAAAAGTTTATATCAATATACATTTTTTCTTTTCCGTAAGAAACTTCCCACAAAAATCAATGACAAGCTGCCGGATTGCGCATAAAATGAAACATAACCCTCACCATTTTCCTGGCAGGGGTATAATCGGGGAAGCAAAAGAATGGGCTCTGGATTCCCATAAAATCCAAATCTATCATACAAAGGAGAACAGAATATGAGTAAGACAATCAACAAGATCACCGCCCTCTACTGCCGTCTTTCCAGGGACGACGAGCTTGCGGGCGACAGCAACAGCATCGTAAACCAGAAAGCCATTCTGGGTAAATACGCCAAGGAAAACCGCTTTCCCAACCAGACCTATTTCATAGACGACGGTTACAGCGGAACCAACTTTAACCGGCCCTCCTGGAATGAGCTTTTGGAACGGATTGAAAACGGGGAAGTGGCGGTGTTGATTGTAAAGGATATGTCCCGTCTGGGAAGGGATTATCTGAAAGTTGGCTTTTATACCGAAATCCTGTTTGTGGAAAAAGGGGTACGTTTTATCGCCATTAACAATGGGATTGACAGCTCCCACCAGCAGGACAGCGATTTCACCCCTTTTTTGAATATCATCAACGAATGGTATGCCAAGGATACCAGCAAAAAAATCCGGGCGGTCATGAAATCCAAAGGAGAAGCCGGTGAACACTTATGTACTGCCCCGCCCTACGGATATTTGAAAAGTGAACAGAACAAAAAGCTCTGGGTCATTGATAAAGAAGCCGCCGATGTAGTCAGACAGATCTTTGCCCTTTGCCTGGAAGGCTTCGGTCCTTCCCAGATCGCCCGGATCTTAAACGAAAAAAGGATACTGACCCCTACCGCTTATTATCAGGAAAGAGGGCTTGCCACCAGAAATCCCTATCCCCAGAACCCTTATGACTGGAACCAGAAATCCATTGCCGGAATCTTGGGCAGACCGGAATACCAGGGACATACCGTGAATTTCAAAACCTACAGACAATCTTATAAAAGCAAACGCAAATGCTTCAATCAGGAGGATAAGCTGCTTATTTTTCAGAATACCCACGAAGCCATCATAGACCCGGACACCTGGAACCGGGTACAGGAACTGCGGGCAAACAAACGTCGTCCCGCCAAAACCGGCAAAACCAATATGTTCTCCGGTATCGCCAGATGCGCGGACTGCGGAGAAAAGCTGTATTACTGCACCAGCAGGAATTTTGAGGCAAGGCAGGATTATTTTGTCTGCTCCACCTCCCGCAAAAAGGGAAAAGAGGTCTGCGCCACTCATTTTATCCGGGTCCTTACCCTGGAACAGAAGGTGTATCACGATGTGATGCAGGTCATATCCCTGGTATCAGAACGGGAAGAAGCCTTCCGCCTTGCCATGGGCTTGATGCAGAAGACCAAAACCCGCCGCCAGATCGCCGACATGCGCCAGGAGCTTTCCTCTGCAGAAATCAGGATAAAAGAGTTAAATGATCTTTTCAAACGCATTTATGAGGATAATGTCTGCGGAAAGCTTTCTGATGAAAGATTTTTGATCCTTTCCGGGGATTATGAACAAGAACAGGTTGATCTGAAAAAACGGACAGAAAAGCTGAAACGGGAAATTGCTAAACAATCTGAAAAAACAGAACAGATCGACTGCTTTATCGATAGAATCCATCAATATAAGGACGCCTGTGAGCTGAGCCCCTCCATGCTGAACGATCTTGTGCATGCCGTATATGTACATACGCCGGACAAATCGGAGGGACACCGAAAACAGGATATCGAGATTTCCTTTGAATATGTGGGAAACCTGCCGGATTCTCTCCTGAATCACCTATAAAAAGATACGGAGCCCTTAAAGATTCCTTAGAAATTAGAAACATGATAAGAAACACAGCGTTAAAGAGACGGTAAATCTAAATTGCCAGATTTACCGTCTCCTTAAATTCTATTCTTTTGATTTATACTGTTCTATGGGCTGCACCCTTTCGGCAGTCCTTTTTACTTTTCGGGCGGATTCCTGCCGCCCCAGAAGCTCTGCTATCATCTTCATTTCCCATTTGAAAAGCGCTCGGACTTTGCCTCTTTATTGCAATAAAGTATCCTCTGACTCTACAAGCTTACATTATATAGTGTAAAATATAAAATGTCAAGAAGTTTTCGCAAATTTCGCATTCCCTGTATAAGTCATTTATGATAATGTCTCAATAAACCACAAGAGAAAATGTCTCAAATGTGGTAAACTTAC
>CANPYG010000106.1 GCA_947588205.1 uncultured Acetatifactor sp. | reverse complement strand
TTTTCGTATGCCCAATGAGAAGCTTTCTTCGCTGTGCTCTTTTACATGGTGAATTTATTAATGTCGTCTACTATAGAAACAAGTTCCTAAGTAAATTGGAAAGAAAGGAAGAAGCACCGTGACAGATATTTTAACAATCGGAGAAATATTGATCGACTTAACCCAGTCTGGAATGACAGACCAGGGCATCCCTCGTTTTGACGCCAACCCCGGGGGAGCGCCTGCCAATCTGGCAGTTGCGGCTTCCAGGCTAGGAGCTAAGACAGGTTTTATCGGGCGTGTGGGAAATGACAGCTTCGGCCTCTATTTAAAAAAATGCCTCGCTGAAAACGGGGTAGATGTATCCGGCGTGGTAACCGATCCTGTACAGCACACCACTTTAGCGGTGGTATCCCTGGACTCTGATGGGGAAAGAAGCTTTAGCTTCTACCGGGATCCCAGCGCGGACGTGAATCTTTCCAAAGAAGATATCTCCCCGGAGCGGATCAAGGAGACCCGTATCCTTCATTTTGGCAGTGTAAGCCTGACGAAGGATCCTTCCTACAGCGCCACTCTCCACGCAGTCAAAACCGCCAAGGAAGCCGACATTACCATCAGCTACGACCCCAACTACCGCGAGAACCTCTGGGGCGACCAGGCGACAGCCGTCGCCAGAATGAAGGAACCCCTACCCATGGTGGATATTTTAAAAGTCTCAGAGGAAGAACTGCCCCTCCTTACAGGCGCCCAGGATCCGGAGACGGGCACGGCAATCCTGGCTGACTACGGGATCCGGCTGATCTTCGTAACCTTAGGCCCCAGGGGGGCTTTCTACCGTTTTCGCGGCAAAACAGGCCATGTTCCGGGAGTACCCTGCATCGTAGGGGATACCAATGGAGCCGGGGACACCTTCTTCGGGGCGGCCCTATCCCGGATTGCCCGCAGACAGAGCCTGGAAGATATCGACATTCTGGAACTGGAGGACATCATCTCCTTTGCCAACCTGGCCGCCAGCATCACCACCAGCAGACACGGTGCCATCCCTGCCATGCCCACGGAAGGGGAAATGCTGAAAGTAAAATATTAAAAGGGGAATTCCAAGACTGGATTTTTTACAAGTAGGCAAACGTGGAAACGTGCAAAAAATATATTAGAAAAAGCGTAAAAAGGTGCAAATAATTCTCAAAATATCTTGATAATTGGTGCAAGTTATGCTATAGTACATTCATCGAATATGCGGAGGTTGGTCTATGGAACGAAACGCTTTGCAAGATCTGATGGAATGGAACCGCAGCATGCGCAAAAAGCCTCTGATCGTCTGGGGTGCAAGACAGGTAGGAAAAACCTATCTTATAAAAGATATTTTTGCTGAAACCTATTACAAGGATCAGTATATCTATGTCGACTGCAAAATCGAGGACGAAATCCGCAAGTTCTGTTCCGAAACTGCCAATGCCCAGAAAATCATTGAATATATCTCCCTGCGCAAGGGAAAACAAATCAACGAAAAAACTTTGCTCATCTTCGATGAGGTTCAGGAATGCCCAAATATCATATCCTCTCTGAAATATTTTTGCCAGGATTACCGCCAGATTCCCGTGATCGCAACCGGCTCGATGGTAAGGATAAAGCTTCAAAGGGAAACCCACAAGAGAGGTTCCATGGATAACGGTAAGTTTCTTTTCCCAGTAGGGAAAATCAATCAGTTGACGGTTTATCCCATGACCTTTGATGAGTTCCTGAAAAACAGCAACAAAGTGCTCTATGATGCCATTCAGAAAGCATATGAGGACAGGCGTCCGCTGGATAGACAAATCCACGAACTGGCCATGGAGCAGGTATATAAGTATCTGCTGGTGGGCGGTATGCCCGAAGCAGTCGACGCCTTTATCGACTCAGATAATCTTCTGGAAGCAAGGGAGATTCTCAGTACCCTGTACGACAACTATCTTTCCGACATGGATTTGTACCAGGCAAGTCCAGAGGCAGTTTTGCGCTCCCGCGCCCTGTTCCAAAACATCTATAAAGAACTTAACAGGGAATCCAAAAACTTTTCGCCCGGACTGATTGAAGAAAAAGGAAAAACGAGAGATTTTGCGACCTCAATCCAGTGGCTCACAATGGCGCATGTCGTCAATCAATCCTTCCAACTCAAAGAACATATCACAATGCCGCTTATGCCGGATCACGAAGGCAATTTCCGTCTTTTTCTCGGTGATATCGGAATGTTTTCCTACCAAAGCGGAATCAACGCTGCTTCGTTCCTGTCGAGGGAAAGGGAAAATACCCTTTCAGGCATTTTCTTTGAAAACTTTGTAGCGAACGAGTTGATTGCCAAGGGTCATAGGCTGTTCTATTGGCGCGGAAAAGCGTCCGCCGAGCTGGAATTTATCGTCGAATCCGATAATATGCTGTATCCAATTGATGTCAAAAAAAGCAAAGGAACCCTGAACTCCCTTGAAAAATTCGCAAATCATAACAAATTTGCATATGCCATTAAGGTTTCCGGGAACAATTACGGCTACCACCCGGAGCAAAGACTGCTCACCGTACCGTTTTACTTTATCCCGTTTGTGGCGGAGGATCTTGCGAAAGGAACGATGAAGATTTAATTCATCATTCTGATTACAACATCACTCTGACCTCTGTTTTCTTATCGACCAGCTCGGCAAAGCGTTTTCCATCCTCTGCAGAGCCTGCCACAGTTCCGTAATGGGTAGGAATCGCCAGCCTGGGGGCGATCTGGTTCACCAGCTTCGCAGCCTCCTTATAATCCATGGTGAACTTCCCGCCCGCAGGCACCAGGGCGACGTCGCATCTAACCTTCTGGTTCTCAGGCGTGATGTCCGTATCCCCGGCAATATAATAAGTCACGTCATCCATCGTCACAAGGTAACCCACATAATTCTTCCCTCTGGTATGGAAGGGCTTCATCCTGTTGTAGGCAGGAATCGCCTTGATCAGAAGCCCTTTATATTCCAAGATGCCCTCCGGGTGGACGAATTTCACATTTGAAATACCGGTTTTCTCCTCCTGCCCTTTCATGCACTCCGGAAGGACAAGACACGTTGCGCCACGACCGGCAGCGTTTCGCCCTTCTCCCGGACCGTCGTTTTCTTTTGCTGCCTTCCCGATATCCTCCGGTGAAAAATGGTCGAAATGATCATGTGTGATAAAAATAATGTCCGCATCGTGCGGCTCTTCCTTCATTTCAAAGGGATCAAAATACAACACGAATCTCCCTTCTATGCGTATACTGCTATGCGTTAATACCTTTACATTTTCAAACATATTGACCTCCTGATAAACCCCTCACTGTTTTACGTTCTTGTACGTATTTATTATAGTGTAAAAAAGCTTCTCTTGCAATCATGAAATGCAGACGGAAGAAAAGTTTATTTTGCCGTGGCTTGTTCGTTCTGCCACAGCCTGTTTGTTCTGCCACAGCCAATCTTGTAATCATTTCTGTTATGTGATAGAATAGGGGCAAATGAACCCGCAGATCGGGCTTTGGAACAGGAGATGGGAGTATGGATAGGATCAAAAGTTTGAATCTTTATCAAAAGTGTGTCCTGATACTTATGGTCGCTATGGCCCTGATTTTTGCGGCGATTTATCTTGTGACGATTCAACGAGTGGGATTTGAATACAAAGATACCATTCTTGTTCTGGGCCAAGAAAACGGCAGCACAGTGTATTCCGGTAAAATCCAAGGCAAACAAGCACACTTTACGGTGTCAGAGGATAAAACCGTTGTATTTCAGTATGACAATAAAACCTATGGTCCTTATACAGCGAAAGAAGACCCTACGGCTATTCCGAAAGATAAAGAAATGGCAAAATATATGACCGGCGTGGAGCTTCGTCAGGGAGAAGATATCCTGTTTCGTGGAGGCGTTTTGAAAAGTGGGGAGCGCTATTTGCTGTACAATGAGGACGGAACCTCAGGTAACTTTGGAATTTCTTATGTAACCAGCGATGGAATCCAAAGGGATGAAAACGGAAATGTGATCGATCCCCTGGCGCCATCTGCATTTACCATACTGGAGCTGATGAAGGAACCTGAGCTGACCCATAAGGGCGAATGGTTAGTATGGTTTGTAGCCGTGTTCATCTGCGTTCTCAATGCACTTTCTATTTTGTTTGCAGATGAGTTATTCCGTTGGAATCTGGCTTTTCGGATTCGCGATGTAGCCTATGCAGAACCGTCTGACTTGGAAATTGCAGGAAGATATATTGGCTGGACTGTTATAATGATTATAGCATTCGTAATCTTTAGGATAGGGTTACGGTAGCTTCATATTCAATTAAAGAATCAAGAGCAGCTGTCGGCTCATCCAGCAAAAAAATTAGTACATCATGATAAATCGCCCGTGCAATAGCATTTTTCTGGAACTCACCGCCGGAAGGCTGAATAGCATCTTTATCAATCCATTTTCCAACCTGGGTATCATAACCTTTAGGCAATTTGTTGACCAGATTCATCAGTCCGCTGCCACGGCAAATGTCATCAAGACGTTTGACGTCATATTTGTGGTTTAAAATGATAGGTTATGGCGTACTTATATTTTACTTTTAATAGATAGGCTCTTCGAAACCCGGTTCCTGAATTAATGTATGCAAAAGGAGCTGCACACTAATTAGTGCGACAGCCCCTTAAGTATAAACATGCTCATTTCAATATCATCTTTTTAATGAAAATAAACAGAAGAGTCTGACAAGGACATTCTAGACACTAGGGAACTCGCGGACTCTCCTTATTGCTCTTTCTTCTTATCCCGCGCAATCGATATACAAACAAGGAACAATGTGTATTTCCCCCGGATAACCACACTCGCCGCAATCACTTCTTAATCTATGTTGATTCGTGGTTCCTATATGTCCTAAATCGGTGGTTATACTAAAAATATGGTTCTCAGTTTCAGTTCTGGGTTTTTTATACCTGAAAGCATTACATGCAACACAGAACACATCGTCAAGATATTTTATATCGTGTCCTTCAGCACTTCTATTTCCCGTATACATACCATCATCCGTCTGCACAGTATATGTTCCTAAAGAATGATCACAGTTTGCAAGAATTTCAGATTTTGCTGCATTAGATGGAATTACAAAGTCACTCAGAAACAAAATACATAAAACAAAGGATACTATCATTTTCATCTTATTCATCTTTTAATCCTCCAAATTAAGCTTTTTGTTACAAAGTTACAAAAACAAGGGTTAAAAAACAGTTACAAAATCATCAAATCATATAAACCACCCTCTTTCAATAAAAACCCCATCATCAAACACCATGCTGCCAAAAAACTATCATCCTTCCCCCAACAGTACGCTCACCCGGTTCTGGATGATGGCTGCCGCTTCCTCCACTTCCTTGGAACCGTCAAAATAAGCCGCGGCTTCTTCCGCCACAATTTCCATCACCACATCTTCCTTTTCGCTCCTGGGCGCAAAGTCCAGGCTTTCTATTGCCTGCAGTACATCCGCAAACTGTTCCTTTTCCAGGTAAGGAAGGGATTCCCCATTTATCGAGAATTTAGGGAGCATGAAATAGGTTCCGTCCATCAGCTTCCTTCTTTCCCCATTTTCTTCCAACACATATTCCGGGGTGGTGTAATACTCTATCATTTTCTGAAAACGCTCCAGGTTCGTAGGGAAGCAGTCGGCCCCCACAAACTCTTCCCTCAGGGTATCTTTTTCTCTGCTGAGGAAAAATTCCATAAAGGCCCAGGCGCCTTCCTTATGGAGGGAACCCGAGACCATTGCCAGGGCATTCCTGCAATAGGTTCTGTACCGGATCTTGCCGTCGGCCGTCGGATACCCAACCATTGTAAGCTCTTCCCCCAGGGTTGCTTCTGTCCTTAAGAGCGCCTCAAGCGAAATAATACTCATCGGAGACAACAGGGAATATTGCCAGCCCTCCAAGCCGTAAAAAGGTTCCCCAAGCTTTCCGTTTTTCTCCCCGCATTCCTTGATCCAGGCAAGCCACCCCTTAAATTCCCCGCTGTCAAAGCTGCAGCTATTTTCCTCCCAATCCACAAAACGACCCAGGCAGTATTCCCTGCACACATTGCCAAGCACCCATCCGGCATCCCGGATCGTTCCTGCGATGAGGCAATATTCCGGGTAACTCTCTGTAAGCCCCATGCATTCCTCCATAGTCCAGCCGGAGGCTTCCCCAAGCTGCCCCTTTCTCCCTATGAGAGTCATGAAATAGAAGGATTTCGGGATACAGACCAATCTGCCGCCGATGGTATACCCTTCCAGAACGTTTTTCATGAAATCCTCCTTATGCACCAGCCTGCTTGCGTCCAGGTATCCGCTCAAATCCTCCAGCACATCCTTGTCCGTATATTTATAAAAATCCAGGCCCGTCATATCCAGGATGTCCGGCGGGTCAAGGCCTACCAGGTCGGCATCCAGCCTGCTTATGGAGACGGAACCATCCACGCCTTCACTGTAATCCCTGCATATGACGTGATAGTCCCGGCTTGCCGTATTGAATTCCGCCAGAGTCTCCAACAATTCGGGAGAAGGTTCCATGGACGCCACCACGATCAGCTCCCTCTCAGGCAGGTCTTCCACAGCGGTTCTTTTCAGGCGGTAAATGCCATCCAAGGTTTCTACGAGCAGCTCTTCCTCAGATACCTGGGCCACAGACTTCACCTCAGAGCCCCAAAGATTGCTGTCCTGCCACCTTAACAACGGCGTAAGGACGCCATTTACGCCGTATACATAAAGGTTCCCGTCATACAGATCGGAAAAAAGGATGCCATTTACGCCCGGATAAACGCTTCCATGCCTGTTTCTAAAGGCATCCGCCCGGGACAGGGCAAAGTTCCCCCCTTTTTGAACCACCTCATAAACCGCTATAAAAGAACCGCTCTCCGCCGCATAATAAACACTGCCGTCCATTCCCCCGGTCAAATACTGCTTATTTACCGCCCCGGCCTCCGCCGTATATGCGTCCAGCTCCGCCGTCGTATTGATTGTTCCGGCAGGATTACCTTCCCTGTCCACCATAAAAATGCCGTCTTCCAAAAGCAGCATCAATACCCCGCTTTTATGGATGGCAAGGCAGGGGTTGAATTTAGGAAACTCTATTCCCCAGAGCTGATCTGTCAGGTTCAGCTCATACAGGACTTCGCCCTGGGGGGAAACCTTATACAGAACCGTATGGGCAAGGGCGTTTAGGAATGCAAGCCTTTCTTCCCCGAGATTTTCCTGCAGGACTGGCTCCTTCCCGCTTTCCTGCGTCTGTACGCTTCCGTCAGGGTAAATGGCATATCTGCATCCCGGGGTCTGAATCTCCAGCACTTCGCCCGCATAACCGTATACTGTGCCGATGCTGTAGTTACAGGAAAGGAAATAAAAATTTCCTTCCCCGTCCTTTACATAAATATCCGCGGGGTAAAAAGAGACCTCCGGCACATCCTTACCAAGCGCGTTAAGAGAAAAGCCGCTATCTGAGGATGCGTTCCCATCCGCGGACGCATCCCCATCCCCAGGTAGTTTTTCAGCCACATAAACATACCCATCAATCCCTATCCTTCTGAACTGTTCTGCTTCATCCTTCCCCCGCCCGCAGGATGCCAGAAGAATAAGCGGGAAAAAACCGCAGCATACGACTGCCCTCAAAACAAACAAAAAAACCTCTTTTCTCATTCTGGTGCTCCTTTTCCTTTTGGTGCCGGACTTCAATTGTTACAATAAAACACTCAAACTTTCCACACCATTTGGTGTGATGAACCTTGAAAAATCAATACTTTAACCGATAAAAATGGCATAAACCCGGCCTTGGTGGTATGAGTGCTGGAGCCTCTCTTATGATGCCCTGAATGCCCATGTGGCGGTCGTGTTCACCCGGTATATGATGCTTTCCGTTGCCAGAAGGCAGAATGAGGATGAAAAAACCATCTGCGAGCTGTTCTTCTGCCTGATGGATGAAATGGAAGATATCACATTCAGCCAGTCCATGCGTATCATACTGGATGCGTTACT
>CANPYG010000105.1 GCA_947588205.1 uncultured Acetatifactor sp. | reverse complement strand
CGGGAAAGCCCGAAAATACGGGCTATACCGACATATAAGAACTTCTAAAGAGATAATCTAAATTCACCATAAATTTTCATGCAAAAACTCAATCAAATTTTCATGCAAAAAGGTACAGCAGAAAGGATGAAATCCATGATCAGGTTTGTCAGCGGTTCAGACGCCGAAAGTCTGTTGAAAATATATGCGCAGTATATCGATACCCCGGTTACCTTCGATTATTCCCTGCCCACGGTGACACAATTCCAAAATAACATTAACCGGATTGTCTCAGAATATCCCTATCTCGTCTACGAGGAGGAGGGAATTATCCTGGGATATGCTTACGCCCATCGCCACATGGAAAAGGCAGCCTATCAATGGAATGCGGAGACCACCATCTACCTGGACAGAGACGCCTGTTCCAGGGGGATCGGCACAAGGCTCTATTCCGTGCTGTTGGACCTGCTGAAGCTCCAGGGAGTCCGCAACGTCTACGGCTGCGTGACCCATCCCAATGAAAGAAGCGAACGGCTTCACGAAGCCCTGGGGTTCCAGAAGACAGGCACCTATCATCAGGCAGGCTACAAATGCGGCAGATGGTATGATGTGGTCTGGTATGAGCTGAGCTTAACCGACCATCAGGATGGGGAAGAACCCCTGGAGCCATGCAGCATCCATGATGTGGCGCCGGCGCTGCTCAGGATGGCAATGGACTGACGGGCAGCGGTTTCCTTTTCTTTCAGCAGTCTTCCATCATCAAACGGATGATCTCTTTATCCGTCTCCTGCATCCCGTGACGGGCAAGCCTGCCAATATTGGAAATGGTGTTCTCCACGCCCTTTTTGACAAGACCGTCGCCGCCCCAGAATTGGTTGCCGTTCCGGTACATGGCAAGCCCCAGCATCCCTGCGTCCACAGCAGAAGAAATCTTAGCCGCGCAGCTGGCCTTGGCGCCGTCGCAGACAATTCCGGAATCCATGGCAAGGGCATTTACCACCGTGTGGGCGATCATGTCAAATCGTCCGCCCTGCAGAAAGGCAATGCCTGCAGCCGCCCCGCAGCCGGCGCTGACCACCCCGCAGTAAGCGGACAACCGTCCGATCCCTGTTTTCAAATGAATCGTAACCAGATTGGAAACGCACAAAGCGCGCAGCAGGGTATCCCTGTCTATTTTTTTCTCTTCCGCATAAACAACCACAGGCACACTGCAGGTAATGCCCTGATTGCCGCTTCCGGAATTGATCACAACCGGCATCTCGCAGCCATTCATCCGGGCGTCGCTGCCCGCAGCGGCATAAGCCCGCAGCTTTCTTTCCAGGCTCCCTTCATGACCGATCAGCAATGTTTTGCCGATATTCGCCCCATAGCTGTTGGCAAGTCCTTCTTTTGCAATCGCCATATTATAAGAAACCTGACGCTCCAGGATCTCCCTTACTCTCCCCAGCTCGACGCTCTCAGCAAATTCCACGATCCCTTCGATGGAAAGACAGCTCCGGTCCGTAAGCTCCTCCTTCTGGTTTTCTTCCTCTCTTCCGGCGTTCCCGTCCATTTTCCTTTCGAACACAGTCTGCCCGTTTTTTTTCATGCAGATGATGTTGGTATGGTGGTCTACTATCCGGACAAACGAGCTTTCTTCCCCTCGGAACGCGGTAATCATGATATCAAAAATATGGGGCGTGTCCGCATGGACCACCTCGATCTGTACATTTTTCAAATATTCTTCAAGTACGGATATCTGCTTTTCTTCTACGTTGGAGAGCACCTCGAGCTTCTTTAAGGCATCCCCGACGGCGGCGCCTGCCGCCACTGCCGCGGGTATTCCCCTCAATCCCCCCGTATGAGGCACTACCACACTCTTTACATTTTTAATAATATTGCCGCTGACCTCAGCCAGAAGCCTGTCCGGGAGTGCTCCGAGAAGCTCCCTTGCTTTCGCGGAAGCATAAGCCAGTGCGATTGGCTCTGTACAGCCCATGGCAGGAATCAGCTCCTCCTTCAGGATTTGTATGTATTGATCATAGCGCGTATCTGTATGCAGCATATTGTATCGGCTCCTCTTATGTAACAAACATTTTTTATGGCAAACTTTTCAGGCGGACCGTCCTACGGCATGTCCGGTCCAGAGTTTCAGGAGGATCGTCCTACAGTATGTCCGGTCCAGCATCAGGCGTTCGTCTGGAAAAAACACATCCGCAGTAATTCTGTCGGTATAAATGATATTTCGCAGACAGTTCAATCGATCTCTTATAGCCATCCTTCTTCTTGAAGTCCGAAGGCAGCCAGTTTATCCCATATTTTTCTGCCAAAGCAAACCCGATCTCATTGAGCTTCTCCGCATTCTTCAGGGGACTGATGCTGAGCGTAGAAGCAAAAAAGTCATATCCGCCTTCGCTGGCCCGTCTTGCCGTTTCTTCCAGCCTTAATGCATAACAGCAAAAGCATCTTTCTCCGCCTTCCGGGCAATCCTCCAGCCCATTTGCCATTTGGAAAAATACCCCTGGCTCATAATCCCCATCCACTATGGCAACTGGATATCTTCCTCCCTCTTCATTGTAGGTTCTAATCAGGCGTTTTTGTTCCTCAAGCCGTTTGCGGTATTCCTCTTCAAAAGAAATATTGGGATTATAATAAAAAACAGTGATTTGGAAATAGACGCTCAAATATTCCAGCACATAGCTGCTGCAGGGTGCGCAGCAGCTATGCAGGAACAGACGGGGAGGCTGCGTCCACACAGCCTGTCCGTATTTTTTCATTCCTTTTAAGATCTCTTCCAGTTCTTTTTGATAATTTCTCTTATTCATAATATTCCCTGCCTGAGGTTTCTCTTTCGGGCGGCTGCCCCTTCCCGTTCTATGCTACTTTTTCCGCTGAAGGACCTCATCATATCTTCTTTCCGCCTTTTTCCAGTTGATCAGATCGAACCATCCTTCCACATATGCCGCACGGCGGTTCTGATATTGCAGATAATAAGCATGTTCCCACACATCCACCAGAAAAAGCGGAGTATAAAGCTCCAGGTCAGGAACATCCTGATTCGCAGTCTGCTGAATGGACAGCGCTCCATCCTCATCCGCTACAAGCCATGCCCAGCCGGAACCGAACAGGGAAACCGCTGCCTGCTGCATCTGCTCCTTCCATTGAAGGTAAGACCCAAAATCCTGCTCCAAGGCATCCATAAGGGCTCCCCCGGGCATCTGTCCTACCGGACTTTTCATTGCGTCAAAATAAAGCTCATGATTATAAACCCCGCCCCCATTGTTACGGATCGGTACACGCACGGCAGAAGGAAGCTTATTCAAACCAGTCAGGAGCTCCTTCAGGCTCTTCTGCTGCAGCTCCGGATAATCTGCCAGAATATTATTCAGATTATCCACATAGGTTTTATAATGCCTGTCATGATGGTAGGTAAGTATTTCCACATCCAGCACCGGCATCAAGGCGTCATATTCATAGGGCAGGGGACGTACTACAAATGGATAGGTTTCGTCTTTCATTTTGATCTCCTTAAGAATTGTTGATTCATAATACAAAGTAAGGAAGCCATCCCGACTTCCCTATTTGTTTCCGTTTATAGTATATGTAAAAATCTGGGATTCATACATGGGAATCCTCCGCATACCGTTCCTTCGACGTTTTTCCCTCAACGTTTTTCCCTCGATGTTTTTCCTTCGACGTTTTTCCCTCGATTTTTCCCCCGGTTCATCTTCTTTTCTATTAAAAATGTTCATTCGCCCTCCGGGAGAGAGTTTTCCGATTCCGTTTTATTTACCTGCTTATCCTGCGCCTCCACCTTTTCGGGAATCAGGTTCAAAATGCCTTGTACAAACTTCTCCGCGAGCATCTGCTGATATGCATCGTCCAAGAGCTTTTCCCGCTCCTCATCGTTTGTAATAAAGCCCATTTCAATCAGGACGGCCGGCCTGTCATTTTCACGGAGCACCTCATAATTATTGCTCTTATGGCTGCTCTCCCGGATTCCTCTGGCCCGCAGACCTTCTATTTCCTTCACCGCCTCCTGAATGCTGGCGGCGTAATCCATTCCTTCCTGGTCATCCTCCCAATAATAGCATTCCAGTCCTGATACGGAGGTGTCGTCGTCATAGGAATTGCAGTGTATGCTTAAAAAAAGATCCGTCATATTTTCATTGGAAAGCTGGGTGCGTTCATCCAGGCTGACGTATTCGTCGCGGACTCTGGTCATTAACACGTCAATACCCTGCTCCTCCAGCAAATCCCTTACTTTTTCTGCCACATCGAGGGTAATGTGTTTTTCCTCAATCAGTTCTCCATTGATTGTAACGTTCGTTCCGCTGTCGTTACCGCCATGTCCCGCATCCACTACCACCGTAAACTTGTATTCCGGCTGCTCAGTCTCCTGCGTTTCTTCTTTTTGTTCTTCCATAGAAGAGGTTTCCACCTCAGAAGGCTCGGTGCCCTCCACATTCTTGCCGCTGACTTCCTGAACTTCCTTCCTTGCCTTCGCCAGATCCCGTAAATACAGGCATCCGCAAACCATCAGGAAAACCACTCCGACCAGAACAAGTCCTGCCAATACCTTTACTACATACCTGACCAGAACTCTCTGCCTGTACCTTCTGCCGCCTCTTCTCATCTTCCGTTACCATATATCCTTCCATATTTCTGTTGACTGCCGCGCAGAACGCCTTGACTCAAGAACCGCAGGCAGACTCATGGATTCCGCGCAAGACTCAAGAGCCTCGCGCTCGCGCGCTTCCAGACGCTTCCACGTCTGCGGTGCTCCGCACCGGGCACACGCGCTAGCATATCGAATGAGATCAAATGTCCGCTTCCTAGACGGCGCAGCCGTCTTCCGCTTTGATTTCATTCCGCGCAAGACTCAAGAGCCTCGCGCTTACGCGCTCCCAGACGCTTCCGCGTCTGCGGTGCTCCGCACCGGGCTCTTTCGTTAGCATATCGGATGAAATCAAATGTCCGCTCCGCGGCCGCTTGATTTCATTCCGATATGCTACATTATAAAAGAATCTATTATTTTTTTCTATAGTTTTAAGAATTTATTAAGAAATTATTTCTTTTTACAGGGAGGCGATGTCTACGAGGGAGAGTTTCTCTTCGGCGTTTTCGAGGCTGGTGGCAAGGGCTCTGGCGGTGTCCAGGCTGGTAAGGCAGTTGACGCCTGTCTCGATGGCGGTTCTTCTGATCAGGAAGCCGTCCCGGGACTTGTCCCTGCCCTGGGTGGGGGTGTCGATCACAAGGTCGATCTTATGGCCAAGGATCAGATCCATGACGGTAGGGGATTCCTGGGAAATCTTATTGACCTTTCTGGCCTTTACCCCCGCCTCGTTCAAGGCGGCGGCAGTGCTCCTGGTGGCGTAGATGGTGTAGCCCAGCTTTTCAAAGCGTCTGCCGATCTGGATGGCCTCTCCCTTGTCCGCGTCCTTGACGGTTATGATCATCTGTTTATATTTGGGAAGATCCACCCCCGCTCCCAGGAAAGCCTTATACAGGGCTTCATGGAAGGTTTTGGCAATTCCTAAGCATTCTCCCGTGGACTTCATCTCGGGACCCAGGCTGATTTCCGCGCCCCTTATTTTTTCAAAGGAAAATACAGGCATCTTGATAGCGTAGTACTCCGCCTCCGGCTGCAGTCCCGGCTTATAGCCCAGCTCTTTGATGGTCTTCCCCAGGATCACCTCCGTCGCCAGGTCCACAATGGGAATGCCCGTCACCTTGCTGATGTAGGGCACGGTACGGGAGGAACGGGGATTCACCTCGATCACGTACACATCCTCGTCGATGGCGATGAACTGGATATTGATGAGACCCTTGACATGAAGGGCTGTGGCAAGACGTTTGGTATAATCCGCAATCTTATCTTTAATGAGCTTGCCGATGGTGGGGGCAGGATAAACGGAGATACTGTCCCCGGAATGAACGCCGGTCCGCTCGATATGCTCCATAATGCCGGGGATCAGGATGTCCGTGCCGTCGCAAACCGCGTCCACCTCGATCTCCTTGCCCATCAGGTACTTGTCCACCAGAATAGGGTGATCCTGGGCGATCCGATTGATAATGGCCATGAATTCCTCGATCTCCTGGTCGGAAATGGCGATCTGCATCCCCTGTCCTCCCAGCACATAGGAAGGCCTTACCAGCACAGGGTAGCCCAGACGGTTCGCCACCTCCTTGGCCTCCTCCGCCGTATAGACCGTGCCTCCCGCTGCCCTGGGTATATGGGTCTTTTCCAGGATGCGGTCGAAAAGCTCCCTGTCCTCTGCGGCGTCCACATCCTCCGCTTTGGTGCCCAGGATGGGAACCCCCATTTTCATGAGATGCTCCGTCAGCTTAATGGCGGTCTGTCCGCCGAACTGCACCACAGCCCCGTCCGGCTTTTCAATATCCACCACGGCTTCTACGTCCTCCGGTGTCAGTGGTTCAAAATACAGCTTATCCGCAATGTCAAAATCCGTGCTCACGGTTTCCGGGTTGTTGTTAATGATGATGGTTTCATAGCCCGCCCTGGCAAAGGCCCAGGTGGCGTGAACGGAGCAGTAATCGAACTCGATTCCCTGTCCGATACGGATGGGACCAGAACCTAGCACCAGCACCTTTTTGCGACCCTTCGTGCGTCTGGCCTCGCATTCCCCGCCGAAGACAGAGTAATAATAGGGGGTGGAGGCTGCGAACTCTGCGGCGCAGGTATCCACCATTTTATAGACCGCGGTGATGCCGTTATCATAACGGAGCTTTTTGATCTCCTCCTGGGGAATCCCGGAAAGCCTGCTGATGACGTTGTCCGGAAACTCCAGGCGTTTCGCCTCCCGCAGAAGCTCCAGGGTCAGGGAACCCTTCTCCAGGGCAGCCTCCATTTCCGTCAGAATTGCGATCTTATCGATAAACCAGGAATCGATCTGGGTGATCCTGTGGATCTCTTCTATGCTGATCCCCTTCCTGAGGGCTTCCGCAATGACCCAGATCCGCTGATCGTCTATTTTTTCCAGGCGCTTCAACAGCTCCTCCGCATCCAGGGCGCTGAAATCATAGCTTCTTAAGCAGTCCACATGCTGCTCCAGGGAACGGATGGCCTTCATCAGGGCGCCTTCAAAATTATTGCAGATGCTCATGACCTCCCCGGTGGCTTTCATCTGGGTGGTAAGGGTCCGCTTGGCGGTGATGAACTTGTCGAAGGGAAGCCTGGGGATCTTCACCACGCAGTAGTCAAGGGCAGGCTCAAAGCTGGCGTAGGTCTTGCCGGTAATGGCGTTTTTAATCTCGTCCAGGGTAAAGCCCAGGGCGATCTTGGCCGCCACCTTGGCGATGGGATAGCCCGTGGCTTTGGATGCCAGGGCGGAGGAACGGCTCACCCTGGGATTCACTTCGATGACACAATATTCAAAGCTGGTGGGATGCAGGGCAAACTGCACATTGCAGCCCCCTGTGATCTTAAGCTCGTTAATGATCTTTAAAGCGGAAGTCCGCAGCATCTGATATTCCTTGTCGCTTAAGGTCTGGGAGGGCGCCACCACGATGCTGTCCCCGGTATGTACTCCCACCGGGTCGATATTTTCCATGTTACAGACCGTGATACAGTTGCCAGCGCTGTCACGCATCACCTCATATTCGATTTCCTTCCAGCCTGCGATGCAGCGTTCCACCAGCACCTGCCCCACCCTGGACAGCCGCAGACCGTTTTCCAGGATTTCCCGAAGCTCTACCTGATTATGGGCGATGCCGCCGCCGCTTCCCCCCAGGGTATAAGCGGGCCGAAGTACCACAGGATAGCCGATGGTATTGGTAAAGGCGATACCGTCCTCCACATTTTCCACCACCTTGCTGGCGGCGCAGGGCTCGCCGATGCGCTCCATCAGATCCTTAAATTCCTGACGCCCCTCCGCGTTGCGGATGGTGGCCGCCGTAGTACCCAGCAGGGTAACGTTGTGGCTTTTTAAGAAACCGGACTCCTCCAGCTCCATGCCGAGGATTAAGCCCGCCTGGCCTCCCAGGGTAGGCAGGATGCTGTCCGGCTTTTCC
>CANPYG010000104.1 GCA_947588205.1 uncultured Acetatifactor sp. | reverse complement strand
AAAACGGCTACAGCCCGCATTATTACTGGGTTTGTAACCGTTTTTGATTTCCATAAGTGTCAAACTCGGGATTTTACTACATAAAACAAATTTTGCAATAGTTTTTATCATTTTGCATAAAAATTTCTTTCCCCGTAGAAAAGGCACCCGCCCCAAAGGGCAGATGCCTCTCAATCATATGGAATATCCCTTCGGAGCCCGCAGACCCGTCGGGTACAGGTCAGTCTTTTTTATCCTCAGACTCCTTCCCCAGGTCAAAATCCGCCATGGTGTGCTTCTGGGTAAGCTTGCCGTACATCCAGATATAAACCCAGGCAAGCAGGGGAATCGCAAAGGTTCCCACAAGGCTTGCGCGGAACATGACGCCTGATGCGGTTTGATCGAAAATAGCCAGAATCAGCGAAACAACATACATCAATACCAGTAAAACAATCGCCAGGATTGCCACCGCCTGTTTCATGGTAACCTTTTTGCCGGACGAAGTATCCTTTTTTCCCTTTTTGCTCATTGAAAGACCTCCTAAACATTCCATCCTGTTTTACAGGTATCTACATTGTTTCCAGTTTCTTAAGCTCTTCTTGGGTCTGCTCCTTGTCCTTAAAAAGGATGCCGTGCATTCCCACCGCCTCCGCGCCCTCCACATTCCGGGGGGTATCGTCCAGGAAAACACATTCTTCCGCCACAAGCCCGTATCGCTCCATCAAAAGCTTATAGATAGCAGGATCCGGCTTTGTGATCTTCTCTCTATGGGAAAGAATCCCTCCGTCCGTGTAGGGGATAAATGCCAGGGCGTCGGCACATTCCTTCTCCGCCTTTGCGGAAAAATTGGAAAGATAATAAACGCCATATCCTCTCGCCTTCAGCTCCTTGATCCAGGGGATGGCATAATCCCTGGGAGTCACAATTCCATGGGTATCCACGAAAGCCCTCCGGATCTCCTCTTCAATCTCCGGATCATTGCTGACAAAGGCATCTATAAGCTGCTCCATGGTCCAAACGCCCCTGTCGATCTCATTCCAGTAGGGATGCATGGTGCTGGCCCTGCCGATGCGCATTGCCATTTCCTCTGAAAAGCCCTGATCCATCAAAAATCCTTTCCACCGGAAATCGCTGAGCACATTTCCGATATCAAATATGATGTTCCGAATCATCCGATTATATCCTCTCTTCCGCCCTTCATGCGCCTTCTGTTCTCCATCCGCGCTCAGCCCCAGGACACGCTCGCTAGGCATTTAAGCCGCGCGCCTCAGCCGGGCACTCCTGCAGATTATTCCAGCCCCATCACTTCCATCATCCTGGAAGCGGCTCTTGACAGGGGCGTTCTCTTACTCCGTACCACGCAGATATCCCGTTTGGGAATGATGGCGTTCAGACGTATCTCAAACAGCCTTCCCGACGCAATCTCTTTTTCGGCAAAGTCCCGCACGACACAACCCACGCCCAGGCTGCGCAGGGCGAACTGCACGATCATATCGCTGGTCGCCAGCTCAAACTCCGGCTGGATCTGCACCCCATGCCCCGCCAGGAACTGATCCATATAGCTCCTTGTACTGGTATTTTTCTCAAGAAAAATCATGGGAAGCTTCTCAAGCTCGGACAGATCCACCATGTGATTTTTATATGGCAGGAACCGTCTCCCCGCCACAAAGATGTCCTCAATGGGGCGCACCGGAACCGCTTCTATTCCCGCAAGCTCCTCAAAGGGGGCGCTGACCACGCCGAAATCAATCCTACCGTCCTCCAGAAGCTGCAGGGTCTCCGGCGTAGGGCCGTTGGATACAGTGACCTTGATCTCCGGATATTTCTCGTGAAAACGCTCCAGATAAGGCAAAAGATAAAACTGCAGGGTCATGTCGCTGGCGCCGATACGGATCTCGCCCAGCTCCAAATTCATCATCTGCTGCACCTTCCGCACACCAAGCTCGATCTGTTCATAGCCTTTCTCCACATAGGAAAAAAGCACCTTGCCCTCCTGGGTCAGCGCAACGCCCCGGGAAGCCCGCACAAAAAGGGGGATTCCCAATTGTCGTTCCAGCTGTCTGATAGCCTGGCTCACAGCCGGCTGGGAAATAGAGAGCTCCCCTGCCGCCTGGGTCACGCTTCCGGCCCGCGCCACATAGAAAAACACCTTATATGCTTCCAGATTGCTGATCATGCCGATCCCTCCGCCGGTCGGACCGAGCCGCCTTTCCCTGGTCATTCCGATCCTGTCATCTCACTTCTTCAAGGGCTTCCTCGTTCCAGCGCCCTCATCTCCGACCGTTACGACCTTGTCATCTCACTTCTTCAAAGGGCTCTTCCGGTAAATGATATCGTCCCTGCTGGGTCCGTTGCTAATCATGGTAATGGGATAACCGATCTGCCCCTCGATGAATTCAATATAATTGCGGCAGTTTTCCGGCAGCTCCTCATAGTTTTTAATGCCCCTAATCTCCGTTTTCCAGCCCGGCAGTACCTTAAGCACCGGCTTCGCCTTCTCCAGCTTCGCCGTCACCGGGAACTGGGTGGTTACCTCTCCATCTATGTCATAGCCCACGCATACAGGGATCTCATCCAGGTAACCCAGCACATCCAGTACAGTGAAGGCCACGTCCGTGGTTCCCTGCAGCCTGCACCCATATTTTGAAGCCACACAATCAAACCATCCCATTCTCCTGGGTCTGCCGGTGGTCGCCCCATATTCTCCGCCGTCTCCGCCGCGCCTGCGCAGCTCATCCGCTTCTTCGCCGAAGATCTCGGAGACAAAGGCTCCTGCCCCCACCGCGGAGGAATAGGCCTTACAGACGGTTACGATCTCCTTGATCTCATAGGGAGGCAGGCCCGCGCCAATGGCTCCGAAAGCCGCCAGGGTATGGGAGGAGGTCACCATGGGATAAATGCCATGGTCAGGATCCTTCAGGGTGCCCAGCTGCCCCTCCAACAAAATGGTTTTCCCCGCTTTCAGGGCTTCGTCCAAGAAAGCGGACACATCGCCCACAAAAGGCGCGATCATATCCCGATATCCATGCAGGGTTTCCAAAAGCTCCTTCGGATCGATCTCCGGCTTATGGTACAGATATTTCAGCGTCACATTCTTGGTTTCGCAGACTCGCGCCACCTTATCTGCGAGAAGCCCTTCCTCAAACAGCTCGTTCACCTGGAAACCGATCTTTGCGTATTTATCCGAATAAAAAGGGGCGATGCCAGACTTGGTGGAGCCAAAAGACCTTCCGGCAAGCCGCTCCTCTTCGTACTGGTCAAATAAAATATGATAGGGCATCACAATCTGGGTCCTGTCCGACACCATGATCTTCGGCGCAGGCACATTCCTGTCCATGATGGACTTCAATTCCTGAATAAAAATAGGGATGTTCAGCGCAACGCCGTTGCCGATAATATTTGTGACATGGTCATAAAACACGCCGGAGGGCAAGGTATGCAGGGCAAATTTCCCATAATGATTGACGATGGTGTGGCCGGCGTTGGCGCCCCCCTGGAACCGGATGACGATATCCGCCTTCTCCGCCATCATATCTGTAATCTTGCCTTTTCCTTCATCGCCCCAGTTGGCGCCCACTACTGCTTTTACCATAATTCTCTCCATTCCTTTCCTGGATTTCCATCCTCCCCATCCACAAGGGATTATACACCATTTCACTCCATAAGTAAAATCAATATATATTATATTTGTGATAAATTTTTCTTATGTTTTTCGGCGTCTCTTCTTTTAAAGTTTTTTCTTTAGATCAGGAAACATGTGAAATCATCTGTTTTTCAAAAGATTGGATTGTATCAAAAAGCATTTTAAGTTATAATAATTAGAGAAATCTCAAAATGTCGGTAACGGGGAGGTGTAAAGCATGGGTAAATACCTAAATGTGGGCAACGATGGCTTTGCCTCAGTCATAAAAGGAATCTACATTGATAAAACGGAAATGATCTCATACATCAATAGTACATTAGGTACGTTGGACAAGCTGACATGCGTCAGCAGACCGCGCCGCTTTGGAAAATCGATTTCGGCTAAGATGCTGTGTGCGTATTACGACAAAAGTTGTGATTCCCATGCTTTATTTAGTCATCTCGAGATAGCTAAAGATCCCTCTTATGAAAAATACTTAAATAAATTCAATGTAATCTATCTGGATATCACATTGTTCATTTCAAAAGCTGCCAATATCCAGCAAGTAGTAACAGACATAAACAATTCCGTCGTCTACGAAGTACAACAGGCTTATCCGGAGGTTATACAAGATAAAACCTTGGCGGATATGTTATTTAACGTGACAAGTACCACCGGCGAAAAATTCATAGTGATCATAGACGAATGGGATGCCCTTTTCCGGGAAGCAAAGGATAAACTTTCGCTTCAAAAAGATTACATCGACTTCCTGAGGAGCCTGTTCAAAAGCAGTTGGACCGACACCATATTTGAAGCGGTTTATATGACAGGCATCCTTCCGATCAAAAGATACGGTAACCAGTCAGCCGTATCAGATTTTCGGGAATATACCATGCTCAACCCCAAAAAGCTTGCAAAATACACAGGTTTTACAGAGTCAGAGGTGAAAACTCTCTGCAGTCAATATGATATGGATTTTGAAGAAATGAAAAGATGGTATGACGGATATTCTTTCAATAGAATCAAATCCGTGTATAGCCCTAACTCTGTAATGGAAGCGGTTAAAAGTGAGGAATTCGGCAGTTATTGGACCAGAACTGAAACTTATGAGTCCCTTAAGATTTATATTGATATGGATATTGACGGTTTAAGAGAAGCCGTCATTCAAATGCTGGGCGGAGAGGATGTTCCAGTGGATGTAGGAGTATTTCAGAATGATATGCTAAATATTAAGCAAAAAGATGATGTCCTTACCCTATTGGTACATTTGGGATACTTGGCCTATAATTCTGTAAAAGAAACTGTATACATTCCCAATGAAGAGGTTAAAAAAGAATTTATCCGTTCTGTTGCCACAAGCAAACACAAGGAAATATAACATATGCAAGGGAAGACGAATCGCTTCCGGGAGAGGAAACGATTCGCCTTCTCCAAATCTATTCATCATCACCAACATTTAGGAAGAAAAGTAAACACCTAAACACCCCTTCTAAGCTTCATCTATTCTCACTCTCTTCCTGTCCTTACTCTCTTCCGTCCCAGCAATAGGTACAGAGCCTGTCCTTGGGGATGCCCACGGATTCGATCATATCGTCCAGCCTGTTATAACGCAGGGTAGTGAAGTTCAGTTTCTTTCCGATCCGCTCCACCATTTCATTGTACTCCTCCGTATTGGGATCCACATAGGCAGCAAGGTCGATCTTTCTCCCCTCGTCATTGATCTCCTTCAGCACTCTTCTGGCGATCAGTTCCATCTCGGAGGTGGAACGGGAGAAATTCAGATATTTACAGCCAAAAAGCAGGGGCGGACAAGCCGGACGGATATGTACCTCTTTCGCGCCGCTTTGGTACAGGAACTCCGTGGTCTCCCGTAACTGGGTGCCCCGGACGATGGAATCATCAATCAGAAGCAGGCTTTTGCCCTGGATCAGATCATGCACGGGAATCAGCTTCATCTTGGCGATCAGGTTCCGCTGGGTCTGAATCGTGGGCATAAAGGATCTGGGCCAGGTGGGGGTGTATTTGATGAAGGGTCTGGAAAAAGGGATTCCTGACCGGTTGGAATATCCGATGGCATGGGCGGTTCCGGAATCCGGCACGCCGGCCACGATATCGGGATGCACATGATCCCTTTCCGCCAGCTTTGCGCCGCAGTTATAGCGCATCTGCTCCACGCTCATCCCCTCATAGGAGGAAGAGGGATATCCGTAATACACCCAAAGGAAGGTACAGATCTTCATATCCTTGCCGGGCTTCACCAGGCTGCAGACCCCTTCCGGCGTCACCACTACCACTTCCCCAGGACCCAACTCTCTTTCATCCGTGTAGCCCAAGTTCAGGTAAGCAAAGCTCTCAAAGGAAACACAGTACGCATCCTGTTTTTTCCCGATCACCACCGGGGTACGTCCCATACGATCCCTGGCGGCGTAGATGCCCTTCGGAGTCATGATCAGAATGGTGATGGAGCCATCGATGAGCTCCTGGGCATAACGGATACCTTCCACCAGGTTTTCTCTCTGATTCACGATGGAAGCCACCAACTCCGTGGCGTTAATATCTCCGCCGCTCATTTCCAGGAAATGGGAATGTCCATGGGCAAAAAGCTCTTTTTCGATCTGTGCGGTATTGTTGATCTTGCCTACCGTGGTAATGGCATATGTGCCATGGTGGGAACGGATGATGAGGGGCTGGGGTTCAAAATCAGAGATACAGCCGATCCCAAGCTGGCCGTGCATTTCATTTACTTCCTTGTCAAATTTAGTACGAAAAGGGGCATTTTCTATATTATGAATGGCGCGGTCAAAACCGTTTTCCTTGTCATAAACAGCCATGCCTGCGCGCCTGGTCCCAAGATGGGAATGGTAATCCGTTCCGAAAAACAGATCGAACGTACAGTCCTGCTTCGAGGCAACTCCAAAAAATCCACCCATTATTTTTTCTCCCTTATGCTATTTTTTATAGGTAATTGCGAAATTGCAGTTGTTTGGAACGGTCATTCCGCAATTACCTGACATATTTTTAAACTGTGATTTCAGCCTTTACGCCCAGAAGCTCCTTGTTTGCTTCCAGGATAGGACGGATGACCTTTTCCAGGAATGCGTCCACCTGCTCCCTGGATCGCCCGATATATTTCATCGGATCCATGGCTGCCTGCAGCTCCTCCTCCGTCAGGTTGAAAGCAGGATCCTCCGCAATGAGGGCAAGAAGATTGTTCTCCTTTCCCTCCACCTTAACGGTGCGGCCCGCCTGCATGGAAAGCTCCCGGATGCGCTCATGCAGTTCCTGACGGTTGCCGCCGTTTTTCACCGCATCCATCATGATATTTTCCGTAGCCATAAAGGGCAGTTCCGCCAGAAGGTGCTTCTCAATGACCTTGGGATACACCACCAGGCCGTCCACCACATTGAGGCACAGGTCCAGGATGCCGTCCACCGCCAGAAAAGCCTCCGGAATGGACAGGCGCTTGTTGGCGGAATCATCCAGGGTGCGTTCAAACCACTGGGTGGCGGAGGTGATGGCAGGGTTCAGGGCGTCGATCATCACATATCTGGAAAGGGATGCGATGCGCTCGCTTCTCATGGGATTGCGCTTATATGCCATGGCGGAGGAGCCGATCTGACTCTTTTCAAAGGGCTCTTCCACCTCCTTCAGGTGCTGGAGCAGACGGATATCGTTGCTCATCTTATGGGCGGAAGCGGCAATTCCCGCCAGGACATTCGCCACTCTGGTATCCACCTTCCGGGAATAGGTCTGGCCGGACACCGGATAGCATTCCGCGAAGCCCATCTTGGCAGCGATCATGGGATCGATCTTATCGATGGTCTCCTGATCCCCGTCAAAAAGCTCCAGAAAAGAAGCCTGGGTACCTGTAGTGCCCTTGGAGCCCAACAGCTTCATACCCCCCAGGACATGCTCCAGATCCTCTAAGTCCAGACTGAACTCCTGAAGCCAGAGGGTCGCGCGCTTCCCCACCGTGGTGGGCTGGGCAGGCTGGAAATGGGTAAACGCCAGGGTGGGCTGAGCCTTGTATTTATCCGCGAAATCCGCCAGCTTGCCCATCACGTTTACCAGCTTCTTTTTCACCAGCCTAAGGGCCTCCGTCATCACAATGATATCGGTGTTGTCCCCCACATAGCAGGAGGTGGCCCCCAGATGAATAATGCCCGCCGCCTTGGGGCACTGCTGCCCGTAGGCGTAGACATGGCTCATTACATCATGGCGGACCTCCTTCTCTCTGGCCTTCGCCACATCATAATTGATATCGTCCACATGGGCCTTCATCTCATCGATCTGCTCTTTTGTAATGACCGGCCTGCCGTCCTGCGACAGCCCCAGCTCCATCTCCGTCTCCGCCAGGGCGATCCAGAGCCTGCGCCAGGTGGTGAACTTCATATCCTGTGAAAAAATATACTGCATCTCCCTGCTGGCATAGCGCTCAGACAAGGGACTCTGATATCTGTCCGTATTGCTCATTCTGGATAACTTATCCTTTCCTATATAAATGTTTTTTAACAGTTCAGCCAACCTTTTCCGTCAGGCTTCAAATTCTCCCCGGATATCTTCTTTAGGAGGCTCGATCGGGTAGTTCCCGGTAAAGCAGCCCCTGCAGATCCCAAGACCCTTCACGATTTCGGAAAGTCTCTCTTCCCGCAGGTAGGCCAGGGAATCGGAACCGATGACAGCCCGGATCTCCTCCAGGCTCCTCCCGTAAGCCAGAAGCTGATCCCTGGCGGGCACATCCGTGCCAAAATAGCAGGGCCATAGAAAAGGCGGGGATGCCACCCTCATATGCACTTCCTT
>CANPYG010000103.1 GCA_947588205.1 uncultured Acetatifactor sp. | reverse complement strand
TCGACGTGAGCATCACAGCCAACAGGCCAGACTGCCAGAGCATCCTGGGATTGGCCAGGGAAGTGGCGGCCATGCTGGAAAAGCCCCTGCGGATGCCGGCCACGGATTATACGGAAACGGACGTGGTCAAGGAGGGCTTTACCGTTACGGTGGAAGCGCCCGAACTGTGCCCCCGTTACAGCGCCCATTATGTATATGATGTGAAGATCGGAGAATCTCCTGCCTGGATGAAGAGAAGACTGGCTCTGATCGGCATGGGAGTGATTTCCAACGTGGTGGACATTACCAACTATGTGCTGAAGGAAATCGGTCAGCCCATGCATGCCTTCGACTGCGATTATCTGGAGGGCAACGCCATCAATGTAAGGCGCGCCCATGAGGGAGAAAAGATCGTTACCCTGGATGAGCAGGAGTACACCATGACCCCTGCCAACCTGGTGATCTGCGACGGCGTAAAGCCTGTCGCCCTGGCAGGCGTCATGGGAGGCCTGAATTCTGAGATCCGGGATACCACCACAGCGGTGATGTTTGAGTCCGCCAAGTTCGCCAGGGACAATGTGAGAAAAACCGCCCGTTCCCTGGGCAAGAGCTCCGATTCCAGCGCCCGTTTTGAAAAAGGCGTGGACGAGTATTCCACCGTGCTGGGTTTAAAGAGGGCTTTGCACCTGATCGAGGAGCTGGGCTGCGGCAAGGTTTCCAGCTCTTATTTCGACGTGAATGTGGGCAATTCCATAGAGCCTAAGCCCATGAAGGTGAGCATCCACAAGGTGAACGATGTGCTGGGGATCCAGGTGCCTGAGGATGAGATCCTGCGGATCATGAAAGGTCTGAATTTCCAGCCCGAGATCGATGGGGATCAGCTGACCCTGCAGGTTCCGGCCTACCGTGAGGATATGCTGCCGGAAGGGGACAAGGACGTGGAGCGCTACCCGGACGTGGCGGAGGAAGTGATCCGGATATACGGCTATGATCATGTGAAGCCTACTTTTATGCCTACGGCCCAGGTGACCATGGGCGGCTTCAATGCGGAACAGAAGGGGGAGCTCGCTTTAAAGAGAACCCTCTGCAGCCTGGGGATTTATGAATGTATGCATTATTCCTTCTTCTCCCCTTCCGACCTGGATCTGCTTAAGCTTCCGGAGGATGCGCCGGAGAGGAAAGCGATCCCTTTGCTCAACCCCATCAACATCGATCTGTCCTTGATGCGGACGACACTGGCAGCTTCCATGCTGAACGCCATTTCCCGCAATGAGAAACAGGGCATCTTGGAGGGCAGATTGTTTGAAGTGGCGAGGATCTATATCCCGAAGGAGCTTCCCCTGGTGGAATACCCGGATGAGCGGAAGGTGCTCTGCGTGGGAATTTTTGGCAGCGACGAGACTTTCTATACCATGAAGGGCATCGCCCAGTCCATTGCGGAAAGCCTGGAAGTGGAATTCCAGTACAGTCCGGTCCAGAAATCCTTCCTGCATCCTTACCAGGCTGTAACCGTGTCCTGCGAGGGTGAGGAGCTGGGGTATTTTGGCAAGGTGTCCTATGAGATTCAGGACGAGCTGAACATGAGGACTTCCGCCTTTGTCATGGAGCTGGATCTGAAGAAGCTCTCCAAATGGTACGGCAAAAAGAGGGTGTTTGAGCCCCTGCCTAAGTTCCCGGAGGAAAAGAGGGATCTGGCCTTTGTGATGGATAAAGAGGTTACCTGCGGTCAGGTGGAAGAGTGCATCCGTAAGGCGAATAAGTATATTAAGGAAATCAAGCTTTTTGATGTATATGAGGGAGGACAGATCCAGAAGGGTAAGAAGAGCATGGCCTTTACCGTAACCTTTGCCCCGAAGGAGGAAGCCTTTACCTTTGAAATGATCCAGAAGTTCGTGGATAAGATCTGTTCGAGGCTGCTGTCAGAGCTCCATGTGGAGCTGCGGGGCTAGATACTTTTGTCCTTTGGCTCATGTCATGTTTTCTGGTACTTGTGAAACAACTATTTTGAAAACAGGTGGCTGGCGATATAGACAAAATAAGGGCGACTTGCCATCGCATCCAGAGCACGTTTTTGTCTATATTGTTTGCCACTGTTCCAAACAGTTATAGTTTCGCAATTGTCTGGTCATGGTTTTTGAAGAAAGGGGTTGGAAAAAATGAAAAAAGAGATCGGCATATTATGCGCAGGGTTTCTGGCGGCAATTTTGCTTCTGTGTGCATGCGGCGCAGATGACGCAGCTGATCAATCGGCGGACGGCATTCAGGAATCTACGGGTACTATTCAGGAATCTACAAATGTTTCTCAGGAATCTGCTGATACCATTCAGCAATCAGCGGATGCCCCTCAGGAATCTGAGAGTACTGTTCAGGAATCCACGGAGGCTGCCCAGAAAAAGGATGAATATGTAGGAGAGTGGTTTGATACTGTCAGCCAGCGTTGTCACGCAGAAATAAGCTCCGAGGACGGGATTCATTATTCCATCGATATCAACTGGGCCAGCAGCGCCTGGGATAATACACATTGGTCTTTTTCCGGAACTTATGATGAGAGTGAGGGGAAGATCCATTATTCCGGGAGCAGGATTGAAGAGTATTATCCGGATGAAGGAGATGTTCAGGAGACCTATGCTTATACGGATGGAGAGGGGTATCTGTGGATCGGCGACGACGGCATGCTTTACTGGGATGACCTGACAGAACAGCAGGGAGAAGGACTGGTGTTCGAAAAGGCAGAGTTTTGAGGTTTATTGAGAGCCTTCTGCAGAATTGGCGTGGTAAACATGGTAAAATGCCTGAATGGTCAATAATAATTCAACGAGAGGATAAACCCAATGAAAAAATTTATTGCTCTGCTTATAATCTTTTGTTTGTTTTTAAATATGCTATCTGCTTGCGGCGAACAACAACGGGATTTGGCCGATATAACATCAACCACCGTAGACGGAAAAAGAGCCTACCTTTGGGAAGATAGAACATATGTTATTTTCTGCGTAGTATCTAAAAACGACTGTGGAGAACAAATCGGCTATGTAGACGGAGACGTGGACGACAGAATCAGCGAATACAAGGGGTACTCCCCCGAACAATGGCTCGTGAGTTGGATTCCTACGGACGGTGGTGCTATCTTGCTAAAAGAGATAAGCGTTGTAGATATTCCAGATGATTTGGAAGCGGAATACTAATGGGAGGCTCCTACTATTTTCCACACCAGTACTTTTGCATTTGATCTGCAGCACTTTTTTCATCCAGACCATATTGCTCTTTCACCTGTTGTAGGGTCTTGTCATATGGCACTCCCAATGCCTGACAACTTGTGACCAGTATTCGGAAACCGTCTTCTCTTCCTTGAGCCAGTTCTATTTCCTTTTCTGCCATCGACTGCTTCAAGTCTTTTATCTCTTTGCTTTTATCTTTTATTTCTGCTTCTTTGTCCTTTATTTCCGCCTCCTTATCTTTTATTTCCGCCTCTTTGAAAGTTACTTCCTTCTTATAATTCTCCATCTCCTCTATGGCCTTATCTCTTTCTTGAAATGCATTTTCCAGCCGCTTTTGGTTATATCTTTCCTGTTTATAGTAATCTTCCATTGCCTCGCACTGCAGGCGGATCTTCTCGTCTGCAGTCAATTCATATACAGCCTGTGCCGCGCTCTCTATTTCCTTGTCCTTCTTTGCCAGCATTTTAATCTCCTCCCATGTGGTGGCTTTGAATAACTTGGCCCATTTTTGGATTCTGTACCGCCTGTCCTCCTCTGTTGCCAGCTTGATCTGTGTTAAGTCTAACACAGATACCCGGATTTTGTCACTATATATTTTATGGTTTTTAATATTCATCAATTTGTATGTGGCATAAAATTCGGGGTTGTCGGGGAACAGAGTAAAATCCAGGATACAGATCTGTACTACAGGTTTCATTTCGATATAGTCCTGTCCTTTGTTAAGCTGGTCGAAGGAACGGCACAAGTACACTATAGAGCGTTCAGGCCAGTTTCCTTGGTTCACCACCTGGAGCTCTATGTTCAGGCAGAGCTGATTGTCCAACAGCACCCGGACATCCAGGATAAATTTTTTCCGGTCTATTTTTTCCCCGAGTTCTATCGGATTAGTAATGACCACACTATGGACTTTTTCCGGATTAATATGTAGTAAGGAGCACACTAATCCTTTCAAGGTTTCGTTGGAACTTTGCAGAACCGCCTGGAACAGATAATCATTTGTTAATTGGTAGGGAACCTTCCCTGTTGCTGAGTAAAAAGTAGTAACTGACATCAATAAGAACCTCCTTTTTTGTGGGCGGGTGGCAAAAGCTGCAGACAGTCAGGGGGGATCTTCTTATATACATATCCGGTAAAGTCATGTTCACAGTTTCTACCATTTCTTTATGTTAATTCTTTTTTGTACTATCGTACTCATTGTCTTTATGGAAAAGCCGGACGAAATGTCCAATGAAAGACAAAACTCTATACAGAGAATTACCTGAAGTTTACAGGCAATCTTTATGAACTGTCTACACTATATTCCCAAAGGAGAAAAAATGCAATCCTCTTTTCACCGACAAATTTCGACAAATCCCTGCCTTATACACAGAGGGCTTAAAAGAATAAAAATATATAGACAAAGGTATTGATGAAAAAAGTTGACGGAAAAATTGACGAAAATATTGGAAAAAGTATTCGGTAAAAAATTCCCTTAGGCAGTCTTCTCAAAAACGGTCAACGGATGTATGATGAAGTCAAAGAGGTTTACGAATGATCGGCTCAGGATGATTGGAGGGTTGTATGTGAATGAACGTTTTTTCCAGCTGCCGCTTAAGAAGCAACAGGTCATTATCAACGCAGGATATCGGGTGTTTTCCCAGAACTCTTATAAAAACAGTCCCATGAGCGAGATCGCCCAGGCTGCGGGGATCAGCAAGTCTTTGCTGTTCCATTATTTTCGGAATAAAAAGGAACTGTACTTATTTCTGTGGGATCAATGCGCTCAGATCACCATTGAATTCTTGACCAGGTACCAGTGTTACGAGCAGAAGGAATTGTTTGAAAGCATGAAGCGGGGGATGTGCGCCAAAATGGAGATCATCAGGCGATATCCGGATATGGCTAATTTTACCATTAGGGCTTTTTATGAAAAGGATCCGGAAATCTGTGCCGCCGTTCAGGAAAGTTACCACAAGTATTTTAATTTAAACGAGGATCAGGTGCGCCTGAACCTGGATCCCGGGCAGTTTGTTCCGGGGTTGGATATCCAGATGATGTACCGTGAAATGTATTGGGCCTCGGAGGGATACCTTTGGGAGATGGTGCAGCGGGGAGACCTGGATATGGACCAGATGGAAAAAGATTTTAACGGGCTGATAGAGTTCTGGAAGAGCATTTATCTGCGGAAAGATCTTACAGTATAAAGGTGGAAGGTTTAAGCGGTATAGGTGCAGGCAGAGAGGGCAGATAAGGGATAGGAGAGAGGAATCGGGAAAATGCGGGATGGGAAGGTCAGGTGAGGGTGAACAGCAGGATGAGGAGGTCAGATGAGGGTGAACAGCAGGAAGAAGGAAGGTTGGATGAGGATGAACAGTAGAGTGAGGAGGACCCAGCTATGAAGGAAACTGTTGACCAGGAGGGGAAAGGAAGCCCAGCGCAGGGAACATATCTGGAAGAATCGGTTCCCGAGACCATCAGTCTCAAGGGGCTTACGAAATATTATGGCAGGATGCGTGGGATCGAAGGCGTGGATTTGACGGTTGACAGAGGAGAGTTTTTTGGGTTCATCGGTCCTAACGGTGCCGGCAAATCCACCACGATCCGCCTGCTTTTAGGTTTGGTGAAGCCCACAGGGGGAGAAGCCCGTATCTTTGGTATGGATGTTGAGAAGGATCGGGAAAAGATTCTTTCGGCGGTTGGTTATCTTCCTGCCGAAGCTTCATTTTATCCCGGCATGCGGGTAAAGGACGTGCTGGAACTCTCCGCTGGCCTGCGGGAAAAGAGCGACAGGTTAAAGAGCGATAGGCTAAAGATTGCGAAGTCCTGCAGGGAGACGGCAGGGGAACTGTGCGGGCGTCTTCACCTGGATCCTTCCCGCAAGGTGGAGGAGCTTTCTTTTGGCAATCGAAAAAAGGTGGCGATTGTCTGCGCCCTTCAGCATAATCCAAAGTTATTGATTCTGGATGAGCCTACCAGCGGCCTGGATCCTTTGATGCAGAAGGAGTTCTTTGAAATCCTGCGGGAAAGAAATCAGGCGGGAACTACCATATTTTTATCCAGCCACATTCTTTCCGAAGTCCAGCACAACTGTACCCGTGCCGCGATCATCCGGGAAGGAAGGATTATTGCCTGTGACAGGGTAGAAGCTTTGTACCGGACGGGAATCAAAAGAGTGGGTATTCATGGAAGAGTTGATCTCAGCAGGCTTTCCGGCGTGCAGGACCTGCAGAGAATAGGGGAGGAAACCTTAAATTTCCTGTATGGCGGGGAGATGAAGCCTCTGCTGGCGGTTTTGGCAAAAGGGGAAGTCCATGATCTTACCATGACTGAACCGGACTTGGAGGAAATGTTCCTGCATGATTTTCAGGAGGGAAATACTTGACCTGGGGAATGAAAGATAAGACCAGGGAATAAAGGATAGGACTGGGGAATGAAAGTTTGGCTCTATAAAGAGGAAACGGAGGTTTGGATCGATGAAGATTCTGAAACATGAGTTGAGGCAGGGCAGAACCGCTTGCCTGATCTGGACGGCGATTATCACATTTTTGATGATTGTCTGCATCTTCCTGTTCCCGGAGATGAAGGGAGAGATGGAGGAGGTGGGGGATATCTTCGCCTCCATGGGCAGCTTTACCGCCGCTTTTGGCATGGATCGGCTGAATATGGGAACCTTAGTTGGCTTCTATGGGATTGAATGCGGCAATGTGCTGGGGCTGGGCGGCGCCTTCTTTGCTGCCTTGACCGGCGTTTCCATGCTCGCTAAGGAGGAACGGAACGGCACCGTGGAATTCCTGATGACCCATCCGGTTTCCAGGGTACGGGTGGTTACGCAAAAGCTGATTGCCGCAGCAGTGCAGATTCTTTTCCTGAATCTTATAATCCTGTGCTTTTCCCTTCTGTCCGTCGCATTGATCAGGGAGCTCATTCCCTGGAAAGAGATTCTTTTGCTGCATCTTGCTTATTTTCTGCTGCAGCTGGAGCTCGCCGGCCTCTGCTTTGGTATTTCCGCATTTTTACGAAGGGGAGGTGTCGGCGTCGGTTTGGGTCTGGCAGTGATGGCATATTTCCTGAATCTCATTGCCAACCTGACGGAAAAAGCAGGATTCCTCAGGTATGTGACTCCCTTCGCCTATTGTGAAGCGGCGCAGATTCTGACGGAGGGGAGACTTAATTTCAGACTGGTTCTGGTGGGGATGGTGTTTATGGGAATTGGGATTGCAGCGGCATATATCAGGTATTGCCGGAAGGATCTCATGGCATAAAGTATAATAAGAAGAACAACAGTAAGAATAACAGTAAGGATAACAAGGCAGTCTCCCAGATTATGAACCGATTGAAATCGTGCGGTAAAAATCCGGGAGACTGATTTTTGAAAAATGCGGTAAAAATCTAGAAGACCGATTTTGAAAATATACTGTTAAAGTCCGGGAGAATGCCTTTTAAAATTAAGTCTCCCTATGGATCGCCTCCGTAATTTCCGTCACCTTTTCCTCCGTCAGGATATATTTTTTATGGAAGTAAAGGATTGCCGCCAGCAGCCCGATGATGGGCAGCAGGGTCATGGTCAGGCGCAGTCCCATGACGGAGGTGGAAGAAGTATCCACAACCTCCGTGATATCCGAGGTGTCCTGGCTTAAATGGCTTAAGGACAGGCAGATGGAGGCGATGAGGGCGGCAACGCCGGAAGCCAGCTTCACCACAAAGGTCTGCATGGAAAAGATCACGCTTTCGTCCCGTCTGTGGTTCTTCCATTGCCCGTAATCCACGGTATTGGCCAGGAATACGGTGGTCAGCACTGTCAGCATTCCGAAAGCCGTAAAGATCAGGAAAGCAGGGACGAATAATACGAAGATGCTGGTGGCGTTAAAGAGCATAAGGACTAAGAGGATTCCATAGCCTGCGATCGCTAACAGGAAGCTTAGGTAGAACACCTTTATGGCGCTTAAGAACTTACGGACCAGCGGGAAAAAGAGCATCATGGAAAGGATCTGGATGCCTCCGCCGAAGGTGTTGAACAGGGTATAGCTGTTGTACCAGGTTTCCCCGCCGAAGTCATATTTGAAAAAGTAGATCACCAGGTTGGAGGTGATGTACAGGGAACAGTTGATGAGTACGATACTGATGACGATGGTCATGGCCTGGTCGTTCTGGATCAGGGAGCGGAACATTTGTCCCACGGAAGGGGAGTCCACATCCACGGTGGATTTCTCCTTGATACAGATACAGGTCACCAGAATAAAAGCCACGAACAACAGCGCCAGGATCAAGGCAAATCGGGCAAAACCAGTTCTCTCATTTCCCTGTCCCAACTGATATACGCACCACATGGTGATGATGGTCACCAGGGCGGAGCCCACTCCGGCGCAGGATCTTCCCAGGGTGGAAAGGTTTTCCCTCTCCTGACCGCCCTCTGTGAAGGCCGGGATCATGGACCAGTAGGGTATATCCATCATGGTATAGGTCACGCCCCACAGCACATAGATGATGG
>CANPYG010000102.1 GCA_947588205.1 uncultured Acetatifactor sp. | reverse complement strand
CTCCATCAGCTCCTGGGGGGAAATATCCAGCTGATAACGGGAGGTATTCTTGAAGGAAATCTCCACCTTATCCTGAATCCTCTCCACAGTAAGATATACCCTGGTGCCGGGCTGGGCGTATTTTAAAATATTGTCCAGCAGATTATCGAAGACTCTCCAAAGCAGCTTCCCATCAGCCATAATGGAAATATCCTCTTCCGTTGGCTTTGCGACTAAGATAAGCCCTTCCTTCTGCATACGCTGCTCGTATTCTCCTATCATTTGAACCAGAAGGACGCCCGCGTCGCAGGGTTCCAGAAAAACCTCCGTATTTCCGCTGGTTGCCCTGGACATCTCCACAAGGTTCTCAAGCAGTCTTTTTAGCCGTAGGGACTGCCTCTTCAACACCTGGGTATATTCCCGGATTTTTTCGTCTTCTATATTTTCCTCTATAAGCAAATCGGTATAGTTGATGATCGAGGTCAGAGGGGTCTTGATATCGTGGGATACATTCGCAATCAGCTCTGTTTTCATATGTTCACTTTTCATGCGCGCTTCCACTTCCCGTCTGATATTCTCTTCAATGTTGTTTAACACTTCCCCATGCTTCCTGCATTCGCCGAACATTCCTAAGGTGCTGATCCTGTAATTCTCCCTGCCCTGGGCAACCTGCTCGCCCCCCACCTTTAGCCTGTACAAGACGATCAAATAATAGACCGATACGATCAACAGAATTATTTTCTCCTGAATCCAGACGACTTCCGGGCTTTGCTTCAGCCAATCCATCAGAAGCAGCTTCTCCGCAGCAAAAAACGCTAAAAGCAGGGCGGTTCCCTTCCAGGGAAATGGGATTCTCCCTATTGCTGTCACAAAACGACGGACAAACCCCTTGCAGCCGTCCGCAAAGGAGTTAAGAACGGAAAGAATGACCTGAGTGCCTTCCGCCCGGATCAGGACAAACAAGGAAAAGACGCCAAGACAGAAGCAGAACGCCGCCAACGATATATTATACAGCTGCTGTCGGCTGTAATCAGGAATCTGCAGATTGGAAAAAACCGCCTTAAAAGCGTCCACATAAGGAAAGCGCTGATCCACATATAATGTGATCTCCAGCGTAAGATCACTTTTCGGCGTCGATTTTCTGAACTCGTTGACCTCCTGGGAAGAAAACCGGAAATGAAACTGGTACGCCTCGAAATCGTCATGATAACCTTCCCTTGTAAAGTTATACGTACCATAATCATAATACAGATCAAACCGGACATTGGTATTGTCCTGGCTTTCCACCGCTTTAACAATACCTTCATTCACCACAATACGGATGATTTCCTCTGCCTTGCTGTAAGCGACTCCACTCAGGGCGTTTTCCACAAAATTCTTCTTTAGAAGCGCCTCGTCTCCCTTCCATTCCATGATCCGCCCAAAACTCCAAATGGCTGTAAAAAAAGACAGAATTACAATGATCAGGGCAATTCCTTTAATCAGTCGCTTCTTTGACAGGCTCTTTTTCATCCTCTCGCGTCCCCTTCTATTTTATATCCCTGTCCCCACACCACCTTTAAATATCTGGGCTCTGCCGGATTGATCTCCAGCTTCTCCCTGATGTGGCGTATATGGACGGCTATGGTGTTCTCTGTTCCGAATGGAGTATCGTTCCAGATCCTGCGGTAAATTTCCTTCGGGGAAAAAACCTGGCCAGGATGAAGCATCAGCAGCTTTATGATCTCGTATTCTGTGGGCGTCAGGGATACGGGCTCTCCGTCCACGGTTACCTTTTTCGTCTTGTCGTCCAATTCAATGCCCCCGATCCGAAGGACATCCTTTTGCTGCTGCCCTCCCCCAAGCTGCATGTATCTTCTCAGCTGGGACCGCACTCTTGCCACCACTTCCATTGGATGAAACGGCTTCGTGATATAATCGTCCGCGCCTACATTCAGCCCGAGCACCTTATCGGTTTCCTCCGTCCTGGCGGTCAACAGAATCACAGGAACGTTGCTGATCTCCCGGATCTTCACCATTGCGGAAATTCCATCCATTTCAGGCATCATGATATCCATCAGCACAAGATGGATATCCGTGGACTGAATGATCTCCAGGGCCTCTTTTCCCGTATAAGCCGCATAAATCTGGTAATCCGGACAAGCCAGATAGATCTTTAGGGCGTTGACAATATCCTTCTCATCGTCACAGATCAAAATATGATACATCCTGCCGCGCTCCCCCCACTCTGCCGTTTCTTAAGCGGTCTGATTTTATTTTAGAACAAAAAATATTAAGAAGAAAGTACTTAAATCATTAAAAATTGTTTAAGATTCCTTTTTCCCCTTGTGCTTCTGAACAGAATCCTTTAATTCCTCCAGGGCTTCCCCGAATTTACGGGAGCTCATAGAGGGGTTGGAACGGATCAGATCTCTCTGGAAAAAGTCCTTCATTCCCTTCAGGCTGGCATGCTCCGCAATGCTGTGTTTATACTGTGCAAGAAGATCCAGCAGCTCTTCCCTGCCATTTTCCTCCCTGGTCAGGGAATGCAGCGTACTCCCTGTATATTCCGAAACGGCGTCCTTAAGCTTTTCCAGGCGTTCTTCAATGCCCTGTCTGATCTCTTCAAAGCCAAGGTTCTTCCAATCCACCAAAAGCTCTTCCTTTTTCGCGCTGAGATCCTCTCCGGCCACGGCAATGATTACATCCAAGCGCTTACGGATCCGCATAAGCTCTTTCTTGGTAGCCTCCATTTTGACCAGAACATCCCTCAGATCCAGGGCTGCCTTGAAGGAAAGGGCAAAATCCGCGCTGAGCATCACGGTAAAAACAGTCACGACCGCAGACAGCACTGCCTCAGGTATGCCCAGGACAAAATATTCCACCGGCTTATGCAGCCACTCCGTCATTACAATCGTCAGGAAACCCCAGGCGATGGTGGATTCCAGACAGATATAACCCTTGAAATTAAATTTCTTATGGGAATAATCCCAGTAGCGCACCTTAAAAAGAGCCTCCATGACCACGCCCGTCACATATTCCAGGACAGTGGAGCCGACGCATCCTGCCAGGAAGACCAAAGGCTGGCTGTCCTGAAAAGGGCTGGACACCACCAGCATCATGATGGCGCCGCTTCCATACAGGGGCAGAAAGGGACCTCTTAAAAAACCCCGGTTCACCAGCCTGCGCTCACAGATGGATACATAGGTGGATTCAAAACACCAGCCGAAAAAGCAATAGAAATAAAAGAAAAAAAGCCATTGCGACAAAGAATAATGATACATCTCCCTCTCCTCCCGAAGTCCGCCCTTCAAACGGACAACAATTACTTCAAGTCATGAAATCCCCGTGCGCTGCTGTTCCGCATCCAAATACCATGCATGATCTCAGCGGTATACAGCTATGGCAACGCTGAGCTTCCCCTTGCGGGTCTCATATCCTACGCCAAGATAATGAAACTTGCCGAAGCCCCTGGCGTTTACTGTCTCTCCCTCCTTTAACAGGCGGGAATTGTTTTCGCACAGCCTGCCGTTTACATAGATCTTTCCTGAGCGGAACAGCTCTAACACTTCGCTCCTGGATTGATTATAAACCTTTGCCAGGACAGCGTCAATCCTTTCTGAAGTCACCTGTACCTGGATCTGCTCCGGCTCCTCTTTCGGAAGAGCGCTGATCTCGGCGACGGTCTCACACCTTACATGAGTATGCCGAACCTGATCCAAATGATCACAGATAAATCCGGCAATATTTTCCAGGCAGAAAAGATAGGCCTCCTTCCCGCCCACCCGAATATCCCCCAGGGTGCTGCGCTCAATTCCCAGGTTCATCAGGGCTCCCAGAAAATCCCTGTGGGTAAGATCGTCGGAAAATTTTTCATTCAGGGGTTTGATATGAATACAGGCGATGGCAAAAGGCTCTTCATAGCCCAATTCCTCTGCGGAGCCAAAACGCAGCACCTTGCGGTCGGTCTCTTCGTCGCCTCCCCAGAGGGCACATGTAGCATATCCCAGTTCCCCCTCCATCTGCCAGAAAATATCCTGCTCTGCCAGCCCCAGAAAACTGGTAAAGGTGAACTGATTCTGATGATATGATTTTTCCGCCAGGTCCCGCAGCCTGTTTTTAAACTGCTGGACCTCCTTCTCCGATGCAATAGCCATATGGACGCTCCTTTTCTGCAATCTTTTGGTTTAGTACCGAAGAGGGCCGTCTGCGCGGCGCAGCGACCCTCTTTCTTATCCTGTAAGTCCTTTTGCAGCCCGGCCTCGTCAGGTAAAGCTGATGACCTCTTCCTTGGGAGCTTTTGTCTTTAAAACGGAAAGCGCATGAAGGATGGGACCCTCTCCCTTATAATCCTCCCAGTATTCCTTGCTCACGGTGGCGGTAACCTCCACCCAGTCCCGCTGCTTTAAGGCAGCCGCCCCGGGAAATTCACAGGCATATCCCAAGAACGCCATATCCTCTGCGCAGCAGGTCATGGCCATGCGTCCCGGCACAAAATATCCTTTGGGAAAATCATCCGGCTTCAAAACCATGGCGGTAAAGCGGATCTTTTTGCCAAGATATCTTTCCAGATGGTCCATACAGTCCAGATACCAGATGCCGTAGCCGTTATTGTCCAGCACCAGCTCCTCCTTACTCAGGTCATAGGGCAGGTCTTCTTCCAGGATTTCATCGATCTCGCCGTTGGCATCCTCAAAGATCACATCCGCATTGGGATTCACCGCCTTAATATTGCGCTTGTAGCTGTTTAAGCTGTCCCTTACCGTATCACAGCGGTTAAAAATGATCATTTCCGACTTGCGGATCATCTCCGCCAGCAATGAACGCATGTTGGTATAATACATAGGAAAAGTAGAACCGTCGATAATGGTGATCTGCTGCTCCATCTTCCAATACCAGGGCAGCTTCATGTTCTTATAATTCCACATACCGTTATATTCTACGATGAAACGCTCCGGTTTATGCTTCTTTTCCAGCTCCACAAGATGGGTCGGATTAAAGTCCTCCTCCTTGTCGACCACCTCCACAACAGTGCGGCTCTTGCGAAGCAACTCCGGATCATATTCCACTTCCCCCTCCTCACACAGAAGAAGAAGGGTCTTCCCCCGGATCTGAAAATAAGGCTGCGCCAATGTAAAAGAAATAAATTCCGTTTTGCCGCTTTCCAGAAATCCATTGATCATATATACGGGCTTCATATTATTCCCTTTCTACTGGCGAAACAAAACAGCCAGCTTATCCTCCTTCAGTTCAGATCCAATGACACAGATCTTGCCGGTCACCACAGGGCTGCCCTCCCGGATATCATGCTCTTCCGGCACATAATCATAATAGATCCAAGTTCCATCCCCTGCGGGAACCATGCCCTTCGCACGCAGGATCACGCCATACTCGCCGCTGTCCAGGGCTGTAAGGATCTTCTCCATCTCTTCCCTGGAATAAACATTCGGCGTCTCCATGCCCCAGCTGGTAAAGATCTCATCCGCATGATGATGCCCCTCTCCATGATGGTGGTGATGGTGGTGCTCGTGTTCGTCTTCATCCTCGTCATGGTCGTGATGGTGGTGATGCTCATGCTCATCTTCGTCATCATCGTCATGGTCATGGTGATGATGCTCATGCTCATCTTCATCATGGTCATGATGGTGGTGATGCTCATGTTCGTCTTCGTCCTCGTCCTCATGGTCGTGATGGTGGTGCTCACGCTCATCTTCGTCATCATCATCGTCATGATCGTGATGATGGTGATGCTCATGTTCATCCTCGTCACCGTCATGATGGTGATGGTCGTGGCAGCAGCATTCGTCCTCCTCTTCATCCTCCAGAGCCCGGACCTGCTCCATCATTTCCTTCATCATATCCTCCAGTTTATCCGCGCCTTCTATGGTCTGGAGCACAGCTTTTCCGTCCAGCTGATCGAGGGGCGTAGTAATGATCGTCGCCTTAGCATTGTGCTCCCTGATCATCTCAACGGCGGCAGCCATCTTCTCTGCATTGACCTTATCAGCCCTGGTCAGGATGATGGTTCCCGCATAGGCGATCTGATTGATGAAAAACTCTCCGAAATTCTTGATATACATCTTACATTTGGAAGCATCCACTACCGCAACGGCGCTGTTAATCTCCACATCCAGATCCCCGGCCACATTCTCCACAGCCTTCAGCACGTCGGAAAGCTTGCCGACGCCGGAGGGCTCGATCAGGATACGCTCAGGGGCATAGGTGGTGATCACTTCCTTCAGGGAAGTGCCAAAATCCCCTACCAAAGAACAGCAGATACAGCCGGAATTCATCTCCTTGATCTCAATCCCGGATTCCTGCAGGAATCCGCCGTCAATGCCGATCTCCCCGAATTCATTCTCAATCAGCACAACCTTGCTTCCATCCAAAGCTTCTTTCAAAAGCTTTTTGATCAGGGTCGTCTTGCCGGCCCCCAAAAAGCCTGATACTACATCAATTTTTGTCATTTCTATCCTTCCTTTCACGGCTGCTTTTTGCCGCATGATCTACATCCCTTCAGGGCTCTCGGACCCTAAAATGACTTTCTTTTATGGTCCTTCGCCACCAGACTTATTTTCTACCAAATTTAAACGATTGTCAATCATTTTAATGTGAAAGTTTTATTAAAAACCGTACACTTGCTCTGTGGTTTTTAGGGGATATCTGGAAAAAACTGCCCACTTTCCTTCGAATTTATCCTTGCAGTGATACGTATTCACCGTATTTTCCCCTAAAAATAATCCTTTTCTCTCACTGATAAATACTTCGCCAATTCCTCCACTAACTCATATACTTTTGTTCCCGGCGCAATCTCCGTTGGCATCTTCCCTTGTTCGTCTTTGATAATCTTCTTTGCATACCGTATCGCTAACTTCGGATTCCCTTTTTCCATCAGGATCTCAAAAATATCATTTCTGTTTTTCTGATACTTACCAAGCCCCAATTCCCCGAACCTATCATCCAAAAATGAAATATCAATTTCTTAAAACCCGCAAAGTATTGTGGTTCCGTCTGTTCACCTTCACAGAAAATGTAGTACCGGTACTTTTTCTTCTCCAAATATTCCTGCCGACGTTTTTTCTTCCACGCCTCCATCCCTGCTTTCTTAGGCATTCACCTTCCCCCAATCTATAATCCTTCTCAGATATGGATCAGCGCCATATTTTCCCTCCAAGTATTGTTTGTCAAACTTTGCATCCTTTCGCACGGATTCACCTTTATCATTTTTAAACTCCACCAATGAATAGAGATTAGAATTTTGAGCATGTCCTTTCGCAGCAAACCAGATCTCATCTCTGCGGAATATTTCACTGATCATCGTCGACAAATCGTGTGATGTAAAAATCAACTGGGCACCCGTTTGATTAATGGTCATATCTGTAAACATTAGAATAATATGGCGCAGAAGAAGCGGATGGATCTTGGCATCCAACTCATCAATAATAAGCGTTCTTCCTCTTTGCAGGCTCATCGCAATTAACGGCAGTAAGCCAAAGATTTTCTGAGATCCACTCGATTCATCCAGTAAATTCAACTCTGCTTCATACCCATCCGCCAAATGTTTTGTATAGACATCCAGGATATCGTTGTCTTTTTCCTCTACACGGAAATCAACGATATCCAGATCCATCTCCTGAATCATATCGAGCATAAGTGATTTTGTCTGTGGTGAACCGGCAACGACCATTCTCAGTTCCTGAAGCGGATTACCGTAATCCAGGAAATCTATCCCATATTCAAACCAATCCAATACGTCTTTGACCACTGCATTTTTCCGGTAGGTAATTCCCAGATAAGAAAGCAAAGGCAATGTCTTTGACAACTCATCGCTGGTTTTCAGTCTTGCAAAAGCACCTTTTAAGATAATATCCTGCTCATCCCGTTTGAACAGGGTCGATCTTCTCTTTGTCTCTAATTTAATCCGATCCAGACTTTCGTAAATCACGACATCCTTTTTAATTTTCAATATATATCGGTATTCCGTCTGTTCAGTACGGAAAAATATCTCAAATTCAGTAGGATTTGCTCTACTCTTATCAGAAAAAGCAAATGGTTCAATAATAAATTTAGATGGTGGAACAGTCCGACCCCCTTTGTCCTCCATAGCATAAATTGGCCGCAAAACTTTCGCCACCAAAGAATACATTGCTTCCAGTACATTGGACTTTCCTCCGCCGTTTGGTCCGTAAATTGCCGATACTGGCAAAAAAACTTCACCGTCCTTGTCTTTGATCACTCTATCCTCATGTTCTGAAATAGCTGCCGCCTGCATATCAAAAGTAATTTCATCCCGTATACTCTTAAAATTTTTCACTGTAAATTGGCATAACATACTTTTTACCTCCTCCTACTCATAACTCTATTATACTCAAAAATCCATATTTTTAAACCGCAATTTGAGATTTTATCTCATATTTATCATTAAAATTTGTTTTTAGTGATAAATAATGCCGTGTATCTCATACACAGCATTTTTCAATCAATATTACTTTGTTAAAATCATCGCGGTTACAACGACTTTATGCTAAAAACCATATAAGCTATCCAACTTACATTTCGTTCTTTATTGTTATTACTATATGGGCGGACAAAACTGCCCCAGGCGCCAAGAACCCGGCTGTCCACAGCCTTGCAGCTGCTTTCGCCGGGTTCTTAAGATAAGCGGGACTATAAGCCGGGTTATGTCGCGGACGATCATCTATCTAGGACGTCTGTCGCCAGACGCCTCAAGCGACCTACCTGAAGACAGGCC
>CANPYG010000101.1 GCA_947588205.1 uncultured Acetatifactor sp. | reverse complement strand
TCCCGAGTGGCCAAAGGGGACAGACTGTAAATCTGCTGCAAATTGCTTCGGTGGTTCGAATCCACCCCCATCCATTTTGCTGGTGTGGCGGAATAGGCAGACGCAAGGGACTTAAAATCCCTCGGGGGCAACCCCGTGCCGGTTCAAGTCCGGCCACCAGCAGTTTATGAAAAGGGATGTTGCCGGATACAGGCATACTCCCTTTTATTTTATTTCAAAATACTTTTTTACTTCCTCCCATATATCATCAGCAATGGCCTTCGTATCCCGGTTTCCATTAATGATTACTACATGTTCGGATTCTTTCAGCTTTTCAAATGCTTCCAGGTATTTTTCCCTTACCTTTATAAGGCGGGACTTTTTCTCGAAAAGCTCCTGATGGAATCTGTTTTTAGCGATCCGCCCAATTGCCACGTCAGGTTCCACATCAATAAAGATGCTCACGGTGGGCTTTAATATCTCCATACACTGTTGGTTTGCCTGAATCACCCATTCCATCGGCATATCAATACTATGATAAGCAAAGGATGAAAAATAGTACCTGTCTGAGACAATGGTCACCCCTTCCTGAATCTTGGGAACGATTCCATTCACATCATTCAGGAGATGATCCAGTCTGTCAGCCACAAATAACGCAGCGATAACTTTATTATCCGTTTTAATCCGTCCAATCATAATTTGATGAATTAACGAACCGATGGGGGAATCCGTCGGCTCCATGGTCGGATAGCACAGAATCCCATGCTGCATCAGCTTTTCCGTTAAATATTGGATTTGTGTGCTCTTTCCGCTCCCGTCAATTCCTTCTAAAACAATGAATTTCCCCTTATTATGTGTATTATCCTTCATACCTACAGAACCTTCTTTCTTCTATCCTAGAGGACTTTTATGACGCATTATACCACTCATATATCTTATATCCATTTCCCGTCTGATGAAGGAAAAGATACATATCGATCACATCGATATAATCCTCCCTGCCTGTGCGGTGAAGCACCTGGGTGAACGAAACGCGGCAGGAGAAGATCTCCGGCGTATGGGCATAGAATTCCGCTGCATTTTCATCTTCAAAATCAATGCCGGACCAGTCCACAACCATCCAGCGGTTGCCCCCGGCCTTCACAACATCGGCATAGGCGGTGGAATTCACATCAAAATATTTTTTAACACTGGAAATACCGGTATCCTCCGCAGCCTGCACATATGCCGCATATTCCTCCAGCGCCTTGACCACAAACTCCGAGTATTCCTCCTGCAGCGCTTCATCAAATGCCAGACCGAACGTATAAGTATAGGAATCTTCATCATAATCCGTTATGGCTGCCTCCGCGCCCTTTGGATCAACGGCGGTCACAGACCTGGGCGGCTCGCCTACTGTCGTAACAGAATAAACTTCATATGGGATTCCCGGCACATCAGACGGATAGTATCTCATGAAATCCGTATTCGTGTAGGCAGATGTCCTGTTTTCCAGGGTCAAGGCTTCCCCGTCAACAGAAACGGAATAACCCGCAGGAACATTTACCGTCACAGCGAACTCCGGCGCCAGAAGCTCAACGTTTAAGTCCAGGTCAATACGGGAAAAATCATACAGATCAAATCCATGCTCCGTTTTCTTGTCAGAGAGCTTCAGCACAATGGATGCCAGCTGCATCTCCCCTACCTTGACATTGTAGTTTATCTCATTCTCATTACCGGAGGAGCCTATTGAATATGTAAGCTGGGAATCCCCGATTATCTCCTTCAGGGATTCCACAATTTTTCCCACAACTTTCTCGTCCGCATCATAATCCGCAAAAATCCTGTCATAATCAACCGGTTCAAAATATTCGGCGAAAACCGCGGCAGCCGTATATTTGGGCTGCGCCCCCTCATATTCCGCTAAGAGCTTCCGCACAAACCCAAGTGCGGCCAGAACCAAAAGGATAACCGTTATCGTAACCGCAGAATATATGATATAAAACTTTGAAATTCGTGACGTCTTCTTTTCCTTATCCTTTGCCACAGAAATTGCCTGCCTTTCTATCCGTTCTCAATCCATATGCCGCCAGGCATACCACCATCCATACCTCCGTTCCTCATTCCTCCGGTTCCACCAGAAAAAATGTAGGCATATGCCTTGGCTTCGTAAAGGCTTTATAACGGTTCGTCAGCCCCTGGCGCTGGTATTCGTCCAGTCCTGCAGTATCAATGTCATACTTGGTATAATAATCCCTGTAATACATCATCGCGGAGGATCCCCCATCCAGCATGCCCGCCACAACAGCGCCTTCCGACACAAGCAGGTCTATCACATCGTTTCTGGTGGCGCCAAGGCTGCTGGCTGTCCGCCCATCCGTCACCAGCAGTATCACGGTTCCATCCGCCCGCTGCCCTATGGCGGTACGCTGGGCCATTCCTATATTACCTTCCGCATAATACAGGGTGACATTCTCATTATCATTGGTAATCAGCACATTGCCTGTCTGGAAGGAAACCGCATCCCGGATTCCCATCTCATCGGCTTTCTCCCTCGTCATGGATTCAAAGACGTGAAGCACGTTATTGTCATCAAACCCGATAAAGGTGCGCTTATACCCGTCATCCCACACGCAGTCGCCCCTGGAATAGGTAAGCCCTATGGGCGTATCTCCCGTACCCTGCCCGTTTGTATCAGCAAATTCACCGGCGTTAATCGCGGCGACAGCGTTTTCCCTTTCAACAATGTCAAAAATCCTTATTCCAATCTTTCCGCTCTTATAGTCGCTGGAGGTTCCCACATAGACGCGGGAGGGATCCTTCACCAGTAATATGTATGCTTTAAAGGTAGACCCGCTGTAGGTCTTGTAGAGCATCCCATCAATGGCATCCGCCCATTCATCCGCAGGGGTGTCCTCTTTTTCCCCGTCAGGGGAGTCCTGAGAATCATCCTCCTCATCGGAGCTGCTGACAAATACGCCTATGGGTATCATCTGCTCCTGCACATCCGCGCTCCTGGCACAGATTTCCTGTACCAGGGCTTCCTCCAGGAATAACCCCGGGAGCCACTTTGTCGCGCTTGCCTGCATTGCTGACAGCACCACCTGATCCCTCATCGTCTCGCTGGGACCCGTCAACAGTGTATGCAGGAGGGCAACCAGGGAGAAAACCAGCACCGCCAAAACAGTAAAAAGCACGAGGGCTGTCCTTCTGACGATCATACCCAGATGCGACTTCTTTTTCCCGGTCTTCAAGGCGGCACCCTTCTCAGCGCCCAGATCAATATATTCCAATCCACCTGCGTCTTCCCTTAACCGGACGCCGGCAGATCCATCCACTTCCTCCCGGAAGTCCTGCGGCGGCTCGCCGCCTTCCCGCTTCAGCTCAAAGAAGTCAAATTCTTCCTCAGCCTCTTCATTATGTACCGTCTGGCTATGGACATTATCTTTGTTCTTCATAAGTAGTTCCTCCTACCTGCCCCTCTTTTGCAAATACCCATCTGCGCTGCACGCGGAAGCTTATCAGGAAAAGCAGGGTATCCACCGGAATTTTAATCAGGGTCCGCACCAATTGGCCGATGCCTTCCCCGCCTAGCCTGGAAAGCCCATATACCGCCAGCCAGGACGCCAGCATGACCGGCACGGCCAGACATATATAACGCACAAAGGTACGGGCTACCCCGGATCGGTTCTCAAATACAAACTGCTTGTTGACCCCAAAATTCACAGTAGAGGAAATGAGCCTTGCGACAACTGTGGATAACAGCACTGCAAGCCTGTCCCCTCCTGTAAAAAGGAACCTTCCCAGCAGATAAAACGCCAGCAGGTCCACCAGCGCAGATGCAAGGGATGTTGCCGCGTATTTTATAATCAGCCCATAGACACGGACGGAATCGCGGACCGGCCGGAAATGGGAAGCTTTGTTATCGTCGTAGTAAAGCGTTTCTATTTTCACTTCTTTATATGGGATATGCCGCTCCCCCATCAGTAAAAGCATGTTGGTCTCATATTCATACCGGGTTCCCTCAGCGTCTATCAGCACGGGAACATACTGTGCAGGAATAGCGCGCAGACCTGTCTGCGTATCCGACAGCTGCATCCCAAAAAACAGGCGGAATATAAGGGAGGTCATCTGATTGCCAAAGCGGCTTTTCGGAGGCACATTCTCCTGACCAAAATCCCTGCAGCCGAGTACTACGGCGCCGTCCTCAATCATCGCTTCGGCACAGGCGATAATATCCTCCGCCCTGTGCTGCCCGTCGCCGTCAGCAGTTACCACTCCACAGGAGTTCCCCCGGTGTTCAAGGAAATACCGGAAGGCCGTCTTAAGGGCGGCACCCTTGCCCTGATTCTTCACGTGCGTCAGCAGAGTAACCTCCGGATGGGCCTCTTCCAATTCCGTGAAAAAGCGGCGCTTCTCCGGCAGGCTCCCATCGTCCACCAGCAGAATGTCTTCTATCCCTGCCTCCAATGCTGAGGTCACCACGCAGGCAAGCTTCTCGTCCGGATTGAGCGACGGTATCACCAACGTAAATTTCAAGTTCTCCATAATCGCTTTTTCCCTCTATCTCCCTTCTTCAGAACAAACACACCGCCATCCTGCCAGATCCCTTCTGAAGGCACACAGCGGCATATCCTTAGTATAATGCACCCACACCAAAAAAGCAATGAGACAAAGGCTTAATTATCCTTATTATTTTGTAACAAAATTTTTAGTAACAAAATTTTTAGAATAAAATCAGTTGATTTTATTGCATTATCATGTATAATAAAAGAAGGTGAACAATTTTGCTCCAAACATATATGAGCCCCTCGTTCACAGGGCTGATGAGCGGTTATTTATGATATAACCCACTATAATAATAAGGAAAAGAGGTAGATGTAAGATGGCACAGCTTGATTTAACCAAGTATGGTATCACTGGAACCAAAGAGATCGTGTACAATCCTTCTTACGAATTATTATTCGAGGAAGAGACCAAGACCGACCTGGAAGGCTATGAAAAGGGACAGGTAAGTGAGCTCGGCGCAGTTAATGTTATGACCGGTATTTATACCGGACGTTCTCCTAAGGATAAGTTCATCGTAATGGACGAGAATTCCAAGGATACCGTATGGTGGACCTCCGATGAGTATAAGAACGACAACCATCCCGCTTCCGAAGCAACCTGGGCAGCCGTAAAGGATATCGCCATTAAAGAACTCTCCAACAAGAAGCTTTATGTTGTGGACGCTTTCTGCGGCGCTAATAAGGATACCCGTATGGCAATCCGTTTCATCATGGAAGTAGCATGGCAGGCTCATTTTGTAAGAAACATGTTTATCAAGCCCTCCGCAGAAGAGGCTGAGAACTTTGAGCCGGATTTCATTGTTTACACCGCTTCCAAGGCAAAGGTTGAGAATTATAAGGAACTGGGCCTGAATTCCGAGACCGCGGTTGTATTCAACATCACCAGCCGCGAGCAGGTAATCCTGAACACCTGGTACGGCGGCGAGATGAAGAAGGGTATGTTCTCCATGATGAACTACTATCTGCCTCTGCAGGGCATCGCTTCCATGCACTGCTCCGCCAACACCGATATGAACGGTGAGAATACCGCGATCTTCTTCGGTCTGTCCGGCACCGGCAAGACCACCCTTTCCACCGATCCCAAGCGTCTGCTGATCGGCGACGACGAGCACGGCTGGGATGACAACGGCGTGTTCAATTTCGAGGGCGGCTGCTATGCGAAGGTGATCAACCTGGACAAGGATTCCGAACCCGATATTTACAACGCTATCAAGAGAAACGCTTTGCTTGAGAACGTTACCCTGGACGAGAACGGCAAGATCGACTTCGCAGACAAGAGCGTAACCGAGAATACCCGTGTTTCTTATCCCATCGACCACATTGAGAACATCGTGCGTCCCGTTTCCTCTGCACCGGCAGCCAAGAACGTAATCTTCCTGTCCGCAGATGCTTTCGGCGTACTTCCTCCTGTTTCCGTTCTGACCCCGGAGCAGACCCAGTACTACTTCCTGTCCGGCTTCACAGCAAAGTTAGCAGGTACAGAGCGCGGCATCACCGAGCCCACCCCTACCTTCTCCGCATGCTTCGGCCAGGCTTTCCTGGAGCTGCATCCTACCAAGTATGCAGAAGAGCTGGTTAAGAGAATGGAAGCCAACGGCGCCAAGGCTTATCTGGTAAACACCGGCTGGAACGGCACCGGCAAGCGTATCTCCATCAAGGATACCCGCGGCATCATCGACGCGATCTTAAACGGCGATATCCTGAACGCTCCTACCAAAAAGATCCCGTACTTCAACTTCGAGGTTCCTACAGAGCTGAAGGGCGTTGCCACCAACATTCTGGATCCTCGGGATACCTATGCGGATGCTTCCGAATGGGATGCCAAGGCAAAGGATCTTGCCCAGAGATTCATCAAGAACTTCTCCAAGTATGAAGGCAACGCAGCGGGCAAGGCCCTGGTAGCAGCAGGTCCTCAGTTATAATTCAGTTTTCAAATCATCGGTCTTTTAAAAAGAAATGATTTTGGGGAGAGATGAAACTTGATAAAGTTTCATCCCTCCCCTTTTTTGTTTTGCATGGCTTAGCAGTGCATATTTCAAGATCTCTGACTGCCCCGTTTCCCATGCCCTAAATCATGGAGAATGACACGTTTCAGCCTGTCCTCCACATTCTGGTCGCTCATGTTCCTCCTTTTGAACGCAAAAAAGGCGCATGGTTTACAATTTTACTGTTCCATGCGCCTTAAGGCTGTTATAAGATTATTAAATTTCTTGCTATGCCATAACTGGTGTTGCTAACCCCTTAACTTCATCAACTGATAAGCCAGAATACAATGCTATTTTTTCTAATGGCAATTCTCCGTCCTTAATCATGCGGAGCGCATTATCTATTCTAACTTCTTTTTCTTTTTCATTCCTCATATCTTCCATAATTTTACACATAGCCGCCACTCCTTTCTCGTCCTGCTTGAAATACCTTGCTTTCTTAGCAAGCGCTTCATAATTCATATCATCGGGGTTGGTGCATGAAAAATCGTGCATTAACTTACCGACTTCATCATCGCCTGCTTTTAATATATGTGCGTCCAGCAGGCTGCTATTGTGCCTTGCCCTTTTTGCGCCTGCCCCTGCGTCTTTCCTTTGAATTTCCACGTCAAATTCCTTGTTGTCACTGTCAACCGCATGAACATCTAAGGTAGCGGAACGCCCTTGTAGATTCTTTAGCGGTTCCTGCGTCCGGACTGACTTAATTTTTATATTACTTTTTCCTAAAATAATCTGTAATATCAGCTCCACACCCTCAAAATTATCCGCGAGGCAGACGGTCATAAAATCATCGTCCATATACCGAAGTGATTTCAAACGCTCTAAATCCTCTTGATGTATCTGCTCCGTTATATTCAACAATATCACCTTCTTTCGCTGCTTTTATTATACATCGGATAATACCTTTTGAAAACTGAATTTTTCGTGAAATTTTCACCTCAATTCTTCCTCCTTTTCCCTGTCTGTTCTTTCTTAGGAACGCTTTCCTTCATTCCCGCTTTCCCGGATTTCGTTATTTTTACTTTCTGACTTTTCGGTTCGGAACCCTTGGATTCCGGGGTTTCGGCTTCAGGGCTCTTTGTTCCTGAGGCTTCGGCTTCAGGATTCTTAACCTCCATCTTCCGCAATGGTTCCAAGGGCTCCCGACAGTGCTTTACATAATCTCCGGCTCTTTTCATACAGCTTCAAGGCGCAGAGCAGATTCTCCTCTCCCCCAAGAGACTCATAAATTTCGCCCTTTTTCAAAAAAATACCGCTCAGGCTCCGGCGTACACATCAATCCCATAGCCAAGGCTTTTCCAAAAAGCAGCCAAGGCTTTTCCAAAAATCCCTTGTCAATTCCCCTGATTCGATTTAAAATATTTTGAAACAGCTCTACCACAAAATGATAGGCAAATCCAGGAATTACAAAACAACTCAAGCCACATCCCTGGATTGTCCTTATGTTCATAAAATGCGCCCTATAGGCGCTCTGAAATGGAGACCAAAATGAAAAAGACAAGCTTCGATTTTGGAAACGGTCCCGAACGGAACGGTTATCACAGAGTCAGGAAAACGGATGTATTTTGTCCGGAAAGAGGATATGGTTTCTTAGGCATCAGCCAGGAAAGCGCCGAACTTCCCAAAGTTGTGGATGGCTACTACCAGGACGGCAGCCACCTTACGGTTCTCTCCGAGAGTGAGGGCGCAGTGTTTGCCGGATGTAGGGAACCCAATCAGGGTGGTTTCGCACCGAGAACACCTAAAGACGGAAATCTTATTGAACAGGAAGCTTCCAGCCATGGCACCTCGGAAGACAGCGGGGGATATCCCCTGCGTTTTGCGGTAAAGGTTCCTCCCAACACTTATTACCGTGTGAAAGTCACCATGACAGCCCTAGGCGGGGATGCCTGCATTACCCTGACCTCTGAGCGCCGGCATTTTATCCTGACCGGAGAAAGGCTAAAGGAAAACCAGACCCTTACCAAGACCTTCACTGTCGCCGTCCATGATGTAAAATGGAAAAACCGGGATCATGGGAAGGTAACGCCCACTATCTACCGGGACGATCTGCTCAACCTCTGCCTTATGGGAAAACATGCGGCGCTTTGCCGGGTCGAAATAGAGCAGATTGAAAAGCCCCAGGTACTATGGATCTTCGGGGATTCCACAGTATGCGACTCCTGGACGGGGATCCCCTACAGCGGCTTCGATACCGCAACAGGCTGGGGCGCAGCAGCCGCCAAGTACCTCACGGAAGGAACCGCCGTGGTGAATCTGGCGGAAGGCGGGCTCAACACAGGGGATACTGATTTCTTTGATCTGGGGAAAAATGACATGGAAAAGGGGGATGTCCTGCTGCTGCAGATGGGACATAATGAACGGTCAGTGGAACAGTACCTGGAA
>CANPYG010000100.1 GCA_947588205.1 uncultured Acetatifactor sp. | reverse complement strand
CACAAATAGCCCTGATGGCAGATTAGAAATCGCATTCGCGATTTCTAATCGCCCCGTCGCGTAAACGCTCCGGAATGAGGATTATTATGGAAAAAGTAGATTTGTCTGGACAATGGCAGTTTTGCCTGGATCAAAATGACCGGGGAATGGAAGGGCATTGGGAGCAAAGCAGCGTGGAATTTACGGATGATATACGGATTCCCGGCATTCTGCAGGCTCAGGGTTATGGGGAGAAGATTAGTTTGAAGACAGACTGGGTATCCTCCCTGCATGATCCCTTGTGGTATCTGCGCGAGGAATACCGTTGGGGCGCCGAAGAGGCTTCCGTGAAGGTTCCGTTCCTTTGCCAGCCGCCCAGGCATTATATTGGAAAAGCCTGGTATCGGCGGTCATTTGAGATTCGGGAGGATCAGGCTGACAGATTTGCATATTTACATATAGAATGCACAAAATGGCGCACCTTTGTATGGGTGGACGGAGAAAAAAAGGGAGAGGATCTGTCCCTGTGTACGCCCCATGAGTTTGAACTGGGAGTGCTTTCTGTCGGAATCCATGTCCTGACGGTCTGCGTGGACAATGGGATGCAGCTTCCGTACCGACCGGATGGGCATGGGGTATCCGATGCGCTTGGCGCCACCTGGAACGGGATGGTCGGCGCGGTGGAGCTTCGTCTGGCGCCTTTGGTGGAGATCAGGTCGGTTCAGATCTTTCCGGTCTGGCCGGAGGAAAGGGACAGGCAGGAGAAGGAAAGGCAGGAGAAGGAAAGGCAGAAGGAGAGCCCCTGCAAGATCAGGGAAGATGCATGTATCACTGGAAAAGAGGAACGCGGAACCGGGGCAGAGACTTATGCCGCCCAGGGAGATACTAACGGAAAAATAAAATACTATGCAAGGATCTGTCTTGTAAACCACACCCATAGGGAACAGCCCGTGGTGTTGGAGGGGGCAGACGAAATCAAGCATCAGCTGATCCTGCCCCGGGGAAGCTTTCATACAGAACTGCCGGGAGGGAAAAGCTTTTCGCAGGAGGAACTGTGGGACGAATTTACGCCGGTCCTTCACGAGACGATGTACCGTCTGACCTCAGTGTACGGAACGGACGAACGCAGATGTCGCTTCGGGCTCCGCAGCCTGAAGGTGTCAGACGGAAAATTCCTGTTGAACGGAAGGGAGACTTATTTTCGCGGCACTCATTTCGGCGGAGAGTATCCCATGACGGGGTATCCGGAATGTGGTGTGGAATGGTGGCGGGCGAAAATGCGGATCCTCAAGGAATGGGGCTTGAATTTTATCCGTTTTCATTCCTATTGCCCTCCGGAGGCGGCCTTTTGCGCAGCGGATGAAGAGGGCGTTTACCTACAGGCGGAATGCGGGATGTGGGAACAGTTTTACCAGGACAATGCAATGCCGAAAGAAGCTTTGCGGGAAGCGTACCGGATCCTGGAGAGCTTCGGAAACCATCCGTCCTTTGTAATGCTTTCCCCCTCCAATGAGCCTGCGGGAGACTGGGCGGGTCCATTAAGGGAATGGGTGGAAAAATGCAGGCAGAAGGACAGCCGCAGATTATATACCGCCCAGTCCGGCTGGCCGTATCCGGGAGAGCTTAAGGAGATCACCGGAACGGATTATGTCTATCTTCATAGAACGGGGGCTAAAGGAGATACCATGATCCGGAACCGAAGAGGCTGGCACGGAAGGGATTACCGGAGCGCCTTACAGGGGATCCGGTATCCTGTGATCAGTCATGAGCTGGGGCAGTGGTGCTCCTACCCGGATTACCATATCATAGAAAAATTCCGGGGCGTGTATCTGCAGCCCGGGAATTATGAGATTTTCCGGGAAAGCTTAAAAAGGCACGGCATGGAGGGAATGGAGGAAAGCTTTGCCTGGAATTCCGGTAAATTGCAGGCGAAAATGTATAAGGAAGAGATAGAGGCTAATCTGAGGACGCCCTCTTTATATGGATTTGAGCTGCTGGATTTACATGATTATCTTGGACAGGGAACGGCCCTGGTGGGAGTGCTGGATGCCTTCTGGGAGCCGAAGGGCTATATCGGCGCCGGTGAATGGAGGGAATTCTGCAATGAAACCGTGCTGTTGGCCAGAATCGACAGCTATGTATTGACAGGTGGGGAGACGCTCAGGATTCCCGTCGAGGTCAGTCATTTCGGTAAAAATGCGCTGGGTGAGCGGAGGATCCGCTGGCGTTTTACCCCCGCTTTCCGGGGAGAAGCAGAAGGAAAGGGCATACGGACCGGGGCGCAGGAGGAAAACGACCGCCATGTGTCGCCGGAAGGGAATTTCGAAATCGCGCGGCAGGGAAGCTGGCTGTATGATATCCGGATCGGCAAAAATCAGGAGATCGGCGTCCTGAAACTGGTTACGGAGACTTCCCTGAAACCGCGGAAATATACCTTAAGCTTAGAGATAGAAGGAATTTCCTGCCGGAATCACTGGAATTTCTGGGTTTATCCAAAGGAGGAATATCTTGGGAACGCATCCTGCGCGGAAGGGAAACGGGATCCGGAGAAGCGGAAATGGAGGATGCCTGCAAGAGGGCAAGACGCATCCTGTGCGGAGGGAAAACAGGATCTGGAGCCTCACGCGGGTTCTGGGATTTCGCAGGGGGCTCCCCTCCTTGTCACAGAGAGCTGGACCGAGATGAAAGCCGCCCTTCAGGAGGGCAGGAGAGTGTTATTTTTCCCGGATGAAAGGACGTTGGACTATGGCTGTCCTCCGGTTCCTTTTCGGCCTGTATTCTGGAACGCCCAGATGGGTCCCTCCTGGGGAAGGGGAATGGGTATCGTCTGCGAAGCCGATCATCCCGCCTTTTCTGAGTTTCCGACGGATACCTGTGCGGATTGGCAATGGGAGCAGCCCTTGGAGGGAGCGAGAGGATTTCGGATGGAGCATTTTACATCCGTGCCCCATGTGCTGGTCCGGGCGATTGACGAGTGGAACCGGAATTATAATATGAGCCTGCTTTTTGAGTGCCGGGCGGGAAATGGAAGTCTGATGGTCTGTACCATGCCGCTTTTAAAGTCCGAAAAGAAATCAGACGCCTGCCGCTGGCTTTTGAAATCTCTGACGGATTACATGAATTCTTCGGTTTTTCACCCCGGGGAGCAGGTGGATCTTAACGACCTGGAAAAATGTCATTATTATCATGACGGGCTGAAGACGCTGGAAGGCCGCATTTATCAGGAGGAATTTCCGCAGGAAACGCTCGGGAATTTGATGGATGGGGATGGAAATACCTTTGAGAGGCTTACCACAGGGCACCCTTATCACATGATCCTGGAATGGAAGGATGCCCAGCCGGTAAAGGGCGTTTATTATCTGCCCATGCAAAATATGAGAACCCATCAGGGAGAGATCCGTTCCTACTGCATAGAGGCCTGGCAGGAAGGAAAGTGGCGGAAGGCAGCGGAAGGGTGCCTTACCTCTTCCTTTGATCCCAAGCGGATCCTGTTCGCCGGAAACATCGTGACGAACCGCCTGCGGCTGACTGTAAAGGATGGATCCCCGGCGGAACAGGTTCCTTATTATACCTATGACAGGGAAGGTTGGCACCGGAAGCAGGGCAGGCTGGAGGATCGCACCTTCGCCGCTTCCGTTCTGGACGTGATCTTTGACAGGGAATGGACGGAGAATCCTTCGGAGACGCTTTCCGGGAACGCATTCGTGAACCTGACCGCAGAGATTGATCTGTAGAGGCGGGGTTTTAGGAGACTCAGATTTGGTGAGAGAAAGCTGATTCGATGTGAGAAGGTAGATTTGATATGAAAAGGAGGCAGAGCCATGATTTTTCAATGTAAAAACTGTGGGGGGAATGTCATTTACAGCCCGGAAAAAAAGGCGATGTATTGTCCTTATTGTGACAGTATTGAAAGCCAGCAGCGAAAGGATACCCAGGGGGATATTCATATCTGCCCCAACTGCGGCGGGGAAATACCCGTCGAAGAACACACGAGCGCTGCAAGATGTCCGTATTGCGACAACTATATTATTTTCAATGAGCGCGTGGAGGACGAGAATGCGCCGGATCTTATGATTCCCTTTCAGTATAGCCGCGATATGGTGAAAAAGCTGATGCGGGAAAAATTTGCCAAATGTATTTTTGCCCCTACCGATTTCCTTTCCGAGGTGCGCTTAAACACCATGGAAGGGGATTATGTTCCCTTCTGGCTGTACGATTATCAGGTGAACTGCCAGTATAGGGGAGAAGGCCGGAAGGTTCGTGTCTGGACGAATGGGGAAACGGAATATACGGAAACCAGCGTCTATGATATATACCGGGATATGGAGATCGGCTTTGAAAGGATTCCTGCGGATGCTTCCGTCAGGATGCCGGACGAGGTGATGGATCTGATGGAGCCTTACCGGTATGACCAGCTGCAGCCTTTTCGCCCCGAGTTCCTGTCGGGCTTTCTGGGGGAAAAGTATAACATGCCCGCCGAGCAGATTGAAGGGCGCGCCAAGGGCAAAATGGAGGAAGATGCGAATCAACTGCTTCATGCTACGATCACAGGCTATGGAAGCGTGATCAACCAGAGTCAGAGCATCCATGTGGGCTCCCAGAAGGTGAGCTACGGGCTTTTGCCGGTGTGGGTTTATTCTTATCGGTATAAGAAACAGGATTATCCGTTTTATATCAACGGTCAGACTGCCAAAATCGTGGGCAAGGCGCCCGTTTCCACCGCAAAGGTATGGGTGTACGGCGCGACGCTCTGGGCGGTGCTTACCGCGATGTTGACGATGCTCTATGCAATTCTGGTGCTTTGGTGAGGAGGTTTTGTTATGACAGAGAAAGAGTGGAAATCGGAATCTTTGAGACAATATTTTAAATATTTTCGCTTCTGGTTCCTTGCGCTGGGGATTCTATTGGTAATCTTTGTGGGCTTCCTCGTTGTGCGTCTGACGGCGGGGGATAAGGAGCGGCAGAATACAAGCGCCCCAAAAGAGCGGGTCTATGATTATGCCGGAGTGCTCAGCGCGGAAGAGGAGGAAAAGCTCAGACAGCTCATTGCCAAGAAGGAAGCAAAGATCGGGTGCGACCTGGTGCTGGTGACCACCAGGGAGGAGATCGGGGAGCGCCCCAGCGCCAGGGAAAAGGTGCTGCGGGACATGGCGGATGATTTTTATGACGATAACCTGTTTGGGTTCGATGCGGTTCATGGAAGCGGCGCGCTTTTGATGGATAACTGGTATGAGGGGCAGATGTCAACCTGGCTTTCAACCTGCGGCGCGGTCTATAAAAAGTTCAGCAACAGGGATATCGACGATGTCCTGGACGCTGTGTACGCTTATATTGAAACGGATCCCTACAGGGCTTATTGCGCCTATGTGGATACCGTGGCCGATAAGATGTCTGGAAAGGGCAGCTTCCGGTTTTTCCCGATTCTAATCCTGGTGCTGCCCATTGTGGCGATGTTGGTCTTTGTAACCAGCAAGCTTAAGAATCCCATCGGTCAGGAGACCGTATCTCCCGTTGCCTATGTGGTGGGCGGAAGACCTACCATCCGCGTACAGACGGACCAGCTGATGCGCAAGATGGTAACAAAGCGCAGGATCCCCAGAGTGGAAAGCAGCGGGGGAGGAAGCAGCGGCGGCGGAGGCGGTCATACGAGCAGCGGCGGAGTCAGCCACGGCGGAGGAGGTAGAAGCAGATGATTGAGATCAGAAGGAACAGACCGGAAGAGCTGCAGGATATCATCCGGTGCGCAAACAGCGCTTTTGGAAACAGCATCCCGGCGGAAGGGTTTTCTCTGGTTTTGCCGAAATTATACGGGAGCAGGGCGAAGGCGCCGGGCAACCATCTGCTCGCCTTTGAGGAGGGAAAGCTGGAAGGGCTGCTTCTTGTGGAGCCGATGAAGCTTAAGGTGCTGGACAGGGAGCTTAAGGTGGCAGCCATCGGAACGGTCTCCGTGCTTCCTGACGCCCGTAAAAAAGGAATTATGAAGCTTTTGATGGAGGAAGCGCTGAAGGAAATGAAGGAGCAGGGATATGACCTTGCCGTCCTGACCGGGCAGCGTCAGCGCTATGCCTACTGGGGCTTCGAGTGCTGCGGAATGGACGCAAATTTCTCCTGGGAGGAAGCAAATTTAAGACACTGCGGTCTCGCCGCGTCTGCGCAGGGGCTGGAAATCCTTCCGATGGATGAAAACAGCGAATGGCTCCCTGCGGCGTGGCAGCTCTGGGAGGAACAGCCGGTGCGGACCCGACGGGAAAAGGAGCGTTTTTATGATATCCTGCTGACCTGGAGGGGGCGTCCTTATGCCTGTGTGAAGGACGGGAAGCTGGCCGCTTACCTGGTGATGGATGTGCCGGAGGGCGGAACAGGGGTCCGTATTTTGGAGATGGTTTGTTCAAAGACGGTGACAGCGCCCCAGGTGCTGGGGGCGATACAGAATTGTCTGAAGCGAAGCAGGGGCAGCATCGCAGTCGCGCCTTACCGCCAGAAGACCATGGGGGAGCTGGAGGAGGTCTGCGAGACGCTTCAATATTCTTCCCCCAACCATATGCTGATCCTGCATTTCGGCAGGGTTTTGGAGGCGATGCTGCGGTTGAAGAACAGCTATCAGCCCCTGCAGGAGAACAGCGCAGTGCTTAAGATCCTGAAAAGGGATGGTTCTGAGGAAACCGTGAGGCTGTCGGTAAAGGGCGGAGATGCGAGGGCAGAGAACCTGAGAGGGGCGGAGAACTTGACGGTACAGATGACAGACCTGGAGGCCACAAGAGTGTTGTTCCGGCCATCTCTTTTCAGAAATGAGGCGGTGGAAGCGCTGCCTGCGGGGTGGTTTCCCCTTCCCCTGCATGTGGACGAGCTGGATTGCTGTTAGGAAGGACTGCGGTTCCTTCAGGAGGTATTATGGCGCTTTATCATATCGGTAATTTTATCAAGAACAAGCGTATAGAACTGGGGCTCACCCAGGAAGAGCTTGCGGAAGGACTTTGCTCCGTTACCACTTTATCGAGGCTTGAAAATGGGGGTCAGTCTCCCAGAAGCGGAACTCTGCGGGCCCTTCTGCAGAGACTGGGATATTCTGACGCGGCTTTTTTCTATACTGCCGGCAGCGAAGAATATGAGATCGTGGAGATCCAGTTTAAAGTGCGTCAGGCGATCAGGAAGAAAGAATATGATACGGCAAAAAAATTTCTTGATAAACTTGCCCAATATCAGGCTTATTTTACAGTTTCAGACAGACAGTCCTTTGAGATCATGGATACTGCCCTAAGGGAAAGAGAATTATCGGCAGATGAATTTATTGAGCGTCTTGAATCGGCGCTGCGCCTGACTCGTCCTAATTACAACAGGAACCGCCTGCCCATGGCGTTTACCTATGAAGAGGCTACAGCTATGAACGGGATTGCCGGATATTTGGGCCTGAAGGGGGATTATGATGCAGCCATCGACATGTATACCCAGCTCAAAAGGTATTATGAAGGGAAGGTTGCGGATCCCCTGGAAGCGACCAGGGGCCTGCCGGTGATCCTTTACAATTTATCCAAATTCTTAGGACTTTCAGGGAGATATGATGAGTGCATTGAGATCTGCCTGCAGGGAATCCGCCTTGCAAAAGAGAGCGGAGAAGTGCATTTATTACCAAGGACTTTGTATAATTATGCCTGGTCGTTGGTCAGGCGTGGCAGAAAGGGGGATTCCGAATCAGCGAAGCAGGCGGCAAGGGAAGCCTACCTGTTGTCCGAGCTGCTGGAGGACAGACCGGAATTCCTGGAGCGCCTTGAGAAGTTTATGAAGGATAATTTTGAGGAAGAACCGCCTTTAGCGATACAAGATAATTTTTAGCTTGATGTTATATCGGTTTCTTTTCCCTTATTTTTGCGTCTAACGATATGGTGATTTTGCGGGAAAATAGTAAAATAAAGGTAAAAAAGACAGGAAGCCGTCCGTGATGGCAGAAGGAGTAGGGAAATGAAAAAACGAATCAATGCTTTCGGGTTTATCTTAACAGCGCTTTTTGTTTTCGCCTGCGTCTCCTGCGCCCCAGGAAAGCAGGGAACCGGAAATCAGGAACCCGGAAAGGAAGGGGAGACCGGGAAAGGCGTTGCCTTGGGGAACTGGGAGCGGGAAGGTTACGGCTTTGTAAAGGAAGGGCTGTCCGTGTCCGGGAATGTCTCTTCTTTCCGCACGGTGTTCCTTACGGGGGACAGGATCTACTATACCCTGATCAGTGCGGAGGGTGAACCGGGCTTTTATTGCCAGGAAAACGGAATACAGAAGGAATTGCCCATCGTACTGCCCTCTGAGGAGGGCAGTACTTGGCATGTAGAGAGCCTGTCCGTGGACAGTGGGGGAATGGTCTGGGTATTGTACCGCCCTGTCGGCAAGGAGAGATATTCCGCCTGCTTCCTGGCAAAGTATACGCAGCAGGGGGAAGAGGTATTCCGGAAGGAGCTGTCTGCCCTTCCGGGCTTTTCCGTGGAAGAAAGCATCCTGGCAAGACCCTGCGGAAACGGGGAGGTCTGCCTGGCCTGCGGGAGGGAATGCTGCCTGTTAGGGGAGGACGGGGAACAGAAGGGAAGCGTCACCCTGGAACGGGAGGCTTCCCTGCTTGTGACGGATGTGTCCGGGAATGTGTATGCCTACAGCCAGGCTGAGGGCCGCCTGACCGGGCTGGACTTCGGGAAAGGCAGCGCCGGGAAGCGGATGAGCCTGCCGTTGGAGGATGTGAGGATCCTGGAGCCTGCGGAAAACGGGGGGCTGCTTGTCAGCGACGGGAAGGAATTGTTTGAGTATGACCCTGAAGGGGAAACCTCCGTGAAGATCCTTTCCTTTGAGGACTGCGGGATCCTGGAGAGGGCGGAAGAGGTGCTAGACTGCGGGGAGGACAGCTTCCTCATCCAGGCCTCCGGGGATGGTTTCCTCCGCCTGTCTTACAGGGAAGGCGCAGCGCCGCAGGAGGCCGGAAAGGAAAAGCTTGTGCTGGCGGTGGTGGGGGAAATCCCCCAGACGGTGAGGTCGGATGCAGCTTCCTTTAATAAGG
>CANPYG010000099.1 GCA_947588205.1 uncultured Acetatifactor sp. | reverse complement strand
CTGACCGCCCTCTGTGAAGGCAGGGATCATGGACCAGAAGGGAATATCCATCATGGTATAGGTCACGCCCCACAGCACATAGATGATGGCCGCATAGGCGATGAGTCCTCCGCCGTTTAAGGATGGCGGCGCGGCGAACATAAAATACAGGATGACGGCATTCAGTACTGTGCCGATCAAAAGCCATGGACGGAATTTTCCCCATTTGGTACGGGTCTTAGCCACGACGATGCCCATGATGGGATCGTTAAAGGCGTCGAATACCCGGGCGGCCATCAGGATGACGCCCATTGCGATGGCGCTGACTCCCAGGATATCCTGGTAATAGTACAGGATGTAGCTGGCGGACAGCATGTACACCATGTCTTTTCCCACGGCTCCCAGACCGTAGGATGCTTTTTCTTTGATGGATAGTTTCATTTCTCCTCGCTTTCTGCTGCAGAGCAGCCCCTCTTGTAAAATTTGTCAGAGATGTAGATTTTATATTCTTTTCATCCCCTCCCGACTGGTATTTTATCATAAAAAAGACAATTCCACAATAAGAATTATGGCAAAAATAAACAAAAATGTAACAATTCAGCTGCGCCCATGCCGAATAAATTTGGTTGCTGGCAGAACTCTTACACAAAAATATGGGCTGAAACCGACAGAAGGCTGGAAAAAGATGCAGGACTGGGCACACAGACCGAACAAAATGGAAAGAAAAATGAAGAAGAAATAAGAAAAATGAAGAGGAAATAAGAAAAATGAAGAGGAAATAAGAAAAATGAAGAAGAAATAAGAAGAATGGGAAAAGAAATGGGAAAAAAAGTGGGAAAAGAAAATGGGAAAAAGGCAAAAGAAAGGATGGAGGGAGGAATAAAAAGGATGAAAAAGGGTTGAAATAGGTTGAAAAAGGGTTGAAAAGGTTGAAAAAGGTCGGGAGGATGGTATGAAAAACTTGACAGAATACGGGGGATGTGATACTATTTGCGCATGATATATAAACTTTATATAAAAAGAATTAACGAAAAATAAAATGAAAAGTCATAAAATGATAAATCATAAAGATCGAAAAACTATAAAACGAAAAAGGCAAGGATTTGGTTTGCTATGGAAGAGAATATAAATAAGAATGTAAATGCCCTGGTGCTTCAGACGGATTTCGGTCTGGGGGACGGGGCGGTGTGCGCCATGTACGGTGTTGCCAGGAGCGTTTCGGCAGAATTGCCGATTTATGACCTGACCCACGAAATAGAGCCTTATCATATCTGGGAAGCCAGCCTGCGGCTGATTCAGGCTGTGCCCTACTGGCCGGCGGGGACTGTTTTTGTGTCCGTGGTGGATCCGGGAGTGGGTTCTACCAGAAGAAGCATCGTGGCAAAGACGAAGGGCGGTCATTATATTGTAACCCCGGACAATGGTACCCTGACCCATGTGAAGCTGATCACGGGGCTGGAGGAGGTTCGTACCATTAATGAGGTGGTGAACAGGAGACCCCACACGGAGCGGTCCTACACCTTCCACGGCAGGGATGTGTATGTGTTCAGTGGGGCGAGGCTGGCCTCCGGCAAGATCACCTTCGAAGAGGTGGGATCTTTAGTGCCTGTGGACAGCATCGTTGAGCTTCCCGTGATCCCTCCTAAGAGGGAAGAGGGCAGCATTACCGGTACCATTGATATCCTGGATGTGCGCTTCGGAAGCCTTTGGACCAACATCCCTTGGGAGAAGTTCCAGAATCTTCAGATAGAATACGGGGAGAGGGTGGAGATCACGATTCGCTATGACGGCAGGACGGTGTATCAGAACCGGATTATTTACGGACATTCCTTTGCGGATGTGTATATCGGGGAGCCTATTCTGTATGTGAACTCCCTGGACCGGATGGCGGTTGCCATCAATCAGGGAAGCTTTGCCAGGGCTTACAATATCGGCACAGGCAACAGCTGGCAGATCACCCTGGGAAAATAGAATTCTACATGACATTCATGTGGGAGATAGATGTAGTTTCCATTTCCGGCGGGGAAGCTGCCGGGAAAAATTATTTCAAATCAACTTTCCTGGGAAACAGGAAGAAATGGAGGGATTTCAAATGTCTAAGGAAAAGAAAAACATTGGTAAGATGCTGCTTGGTACCTGGGATACCAAGACAGTCGTAGGCGTAGCCATCGGTGCGGCTCTGTTTGCCGTGTTGATGAACTATGGCGGGATCAGGGTTTTCACCAATACCTCCCTGACCACTGCAATGATCGTGGTGCCCATCGTGGCAGGCTTGTTCGGACCTCTCCCTGCAGCTTTAGTGGCGGGCTTAGGCAACGTGCTGGCTGACCTCATCGGCGGCTGGGGATTCTGGTTTGACTGGTCCATCGGCAACTTCTTCATGGGTCTGTTCATCGGTCTGCTTCCTGTTTATGGCGCTAAGATCGAGGATGGCATTTTCCAGGTGAAGCATATGATCGGATATGTGATCAGCGTTCTGGTGGGCAATCTCGTTGGTTTTGGCCTGGTAACGCCTTTGCTTACTTTCCTGTTCTATTCCCATGAGCTGACCATTACCTGGGCACAGGCCTTCTCCGCCATTGTATCCAACGGTATCGTGGAGATCGTGATCGGTATTCCTGTCCTGCTCCTTCTGGCGAAGCGTAACGCTAAGAAGAACAACCTGAGCACAGAAGACTGATCGAGACAATTTTATTCACTGCCCCCTGGAAGGAAATATGCCGGACTTAAGTTCTGACAGACCCATAACAGTTCTGGCGGATCCATAACAGTTCTGACAGATCCATAACAGAGGATATGAAAACAGAGGGCATGAAAATCAGCGCATATGCCCTGCAGGGCGGAATAAGAGGAACCATGAAAAAACCGATTATTGTTTTTCAGGATTTTACCTTCCGCTATAAAACGCAGAAGGAAGCAACATTGCATCATATTGATCTGACCCTGTACGAGGGCGAGAAAGTTCTGATCTTAGGTCCTAGCGGGTGTGGGAAATCCACACTCGCTAACTGTATTAATGGATTGATTCCTTTTTCTTTTAAGGGAGAGATTCAAGGGTCGTTAAAAGTGGCGGGGATAGAAACCAAGAACGCCAGCATTTTCGAGATCAGCAAGCATGTGGGCACGGTACAGCAGGATACGGACGCCCAGTTCGTGGGTCTTTCCGTGGGGGAGGACATTGCCTTTGCCCTGGAAAACCGTTCCGTGCCGAGAAAAGAAATGCTGCCCAAGGTGGAGCGCACTGCGAAGATCGTGGGCATGGAGGATTATTTGGGGCAGCCCCCTTTTCAGCTTTCGGGAGGTCAGAAGCAGAAGGTTGCCCTAGCGGGTATTCTGCATGACGAGGAAGAGGTACTCCTTTTTGACGAGCCCCTGGCTGCCCTGGATCCTGCCATGGGTATGACGGCGGTGGATCTCATCGACCGGATCCATAGGGATCAGAAGAAGACAGTGCTGATCATCGAGCATCGTCTGGAGGACGTGCTGTACCGCCATGTTGACCGTGTCATTTTGATGGATCAAGGAAGGATCCAGCTGGATTCTACCCCGGATGAGCTGCTCAGCACCGGGCTTTTGAAGGAGCATGGCATCCGGGAGCCCCTGTACATTTCCGCCCTGAAGAATGCGGGGATCAAGTTTACGGAAACCACCCATCTGGACAATCTGGAGGAACTGGATTTTGAGGCGTATAAGCAGCCTATTCTGGATGAACTGAAGGCCTCCAAACCGGTGGAGGTTCCTGAGCCCGGGGAGCTTCTGTTAAAGGTGGAGCATGTGGATTTCGCCTATGAAAAACGGAAGGTGCTGGACGACGTTTCCTTTGAGGTACATAGGGGAGAGCGCATCGCCATTATCGGCAAGAACGGCGCAGGCAAATCCACTATGGCGAAGATGCTCTGCGGCATTATCCGGCCTCAAAAGGGCACCATCACCATGAAGGGGCAGAACTATCTGGAGCTGTCCATCCGGGAGATCGGCCGTCTGATAGGATATGTGATGCAGAATCCTAATCAGATGCTGGTGAAGGATATGATCATCGATGAGGTGCGTTTGGCCCTGGACCTGAATAAATTTGACGAAGCCCTGGTGAAGGAAAGGGTGGAGGAGACCTTAAAGATGTGCGGTCTTTATTCCATGCGGAACTGGCCGGTGTCCGCCTTAAGCTACGGGCAGAGGAAGCGTGTGACCATCGCCTCCATTTTAGCCCTGAAGCCCGACATCATCATCCTGGACGAGCCTACGGCGGGACAGGATTATTACCATTACACGGAGATCATGAATTTCCTGGAGAACCTGAATCAGGAATTCCAGATCACGATTTTGTTCATCACCCATGATATGCACCTTGCCATTGAGTATACAGACCGGGCCATCGTGTTTGCGGACAGCAGATGTATTGCGGACGATTATGTGTTCCGGGTGCTGTCCAATACCCAGATCATCGAGGAAGCGAACCTGAAACAGACCTCCCTGGTGACCCTGGCTAAGCGGGTGGGGGCGGATCCGGAGTCGTTTATCCGTCATTTCATTGAGAGAGAAAGGGAGGAACGGGCAAATGGATCTAAATAAGAGACTTTTTATCAACATTATTCCCGGCAACACCTTTCTGGATAAGCTGTCCGGCACCACAAAGGTGAGATTATTCATTGCCCTGGTGATTCTTCTGGTGGTCACCTGGGATGTGCGGATCATCTGGCCTGCCCTTGTTGTGGCAATCATAGGCCTGGTATCCATAAAGCCTAATAAGAAGCTGGTATTGGGGCTCATCGGTTTTGTGACCCTGATGAACCTTTTTAACCTTTTCCTGGTCTGGGTGGTGATGCCGGATTCCGGGGCCGACATCGTAGGGGCGTCCACGGTTCTGTTCCGGTTTTCCGAGCGGTATGTGGTTACGGCGGAGACTCTGTGGTATTTCATGGTGCGTTTCACCAAGTTTATGGCCACCTTTATGATCTCCATTACCTTTATCCAGTCCATTACCCCCAGCGAGATGGCGGCCGGACTGTATTCCGTGAAGATTCCCTATAAGGTAGCCACCATGGTATCCATTGCTTTCCGGTATATCCCGGAGATTTCCAGGGATTTTGGCGACATCAAGATTTCCATGCAGGCCAGGGGGATGGAACTGGATCCTAAAAAGACCTCTCTGTTTGAACGGCTGAAGCAGAATGTGGTGATCCTGGTACCTTTGATCATCGTGTCCTTTGACCGGGTGGGGAATATCGCCAACGCCATGGATCTGCGGGGCTACGGCAGGGGAAAGACCAGAACCTATTATTCGGAGCACGAGGAAACGCCAAATGACCGGAAGATGAAGGTGGTTTATCTTTTGCTATACGTGGCGGTGATCGCAGTGATCATCGGAAGAATTTTCTTCCCGGGAGAGTTTGAGATATGGGCACCATGGATTTAGAAACTTATTTCTATGCACATTTAAAACAATTACAGGAGTTGATCCAGATCCCTTCTGTATATGACAAGGCTTCTGTGACCCCTGATATGCCCTATGGGAAGGGTGTGGCTGCCGCATTGGAATATATGCGGCAGTTGGCATATCAGGACGGTTTTGAGGTATTGGAATATGACGGGCGCGCCATCGGGATCCGGGTGACGGGCGCGGAAAACGCTCCCGGCAGAACCGCGAAAAACGACCGGGTAGACATCGCCTCCCACCTGGATGTGGTGGAGCCGGGGGATGGCTGGACTGTGGATCCTTTTGGGGCGGTGATCCGGGATGGAAAATTGTATGGCAGAGGAAGCCAGGATATGAAGACCTCCGCCTTTTTAACCTATCTGGCCCTGAAAAAGCTGAAGGAAGAGGGTTTCCCCTTCCAAAGGGAGCTTCGGATCGTCCTGGGCTGCGACGAAGAGCGGACCATGGAGGATATGATCTATTATGTGGAAAAGGCGGGGCTTCCTGCTTTTGCTTTCACCCCGGACGGCGTATTTCCCATGTCCATCGGGGAAAAAGGGGCTTTGATGTGGAGGCTTTCCGGTTCTTACGAGGGACCGGTGGAGGAGCTGGACTGCGGGGTGCAGTGCAATGTGATCTCTCCGAAGGCAATGGCCCGGTGCAGGGGGGATTGGCAGGCAGTTTTCCAGGGCTGTCTGGAAGAAATGGGAATAGACGGTTGTGTGGAAAGGATGGAGGATGGCAGTACCAGGGTACGGGTAAACGGCGTCGCCGCCCATGCTTCCCAGCCCCAGGAGGGGCACAGCGCCACGGTGGATCTTCTTAGGCTTTTAGGCAGGATCGATCCCGTGATGGAGAATCTGTACCAGAGTTTTCGCGACCCCTATGGAAGCCAGCTGGGGGTCATGGGGAATGATTTTGCGGAGGATCCCTCAGAGCAAAAAAACCTGGCTCAGGATCTTTTAGGGCGGGGCACCTTGGAACAGGGTACCATAGAACAGGATATTCTGGCTCAGGAACAATTTACCATGAATCTGGGGATTCTCCGGTTACAAAACGGGGAATTTTATGGGGAAGTGGATGGTCGTTATCCTTTTGGCATGACTTCGGAGGATCTGACGGAGAGGCTTGCGCGGAAATGCGCCCTGAAGGTTTCCCTGGACTATGATTCCGTTCCCACCATGAATCAGGAAGAGGATCCCTTTGTAAAGATTCTGCTGGACACCTATCGGGAACAGACCGGGGATATGAGCAGGCCTGTTGTTTCCGGCGGCGTGTCCTACAGTAAGGTTTTCGGTCATTGCGTGGCCTATGGACCGGTTTGCCCCTGGATGGATATGTTGGCCCATCAGGCGGACGAATACGTCCGGCTGGAGGACTGCGTTACGGCCTTTCGTATTTATTATGAAGCCATGAAGCGGCTGGCGCAGATAAAGTCTTCCGAAGGATAGCAGACAGGATTGGAAAATTGAAAATGTAACAGTTCAGCCGCGCCATTCGCAAAGTCGCGCTTACGCGCTTTCCGTCGCTGCCAAGTCCGCTCCTTGGGAGCGGACATACTCCCTTTGCTCATAAAATGGCGGCTGGCTGAACTGTTACTTGTAAATCGTTGAGGAAAGGATTGGTTATTGAGTTTGGAAAAGAATAAGAGGAAGCCTTGTATTGTCTGGCAGACAGATTTTGGTTTGAAATGGGGGGCGGTGGCCTCTATGAAGGGAGTTTGCAAGCAGGTGGATCCGGAGTTAGAATGTGTGGATATCACTCATGAGATTCCCCAGTATCATATTCTGGCGGCATCCAGGGAATTGAATTATGTGCTGCCCTTCTGGCCCAAGGGAACGGTGTTCGTTTCGGTGGTGGATCCCGGGGTGGGGACGGACAGAAAAGCCAGCGTGGCGCTGCTTTCGGATGGAAATTATGTGGTGACGCCGGACAACGGCACCCTGACCCATGTTTTTCAGGAAATCGGCATTCAGGAAATCCGACAGATCGATGAGAGGATCAACCGTTATCCCGGAACGGAAAATATCGCAGTGTTTCATGGAAGGGATCTTTTCGCCTATACCGCGGCCAGGCTGGCCTCCGGCGTGATCTCCTTTGAGGAAGTGGGACCGGCGTATCCAGTGGAGGAGGTTGTGCTTTTAGAGCAGGGACTCATCAAAGCCGTTGTGGAAGACGGGAAGGTGTCCGGAATCGTCAGCAGCGTCGGCGATCCTTTCGGGAGCATCGCGCTGAACGTGCTGACGGCGGATTTTCAGAAGGCAGGATATTCCCATGGGGATATGGTGCATGTGGTTCTAGCCCATCAGGGAAAGGTCTATTATGAGGAAGATGTGCTTTATGGGAAGTCCTTCGGATATGTGCCGGTAGGGGCTCCCATCCTCTTCGATTCCTCTACCAATTATATCGAGCTCGGCATCAATCAGGGAAATTTCCGGGATCAATATCAGGCAGAGGAAGGGATGGACTGGACCTTTCAGCTTTCAAACTGAGCCTGGTAAAGCTCATGATAGAAGCCCCTGGCGGCCATGAGGCTGTCGTGGGTGCCCTGTTCTACTACTTGCCCGTCCCGCATCACCAGGATATGGTTGGCGGAGCGGATGGTGGAGAGACGGTGGGCTATGACGAAGCAGGTTTTATCTTTCATCAATTCCCGCATGGCGGCCTGGATCTGCTGTTCGGTCCTGGTATCCACATTGGAGGTGGCTTCATCCAGGATCAGCATATGGGCGTCCAGAAGCATTGCCCTGGCGATGGTAAGAAGTTGCTTCTGGCCCTTGGATATGCTGGTGCCGTTGTCGGAAAGGATGGTGTTGTAGCCCTCCGGCAGACGGGAGATATAGGAATGAATTTTGGCAGCCTTTGCAGCCCGGACCACATCTTCCATGGTGGCTCCGGGTTTTCCATAGGCGATGTTTTCATAAATGGTTCCGTGGAACAGCCAGGTATCCTGCAGCACCATGGTATAGGCGCGGCGCAGGGAATCCCGGGTCAGCTCCCTGATATCCTGTCCGTCCACCAGGACGGCGCCGCCGTCCACATCGTAGAAGCGCATCAAGAGATTGATGATAGTGGTTTTGCCGGCTCCGGTAGGTCCTACGATGGCGGTGAGGGATCCGGGCTTCGCCAGCATGCTGAAATCCTTGATGATGGGCTTCTCCGGCACATAGGAGAAGTCTACATGGTCCAGGGTTACCTGTCCTTTTACATCGGACAGGATCTTAGCGTCCGGTGCATCGGCTTTTTCAGGCTCTGCGTCGATCAGGCCGAATACCCGTTCCGCGGCGGCAAAGGCGCTCTGCAGTTCGGCGATGATATTTGCCACCTCATTGATGGGACCGGAGAATTTACGGGAGTACTGCACAAAGCTGGAAAGGTCTCCTAAAAGGATATCCCCCCTAAGGAACAGGAGGGCGCCGAATACGCAGACCAGGGTGAGGGAAATGTTGTTGATACAGGTGACGGCGGGACCGGTGACGGTGCCGTTGGCTTCCGCGGTGGTATAGGCATCCACCGCGATTTTGTTTTTCTCCTCGAATTTCTCCAGGACAGCGTCTTCCCTGCCGTAAGCCCGGATGGTTTTCTGCCCGGAGATCATTTCCTCTACAAAGCCGTTGAGTT
>CANPYG010000098.1 GCA_947588205.1 uncultured Acetatifactor sp. | reverse complement strand
GAAACAAAGGAAATAATTTCCTTTACCATTCCCCTGCGGTAGCCTTCAGACACCTTCCATAACAATATCAGCAAAACTACGATCACCAATAGATTCATAACAGCCCTCCTTTGTATAAGCCGACCGGACCTTTTCAGCCCTTTTTACTATATCCATTTTCCCTTTAACATGTTCCTTCACACTATTTTAACTGAATGGTCTCCATAGATTCATTGGTCACGATCAAATATTTCTGCGGACCATTCAAAGGGAGCATTCTCCTCACGCTCTTATCAAATGTACCGTTAAATTTCTCTATTGCGTCCAGCGTCATGACTACACATTCCTTATCATTATATACAACAAAATAATTGTCCTTAAAGAAAATATCCGTATATTCCACATTAAAATAATAGGTTCCCACCTGGTTGCCGGAGGTATTGTAAACATTCATCTTATATAGGGCATTTTCAGAATCAGCGAAAAACACAAGGCCGATATAATCCTCGTTGTAAAACACGGACTGAACTTCTTCCGAATAAAAAAGCTGCACCATCTCTACAGGAATCTGATCACCTCCGTAAATGACCAGCCTTCCATCTCCTACGGCAAAGCTGACCTGATCGTTCATAAACTCCACGCAGGGCATAAGGATATCCGAATAAGTCCAGTTACTCACACGGAAATCGGTCTTATCAGCGCCCACATCCCCAAGATTATAAAAGGAAATATTTGTCTTTAAGACACCCGCATCCAGATAAACAAAGGATATCTGCCAAAGCTTCCCATCTGGCGACATGCTGAGGACCATGGGTTCACCGCTGCCCGTCATGGTCGCGCTTCCCTCATATACAATCTTTCCCTCATAGGTGTAAATATTGTAATGGGTCACGCTCGTATCCGCAAGGACAATGGCTACATATCCTCCCGAAGAGGTGGCGACCCTTCTGATCGGCATATTTGTAGTAAAGCTTCCCAAAATAGCCGAGTCACTGACCACATACACGTCCCTCCCGTTGTACGCCGCAATAATGGCAACATTCTGACACACATCGATCAAAATATCCTGAATCTCAAAGGTCTGGTTCCACAGGACATTTCCACGCATATCGGTACAATGTGCCCCATCCCGGCTGTAAGTCAGAATGGCATTACCCAGACGGATATCTTCCGTTCCGTTCACATAATCCCTTTCTATTACTGATAAGGTGTCATAATATGTAAAAATATGATTGCGCCATTGAATATAGAATACAATCACTACAACCACTATAATAAGGATAATGCTCAAAATACCAAAAAACGCACTCATTCTGTGACGGAAAATAAGGCTTTCAAATCTTTCCCCGGCACCCTTCTGCTTTTCCTTTTCCTTCAAATAGTCCCTTATTTTAGACATGAAACAGCGACCTCGTTGGTATCAGTATTTAGTGGTAATTATACCACCCCTTTCGTAATTATGGAAGTAGAATTTTCTGACCGTAAAAAATATCATCAGGATTTGAAATATTATTGAGTTCGCAGATATCCCGCACCCTCTTATCCGTGCCGTAATGGCTGACACTGATTCCGGTTAAAGTATCCCCCTTCTGAACGATATATGTGATGGGCGAAGAGGTCTGAACCGCATCTTCTGGGGATTGCGGCTGCTGTCCATCATTGGCAGGCTGTGATTCTGCAGAATTCTGGCCTGTCTGGCCTGTTTCCCCGCTTCCTTGTCCTTCATCCATCTGTCCATTTTCATCCTCCGGCTGCCCGTCGGTCTGCTGTTCACCGCCCTGCTGTCCGTCAGTCTGTGACCCTTCCGGCTGCCCATTGCCCTGCTGCCCATCAGTCTGCTGCCCATCGCCCGGTCCTCCGCCAGGTTGGCCAATATTGTCGGGCTGACCCGTTCCACTTGCTTGTCCATCCCCTGTCGGATCATCCTTTTCAGGCAGGTTCTCCTGATCCTGCTGCCCTGTTTCCTGTTCTTCTTTAGAATCCCCCGGGGCTTGCGTATGCGCTGCGTTTTCCTTTTGCAAGGCATCCGTCAGGTTATCTTCCGCATACAGGGTTCCGCTCAGTCCACTTGGATTCATTGCAGACAGCGCATCTTCAGAATCGGGCAGCTGTTTCTGGGCAAGCTGCTCCCACATCCGTTCCGCGGCCGACTGTATTCCTTCTATTCCTCCATTATCATACAGGGTAGCCAGCCCGACAACACATAAGAGCAGAAACATCCCTGCCACGGACAATCTCATCATATGCATTGTTCCGGCGGGCGCAGCTGTCCGGTCACGCTGTACCGATCGGCCTTCTCTTACATTTTGCTCCCTCCGGTTTCCTATCCGTTTTTTCTCCCGTTCTCCTGTGACCTGTCTCAACACGCCGGACACAGACCTAATCCCCTGGGAAGCCCTCTGATTTTTACCTTGGTCGCCTGCCGCCTCCGGCTGCTCTTCATAGGTCTCCTTCCGGGAATCCCTCCCCTTTCCCACCTGCTTCATCTGACTCTGGTATTCCTGACGCCTTGTCTCCTGGCGCACCCGTACACGCTCATACTTTTCCTGATCCACCTTTTCCGGTTCCGCCTCTTCCCCGCGGGAATCAAGCATGTATGCCAGCATCGCGTCGTTTTTCTCATAAAAGCAGGCATAGCCCGTTATGTACCGACAAATTCCCTGTTCACACACATGGAAGCCTTCCACCATCTCCCCATTTAACAGACGGTATCCCAGGAACTGATAATCCGGGAAAAATTTTTTCCTCAGCTTCTCGATTTCCTGCATCTGGGCCTGGGAAAGATGCCTCACCTCCCTCTGCAGCATGTCCAGCTTACAGGCTCCATAAAAAAACAGATACCTGACCTCTCCTTCCTCCTTCTGTATTCCATAGAGAGCCAGCCCCACATTTTTATTCTCTGCCAGGTGGTTGATTTGTCTGATATAGGATATCACATAATCCTCTACATAAATTTTGCACCGGCGGTCAGCCTCTCCGATCTGTGTAATATTCTTTGGCAATTCCATTCAAAAATACCTCCCACACCTTTTGCTTTCATCATAGCACCGGTGTGCGAGGTATTTTAGCAATCCTTGTCGTCTTATTCAAAGAACCTTTCGACATTATTTGCAGCAAAAGCGATAAACCGTTACAGAATCATATTCCCGGTCTCCGCCAAAAATACAGGACGCGAAATTCTTTTCATTCGCGCTGTTAGGAAAATACTGCGTCTCCAGGCAAAGACCGCCTCTCTTTTCATAGAAAGCATTCCCCTTCCCTGTCTCCGGAGTGATGAAATTCCCGGCATAGAACTGGGCTCCCGGAAGGGTAGTGTAAGCTTCCATGGCGAGCAGTCCGTCAGGGCTCTTTAACGTCGCGAAATGACGCAGGCTTCCATCCCACCCATCTATCGCAAAATTATGATCGTATCCTCCGGTCAGAAGAAGCTGCTCGCAGGGAGTATCGATTTCTTCTCCAACTATTTTCGGAACGGTAAAATCCATTACTGTTCCAGCGACGGGCGCGATCTCGCCGGTAGGGATCGACCCTTCCGCAACGGGGGTATAATAGGAAGCGCCAAGCCACAGCTCATGATCCTCAATCGTTCCCTGCCCATGCCCCTTCAGATTGAAATAGGTATGGTTTGTGGGATTGAGCACGGTCTTTTTGTCACTGCTCCCATGATAACGCAGCGTCAAAGCATTCTCATCATCCAGCTCATAGGTAACGGAAAGCTTTTTATTCCCAGGGAAACCCAGGGAACCATCCTGATCTTCTATTGTAAAAGTGACGCTTTTATCGGAGCTTTCCGCTTTCCACATTCTCTTATGAAAACCCAATTCCTTATGACTATGCAGATTATTAGGGCCATCGTTCACATCCAGCTGATATGTCACTCCTTCGATTGTCACCTTCGCATCCGCAATACGATTGGCGCTCGGACCAATTGTCGCCCCGAAAAAGCTGGGGCTTTCAAAATATCCCTCCACACGGTCATATCCAAGGACGACATCCCTCAGATTGCCAGCCTTGTCCGGAACAATAACGCTCACCAGATTCGCGCCGTAATCTGTTACGGATACCTTCATATCATTCGCGTTTGAAATTGTATAAAGGGATACCTTCTGTCCTTCCCTTGTTTTTCCAAAATCCCTGACCTGTACGCTCATAACAGCACCTCCAATCTCATCCAAACATACCCTTTTCTCATCTGTTACATCAAGGTCCGGCCCTCCAGGGCGCGCAACAATGTCACCTCATCGATATATTCCAGGTCTCCGCCTACGGGCACACCGCTGGCAATCCTGGTAACCTTCACCCCTATGGGTTTGATCAGCTTACTGATATACATCGCCGTCGTCTCGCCCTCCAGGCTGGAATTGGTGGCGATGATCACCTCGTCCACATCCCCACGCAGCCGCTCAATCAATTCCTTCAGCTTAATATCCCCGGGACCGATCCCCAGCATGGGCGAAATGGCGCCGTGAAGCACATGATAAACACCCTCATACTTCCCCGTTTTCTCGTATGCCGCCAGATCCCGCGTATTTTCCACCACCATGATGGTCCTGTGGTCACGGTTTGCATTTGCACAGACCGGGCACAGCTCGCTGTCCGTCAGGGTATAGCATTCCCTGCAGTAGCGCACATTGGCCTTTGCCTCCAGCATCGCATTCGCCAGGCGGTTCACCTTGTCCTGCGGCATATTGATCAAATGAAAAGCAAGCCTCTGGGCCGACTTACTGCCAATTCCGGGCAGCGCAGCCAGCTCATCGATCAACTTATTGATATGTCCACTGTATAGGTCCATCAGAAGGGAAATCCTCCTCCCAATCCGCCTGCCATCCTGCCCATCAGTGCTTCATTCGCTTCCTCCGCCTTGCGGAGCGCTTCATTTGCAGCCGCCACGATCAGATCCTGCAGCATTTCAATATCCTCCGGATCCACTACCTCTTCGGAAAGCTTCACCTTTACAAGCTCCTTCTTCCCGGAGACCGTCACTTCAACCGCGCCGCCGCCTGATGCAGCGGTAAATTCCTTCGTCTCCAGCTCCTTCTGCCCTTCCTCCATCTGACGTTGCATGCGCTGTGCCTGCTTCATCAGATTATTCATGTTTCCGGGCATTGCGCCCCCCGGAAATCCTCCACGTTTTGCCATTCCTCTGCCTCCTGATCCTTTCGCTCTCTAGTCCTCTTCGCTCCCTAATCTCTTTCCTGCCTGATCTCTTTACCCTTTCAGCTCTTCGCTTCCTAGTCCTCTTCCTCTATCTCCATGCGGATCACTTGTGAGAGATCCACGTAATTTTCCTCTATTTCCCGCTTATTGTCCGCAACCTGAATGTCCACTTCCACTTCCTTGTCCGCAAACTCGGAAAGCAACCGTTCCAGCTGCTCTTTATGTCCTTGCTGCGACAAATAATCGCTCGCCAGTCCGTCCTCTACCACCATCATAAGCCTGTTGTCTCCCCCAAGGCTTAAGCGAACTGATTTTAAATGTGTTTTCATAGGGTTCGCAGCATTTTCCACAATGGAAGACCACTTTGACACGATCTGCCTGATGTCTTCGGGAACCGCTTTCGCAAGCTCCTTCTTCATAGCGGATGACAATGCGCTGTTTCCGCCGGTTCTACCCGGCTGTCCGCCTTTCCCGGCGTTTTGCCCCCAAAAACCTTCTTCGCCGGCACCCGCCAAAGTGCCCTGGGCATCTCCTGCCATGAAAACGCCTTTCTCCACCCTTTCCTCCAACTCCCGGATACGATCCAGCAAAGCATCCTGAGAGGTCTCCATGGAAGGCTTACACAACTTGATCAAAGCGATCTCCACCAGTATCCTCTTCTGGGAAGCATAGCGGATCTGTCCTGAAAGCTCTGAGAAAATCCGAATATAACGTATGATCCGGTCTCCGGTCACTGCCGCCGCCTCTTCCTTCAGGCGCTCCAGATTCTCGGTGGACATATCGATCACATCTTCCAGGTTCTCCGACACCTGAACCAGCATCAGATTCCTCAGATACCATGTAAAATCCGTCACAAACTGCGTCAGCTCCCGACCCTGCATGGTAATTTCTTCCAATAGGTTAATACAACCCTTTACATCCCTGTCCAGCACAAACCGAAGCAGACGGCTGAATACCTCTGTATCCACGGCGCCCAACACTTCAAGCACTTTGTCATAAGTCAGCTCCGAGCCCAGATGGAAAGCAATGCACTGATCCAGAAGACTCAGCGCATCCCGCATGGAACCGTCCGCAGTCCTGGCGATGAAACGGAGCGCCCTGTCTTCCACGGCAACCTGCTCGATCGCCGTCAGCTCCTTCATACGCCCGGCAATTGTATCAATGGAAATTCTCTTAAAATCATATCTCTGGCACCTGGAAAGGATCGTAATGGGAATCTTATGTACCTCTGTGGTCGCCAGAATAAAAATCACATAAGAGGGCGGCTCCTCCAACGTCTTCAAAAGCGCGTTAAAAGCTCCCCCGGAAAGCATGTGGACCTCATCTATGATATAGACCTTATATTTGCCTTCCGCCGGGGAATAAGCCACCTCGTCCACAATTTCACGAATGTTATCGACGCCGTTGTTGGAAGCGGCGTCGATCTCAATCACATTCATGCTTGCCCCTGCGGCAATCGCCCTGCAGCTGCGGCAGACTCCGCAGGGGCCGTTTTCCGTAGGGTTCTCACAATTTACAGTCTTTGCAAAAATCTTGGCAACCGTTGTCTTGCCGGTACCCCTGGTGCCGGTAAAAAGATATGCATGACCGATGCGGTTCGCCCGGATCTGGTTCTTCAGGGTGGTTACGATATGATCCTGTCCCTTTACATCAGCAAAAGAGTCGGGACGAAACTTACGGTACAAAGCGGTATAAGACATTCCGTTGTCAGATCCTTTCTATCTTAAACATTATTCGCCGAAGGAAATTCCCAGCATCTCAGCCTGCTTCACAATAGCGGCGTCAGGAGATACCATCTTCAGCTTGCCGGCCACTTCCTTCAAAGGAACCCGCACCATCTCACGGTTCTTGTAGCCAACCATATAACCATACTTGCCTTCCAGGATCATCCTTCCGGCCTCAGCGCCCAGACGGCTTGCAAATACTCTGTCGTAGGGGCAGGGCGCTCCGCCTCTCTGAACATGTCCGGGGATGGTCACACGCACTTCACGTCCGCTTCTCTTCTGGATCTCCGCCGCGATCTCATAGGATACGGAAGGATAAGGGCGCTTTGCCAGCTTCTTCTTATATTCCTTCTTGGAGAGCTCTGCATCCTCCTTGGAAATAGCGCCCTCGGCTACGGCGATGATCGTAAAGCTGCTGCCGCCCTGGTCCCTCTCTTCGATCTTCTGCACCACATGATCGATGTCATAAGGGATCTCCGGGATCAAAATGATATCGGCACCGCCCGCCATGCCTGCATTCAGGGTAAGCCAGCCTGCCTTATGTCCCATCACTTCCACAATGAATACACGGCTGTGGGAAGCTGCTGTGGTATGGATCTGGTCGATAGCCGTTGTAGCGATGTCAACCGCGCTCTGGAAGCCGAAGGTCATATCCGTTCCCCAGATATCGTTGTCAATGGTCTTAGGCAGGGTCACCACGTTCAGACCCTCTTCATGAAGAAGGTTCGCGGTCTTATGGGTTCCGTTGCCTCCCAGGATCACCAGGCAGTCCAGCTGCAGCTTATAATAGGTCTGCTTCATGGCCTGCACCTTATCCAGTCCTTCCGCATCCGGCTCGCGGATGGTCTTAAACGGGGTCCTGGATGTGCCCAGCATCGTGCCGCCCTTGGTCAGGATACCGGAGAAGTCACGGCCGGTCAGCATACGGAACTTGCTGTAGATCAGTCCCTGATAGCCGTTCTCAAAACCATAGATCTCAACCTTCTCCCCGCTGTTGAAAAGGCTCTTCGCAACGCCTCTCATTGCAGCGTTCAGCGCCTGACAATCCCCACCGCTTGTCAACATACCAATTCTCTTCATGTGTTTCCTCCATTCTGCTGCTCTTTGTCAGCTTAAAATTCACCAATACATTTTTGTCGGGCCTAATTGGTATCAGCCATTGTCTATATTATAATCCATTTTCGAAAATATCTCAACTTTTTTGGAAAAGAATTGTGCTGAATTATTCCGGTCTTTCATGTAATATTCTACTAAATGGAAGGTTTTCCGCTAAATGTATACCCGCCAGATAACTTTGGACCAATTCCATGATGATCTGAAATGTTTATCAGTCTTCTTGAATATTCTTCAATGATTTTCCACACTCTCCAATAGCCCTGCTTCACACAGCTTCTTCACGATAGGAATCAGCTCCTCCACAGGAACATGGATCCTGCTGCTGATCTGAATTAAATCCTCCGTGCCGTCCGAATAAGCGATCAGGTTCGTTATTTTCTTTACTTCCTCGTAGATGCCCTTCCTGCTGACTGTAGGATACAGTCCTCTTTTTCCCAGCTGGGGCTCGCACAGGCAGGTCACACGGTAATGGCGATTATACTCCAGGGCGTTGATCACCTGCCTCATCACTTCAAAGGAACCCTCCAGTCCCTGGGGCGATATCAGGGACATATCATCAGCCGATGTATGGTACTCAGGATATTCCCCATATTTGGAACGGCAGAAGTCACACACCGGAAGATCCACACCGGGCGCATTATACTGGCGTTCGTCGGAACCCCTCTCTAAATAGCTATAGGTCAGATATTCAGGATGTGCAAAGCCAAGCACATTTTTCATTACGCGGTCTGTCAGCGTGTTTCCCTTTCTGGTCTCCAGATAGGAATAGGCTCTGTCGTCTCCCACGCAGGTCAACACAAATCCCGCAATTACACGTTCCTTCAGCACCGGAAGATTCTTACTCAAGTAAACAATAGAGCCAATCGTCTCGGGCACGATCACGATACGATAGGAAAGTCTCCGGTCCAGACTCTTCAGCCACTTTACCAGCCAGGTGACCACCACAGGACCGGATAATTCGTTATTAGCCATAGAAGGATGACAGATATAGGTGGACAACAGGACTTCCTCCCTGGAACTTCCCGGCAAAAGCAATTCTCCATAATTCAAAACGCCGTCAAACAGACAGCTGTCGATTACCATATGATAAGTACCCGGTTTTAAAGCATCCCTCTGCTTCTTAGACATACAAAAGGCATATCTGGGAGAATAATATGAGGTCACATACGGAATCACCTCCGGCTGCCCCTCTTCAACCTTAATGTATTGCAGCAGCTCTTCCAGGCTGACATACCTGTCCACCGGAGTGGAATATCCCATCACATGAAGATTATTGACGTGGTAATCTACGATACGTCTGCCCTGTTCATCTTCAATATAACCCTCCCGAATAGACCATTCCTTCGGCACGGTCCAGTCAAACGCCTGGGTCCCGCTGGGCACAGACTTTATTTCCAGTTCCGGAATCTGTTCCTTGATCAAGGCAAGACTCTCCCTTACGCCTTCTCCCGTAAGGCTCCTTCCAATAGGAAACAGCTTCCCTGCAAATGCATACATCTCCTGTCCTAAGCCCATCATATCTCCTCCCTTATCACATTATCACAGCATGTTTATTGAGCTTTCCTGCGCTTCGGCGCTGACTTTTGCAAACATTGTAACACACAGACCAGCAATTTGCAAGCTTACAGCCATTTGGGGCTGAAGCCTCCATTGCCTGGG
>CANPYG010000097.1 GCA_947588205.1 uncultured Acetatifactor sp. | reverse complement strand
GGTTTACTTTACCGAAAAGGATGAGAACGGCGTCTGGAAGAGCATTACCGATGAGGAGGCTCAGGCCAAGTTCCAGCACAGCTCAGGGGAATTAAAAGGACTTTACGAGGTTTATGGCCCTCGTCTGATCCTTCCTGAGTATTACAACAAGGTCTTCTATATGGAGGATCGTGCCACGGAACGTCTCGGATATCTGGTAAACGATTGGCTCCCTTATGTGGAAAATAAGAATTTCTTCCCTTCCGACGCCACCTTTACCAATGACGAGCTGGATACGATCACCCGTTATAAGGCTGATTTCGTCAGCAATGTTTCCGAGAAGGAAGGCACCTGGCTTAAGAACGGCGGCCCTACAGATGAAGAGTGGAACGAGTACCTGAATATGCTTACCGACAGCTGTGGTATGGATAAGCTGCTTTCTGTATATCAGGATGCTTATGACCGTTACAAGGCCGCAGAATAAGAACTGGCTTTTAAACACAAAAAAATGAAGGACAGCCCCGTCCCGCGGGATGCGGCTGTCCTTAAAATATGATGAGACAAAATACTTAAAATTTGGAGGCATCAGGATATGATCAGTGAGAAGCTGCAGAAGGCACGGGATTATGAGGAAAAATACAGCGCGTTTATAACGGATGAGGAGCGTCCCCTGTTTCATTTGACTCCCAGGATCGGCTGGACAAATGACCCGAATGGGTTTTCTTATTACAAAGGGGAATGTCATCTTTTTTATCAGTACCATCCTTATTCTCTTCAGTGGGGTCCCATGCACTGGGGACATGCGGTCAGCAAAGATTTTCTCCACTGGAAATATCTGCCTGCGGCCCTGGCTCCGGATGAGGACTATGATAAGGGCGGCTGCTTTTCCGGTTCGGCTCTGGAGCTGCCGGATGGAAGACAGCTCGTCATGTATACGGGAGTGAGACAGTTCCTGTGTCCTGACGGCAGCCATCAGGTGATCCAGAATCAATGCCTTGCCCTGGGGGACGGTCTGAATTATGAAAAGCTCCCCGGCAATCCGGTGCTGGATGTCAAAGATCTGCCGAAAGGTTTCAGCGTGGCGGATTTCCGGGATCCTAAGATGATGCCCTCTCCGGAAGGGGGCTATGATTGTGTCATCGGAAACCGGACAGACGATACCAGCGGGGCTGTCCTGCTTTTCCACAGCGAAGATGGTTTTACCTGGCGTTTTGTCACCATCCTGGACAGGTGTCATAACGAATACGGTAAAATGTGGGAATGCCCGGACTTTTTTGCCCTGGGGGACCGGGATATCCTGATGGTCAGCCCCCAGGATATGAGCGCCCTGGGGATGGAATTTCATAATGGGAACAGTACCATGTTTCTGATTGGACATTACGACCGGGGAACCCATAAATTCTTGCGGGAAACGGTGCAGGCAGTGGATTATGGCCTGGATTTTTATGCGCCTCAGACTATGGAATTGCCGGACGGACGCAGGATCATGATTGCCTGGATGCAGAACTGGGATACCTGCGGGGGGCAGCCTTCGGAGGCAAAGTGGTTTGGGCAGATGACTTTCCCCAGGGAGCTTTCCTTCCGGGAGGGAAGGGTGCTGCAGCTTCCGGTTCGGGAGATCCAGGGCTTTTACGGACATAAAGTGGTTTATTCCAATATTCCTGTGCGGGAAGAGGTAACCCTGCGGGGTGTTTATGGGCGGACTATCGACATGACGGTGACTTTGAAGCCTTTAAGCAATCCCTATAAACAATTCCGTATCAAGGTGGCATCCGGCAGCCAGCATTATACCTCCATTTCCTATTGCACAGAATCATCCACCCTGCGCCTGAGCCGCAGCCATTCCGGACTGAACCGGGATTTCGTCCATGAACGGGAGTGTTTTGTCCGGGACCGCGGGGGCGAGATCAAATTGCGGATCCTGTTAGACCGATTCAGCGTGGAGGTTTTTGCCAACGACGGGGAGCAGGCCATGAGCGCCGTGATTTATACCCCCCTGACCGCCGATGGCATCAGCTTCGAGGCTCAGGGAAAGGTGTTGATGAGCCTGGAAAAATATGAGATCTGCCTGGGTGGGACACTGGAAGAATAAACAAGTAGACGGACGAGTATGATATATAATAAAACGTTTCATAAAATTCCTGAAGGGGAAACCCCTTCGGGAATTTTATTATTTTCGGAAGTTTATTGTTAATAATTAACAAATTAAGGAGATAAAAATCGTTATAATTATACAAAATTTAATTTTATAGAGAAATGTGCTTGACAAATTAGACTGTCATGCTTATACTTTACTTACATTAAGGGTGAAACGTTACACAAACGTTGCTTTATTGGATCAAACAAACCAAAATCAAGAACCAAAATCAAGAACCAAAATCAAACCCCAAGGATCTAAACCAAAAGTAAGAACTAAGAGGAAAGGATCGGGAAAGGAAAGAGGAGATGTTTATGAAAAAGAATTTTAAGAAAGTATTGTCGCTTTTTATGGCATTCTCCATGACGCTTGGACTGGCCGCCTGCGGCGGTTCAGACACAAAAAGCAGTGTGGCGGAGGATATTGTAAACGGCGATTTTGAAGAGGTGGAAGAAGGCTCCTGGGTGGGTTGGACCCGTCAGGATGCAGCCTTCAATTTCCGGGGCGTGATCGATGCCGATGAAGTGAACGGCGCACCCATGGAGAAATCCGGCACTTATTTCTTTAACGGCACCTCCGGAGGCAACCAGGCCATGCGGGGCACCCTGACTTCAGACGTATTCAAGCTGGGAGGCAATGGTTTCATCACCTTTAAGATGGGAGCCGGTAAGAATACGGAAAAGGTCTATGTGGAGTTCTTTGAGGAAGGGAATGACACAGCGCTGGCCAGGGTTACCAATGATGACTGCGACGGCGTTTTTATCACGGATCATCTCATCACGAAGGTTGTGGATCTGAGCGCTTATATCGGGAAGAACCTTTATATTGTCATCACGGATAATGATGATGGCAGCGATTTTTCCTATATTAATGTGGATGCCTTTAAGGTCTGCACTTCCGATGATGAGGTGGCAGCTGCGGAAGCAGAGTACAAAAAGCAGATCGAGACCTACGGGGAGAAGCCTTTCGTGGAGGATGAGACCTCTAATACCATTGAAAACGGCGGCTTTGAAACCGGAGACCTGACAGGGTGGAAAACTCTGGAAGGCACTGCCCTTGTGAAGAACGGCGTGGTTTCTACCGGACAGTATTACTGGGAGGACAGAAGCGTCTATGGTGAAGGAGAGTATTACCTGGATGGAAGCAACAATGGCGCTATCGCGGAGAACCTGACTGGCGCCATCCGGTCCACAAAGTTCACCCTGGGCGGGGACGGCTACATTTCCTTTATGATCGGCGCGGGCAACGGCAACTGCTATGTGGCTCTTTGCGACGGCGCCACGGATGAAGAGCTTCTGGTCATGCACAACGACTATTTCAGCGATCCTTCCCTGGCCCTGACCCTTCTGCGGGTCTATATGGATGCCAGCGCTTATTTGGGAAAGGTGGTTTATCTGAAGGTGGTGGACGCCAATGACGGCGGCGGTTTTGCTTTCCTGAATGTGGATGATTTCCGGGTATCCCTGACGAAGGATGAGGTTGCGGCCCTGGAGGTGGAGCAGATGGAGAAGGCACAGGCAGAGACTTACACATCCGCTTCCTATGATGATCTGGCTGCCCTGCGGAATTACTACAGCAATTATCCTTATCCTGTGGCCCTGAATTCCCTGACCATGACTTCCTTTGTGCCGAATCAGGTGGTGGACTGCGGTACGGTGGATGTAACCGCCTACCTGACAGAGGCTGCCGCTGCTTATGGGGAAAATGAAGTACAGGATATTGCGGTGACGAAGGTGACCAAAGGCGATGCCGAGATCACGGAGGGCTTTGAAGCGGTGGATATGAGCGAGCCCGGTTTCTATCAGGTAACTTACGGGGCAAGCTATGAAGGATCTGTTGTAGAGTCTGCCTTTACGGTGGTGGCCATGGCGGATCATAACAGCGTGGCCAACGGCGGCTTTGAAAGCGGGAATCTGGCGGGCTGGACGGTTCTGACGGACGGCTGGAGCGTTGTGGACGGTCAGGCTGCAGGGGTCATCTCCGCGGAAAATTATTGGGATGAGAAACTTCCTTATAATCAGGCTGGTTCTTATCACCTGGACGGCTGGAACAATGGCCTGGAGGAGGCTGCCACCTGGCAGGTACAGTCCACCAACTTTACTCTTGCCGGCAGCGGTTATATCTCTGTACGGATGGGCGGTCATGCGGCGGCCGTGCACGTATATCTTGCAGACGGCACAGAGATCGGTTATTACAAGCAAAACCGTTTTAACGACGCCAACTTCCCCAGCGTGGGCGCAGGAGGTTCCTGGGCGGATATGGCCACCTATGTGTGCGATCTTTCCCAATACCTGGGACAGGAAATGTACATTGTCCTTGCAGATGAACAGGCAGAGGGCTGGGCTCACGCCTTCTTTGATGAAGTGGTGACCTATTATGAGACTGCGCCGGATTATGAGAACAGCGCGGAAGAGGTTCCCGACGGAGCAACCGGAGAGCCTGTGCAGATCCCCTGGCAGTTAGCGGCAAACAGCCTGTAAGCCCGGGATCGCAGGAACGAAGGAATTGAAAAAGAGGAATCCGATAAGAGGAATGGAATAAGATGAAGAAAAGAAAAACAGCGGTAATTGTAGGCTTTCTGGTTCTTTTGCTGGGTGCGGTCCTTACCGGGTGCGGCGGGGACAGTAAAGATTTGCTGTTGTATTTGAAGCTGGACGAAGGGAAAGGACTTGTGGTGGAGGACGCCTCGGGTCATTTGCCTGACACGGAAATGACCTATGGCTTTGCCCATGCCGCCTATATGGAGGATCAGGATCCTCAGTGGAGAGACCAGGGGATCAAGGGAGGCTGTCTTCTTCTTGACGGCAGCAACACCTATCTTACCTATAACCGGAAGGATATCACCGTGGAAGGTCCTGCCCTGACCGTCAGCGCCTGGATCGCCCCCAGAACCTTCGAGTGGGACGACCCTTATGCGGCGGATAACGGCACGGATGCCCCGACCGGCATTTTAAGCCAGTCGGATAAGGAGGCCAAGAAAGGGTTTCTTCTGGGTTATGAGCGGTTCGGCCGCCTCACCTTCCAGGCAGGCACCGGAGAGGAGTGGCTGAGCATTTGGTCCAACGGCGATAATTTAAGCAAGTATCAGTGGAATTATGTGGCTGCCACCTTTGACTCCGAGGCCGGGGAGATGTGCCTGTATCTGAACGGGAACCTGGTGGCTTCCGGCTCCGTGCCGGAGGGCAGCCAGATCCAGGGAGCCGGCAACAAATCTCTGGCAGTGGGCAGGAATATCGAAGGAGAGCGTCTGACCGCAGGATATTTGAATGTAGCCAGCGGATACCTGGATGAGGTGAAGATCTACGGCACAGCCTTATCCGCAGATGCCGTGGCGAAGGAATATGCTTCTGCAAAGGTTCCGGAAATCCCATTTTCCGAGATCTGGCTGCAGAACATTCTCACCGGCGACTATACCCGTCCCCAGTTCCATGGGGCGCCCTATCAGTTCTGGATGAACGAGCCTCATGCTCCGGTATATTATAACGGAATGTATCATTTGTTCTATCAGGCCAACATGACTGGCTCCTATTGGAGAAATATCTGTTGGGGCCATATGGTCAGCACGGATATGGTAAACTGGAAGCCCATTCAGGAAGCCATTACCCCCACGGAGGGATCGGTGGTTCCCGACGGAGTGTGGTCCGGCGGCGCGACCCTGGATAAAAACGGCGTTCCCCTTTTATTCTTTACGGCGGGCAACGACGGCTTCCGGGACTATGAAGGACTGATTTCCAACCAGAATATCGGAGTGGCTTATCCTGCGGATTTGTCTGACCCTGAGCTTACGGATTGGGTGATTTATGACAAGCTGGCGGTGATCCAGCAAAAGGGTCAGGGGCGTGCCGGGGAATTCCGGGATCCCCATCTCTGGAAGGAAGGGGATACCTGGTGTATGCTGGTCTGCTCGGGAAGCACTTCCTCAAACGGCGGCACGGCTCTCTTGTATACCACGGATACCCTGGAATTAAAAGCGGATGGAACCATTGATATGGATTGGCAGTATCGGGGACCTGTTTATGAGATGGAGAACCAGTCCGCCCTGTACGGAACCTCCTGGGAGCTGCCTATCATTTTGCCGGTAACCAATGAGGCGGGCACTATCACCAAGTATTTCTTTTCAATCTCACCGGCGCCTGCCAGCATTGCGGACAACAAGGTATATTACTGGCTGGGGGATTTTGACCTGACAACCGGGAAGTTTACCCCGGATCCGGAATTCGATGGAGAGCCCCATTTGCTGGATTACGGAGCCAATGTATTTACCGGCCCCAGCTGCATCGTGGATCCTGTAAGCGGCAATATTTATATGTTCAGCATTATGCAGGATCAACGTGGCGCGGCGCAGCAGGGTGCATCCGGCTGGGCTCATACGGTGGGTCTTGCCAGAAGGATCTGGCTGAAGGACGATGGGTCGGATCTGATGATCGCTCCCATCGAGGCACTGCATGAATTGGAAGAGGATGCCCTGATCGACCGGACAGATTTGACACTGGAAGAAGCCAACAGCCTGTTAAAAGAGGTGGATGAGGATATGCTCTGCATCCGGCTCACCGCAGACATAAGCAAGGCTTCCCAATTTGCCATCAGCCTGATGCAGGGCGGAAAATGGGATGCCACCACCTATACCTATGATGTGGCTGCGGAAACCATCGAAGGCCACACGGAGAATAAAGGGGAAGGAGCGAAGGTCAGCACCGTGAAAGGCAGCCTGCCGGATGAAAACGGCAGGATTACCATGGAGATCTACGTGGACCGTTCCCTGGTGGAAGCCTTTTTCAATGATTATAAGGCTCTCAGCATCCGCTCTTATCCGGATGCCCCCGATTCCCATGCCATCAGCCTTTCTTCTGAAGGGGAAGTCGCCATCGAAAGCCTGTATGTGGCGCCCATGGGATCCATCTTCGACTGACAGCCTTGATTTTCCCATTCAAAGAGGTGTGAAAATCGTTGTCGTGATCTGTGCATAACCACAAGGATTTCCGTATTTTAAGAACAATAGAATGAATAAAGAGAAGAGACCTTCTTCCCGGTCTGGGAGGAGGGTCTCTTTAACGTATAACCTGCATCTTTTTACCATTTTCCCCAATTCGTTCTCTGCGCCCGGCGTCCTTTTACTCCACCAGCTGCAGATCATACAGCTTCTTATAGAGCCCGTTCTGCGCAAGCAGCTCCTGGTGGCTGCCGGATTCCTGGATTTCCCCGTGGTGCATGACGATGATCTTATCCGCGTGCTGGATGGTGGAGAGGCGGTGTGCCACCATGATGGTGGTGCGGCCCTCCATGAGCCTTTCAAGCGCCTTGGTGATCAGGCTCTCCGTTTCCGTATCGATGTTGGCGGTAGCCTCGTCCAGAACCAGGATGGAGGGCTTGTAGGCCAGGGTCCTGGCGAAGGAGATCAGCTGTCTCTGCCCGGCGGAGAGGGTGCTTCCCCGTTCCGTTACCGGGGCGTCGTAGGTCTCCGGAAGCTTTTCGATGAAGGTATCCGCGTTGACAGTGCGGGCGGCGGTCTTTACATCCTCCAGGCTGATGTCGGGATTCCCCAGGGAAATGTTGGTCTTAATGTCCCCGGTGAAAAGGAACACGTCCTGCTGTACCTGTCCGATGGCGCCCCGCAGCACATCCGTATCGATGTCCTTAATGTTCACTCCGTCAATGAGGATTTCTCCCTTCTGAATATCGAAATATCTGCCGATCAGGTTCAGGATGGAGGTTTTGCCCGCTCCCGTGGCGCCCACGAAGGCCACCTTTTCCCCGGGATGGATGACGAAGCTCACATCCTTTAAAATGTAGTCCTCCTTTTCATAGGCAAACCACACATGTTTGAACTCGATCCTGCCCTGGATCTGCACCGGCAGGGGATGTTCGGCGTTTACGATCTCCGGCTTCTCGTCCAGGATGGAGAAAACCTTTTCCGCAGAGGCTAAGGAGGACTGGAGGGTGCCGAACTGCTCCGCCAGCTCCTGGATGGGCTGGAAGAAGGAATTGATGTAGGTGATGAAGATGAACAGGGTTCCTAGGGACAGGGTGCCGTGGAGCACGAAGGAGCTGCCTGTTCCGATCACGATGATCATTGCCACAACGGAGAGCAGATAAATGGAAGGGCGGAAGATGGCGAAGATCATGACCTCCCGCCAGTTGGCTGCGAACAGCTCTCTGGACTTCTGCTCAAATTCTTTGTATTTTTCCTTCTCCCTTGCAAAGATCTGAATCAGCCTCATGCCGGAAATGTGTTCGGAAAGAAAGGTGTTGATCTCGGTGATCTTGTTGCGGGTGAGCTGATAAGCCTTTCTGGAAGTATAACGGAATACAAAGGTGAGTACCCCCACCACGGGCAGAAGCAGGAAGGAAACCAGGGCCATGCCGGGGCTGATGGAGATCATCACCACCGCGTAGCCGATGATCATGACCACGTTTTTGAACAGCCGTACCAGGATGGTGGTGAACAGCTCGTTGATGGCTTCCGTATCGTTGCTGACCCTTGTAACCAATTTGCCCACAGGGGTGGTGTTGAAAAAGTTCAGGGAGAGGCTGTGAATGTGGCGGAACACCTCCTCACGCATGCTGAAAATAATCTTTTGCCCCATTTTCTGCAGCATCCAGGTGTCTGCGGCGTTCAGCACAAATCCTAAGAGCAGCAGGGCAAAGTAGACTGCGGCGGTGATCAGGATGCCCCGGAAATCAAAGCGGCGCAGCTCGTTTAATTCGTCCTTGGAAAGCGGAGTACTAGGGCGGGAGGAATAGCTGCCCAGATAGGAGCGAATAGTTTCCGGCTCCGCGTCCGTAAGAAGCTCTGTCTGTGCCGCGGTAAGCTTCTCCGCCATATAGTACTGATCCTCATAGAGCAGGAGCTGATAATAAATTCTGTCGTCCGAAGCCAGATCCTCCTCTGTAAACTCCGGGTAATCCCTTGTAAGGTAAATATCTGCCTGTGCCGTGGAGGCAGGATGATAAACCACCGCGCCCGGCGCCCCTGCCTGGGTCACCCGGTATGGCCTGAAATACCCGTTGATATAATCGTCGATGGCGTTCCCGATGATGATGGGGCGGGACAGCTCCACAACGATGATGAACAGGACTAAGAGGGTGGCGAAGGTCATGGTCCATTTATGGGGTTTTAAATAGGTGAGCAGTCTTTTCATGCGAACGCCCCTCCTTCCTTAGAGACAACATGGTTGTCGATATCCTTCTGCAAGGCGGCCCGCTTCTCGCCGATGGCGGCTTCCAGCTGCTGCTTTTCAAACATATCCCGGTAAATGCCTCCCAGCGCCATGAGCTGGCTGTGATTGCCGATCTCCCTGGCCTCTCCGTCCTCCAGCACCATGATGATATCGGCGTTCTGGATGGTGGAGATTCTGTGGGCGATGAGGATGGTGGTCTTGCCCGCCCGGTTCTGTTTCAGGTTGTGCAGGATATGCTCCTCTGTGTCGGTATCCACTGCGGACAGGGCGTCGTCCAAAATCAGGATGGGGGCGTCCTTCATCAGGGCCCTGGCGATGGAGCTTCGCTGCTTCTGCCCGCCTGACAGGGTGACGCCTCTTTCTCCTACGATGGTCTCATACCCGTCGGGGAACTCAATGATATTCTCGTGGATGCAGGCTGCCTCGGAGGCCTTTACGATCTGCTCCATGTCCTCCCCTTCTGTTCCAAAGGCAATATTGGATTTCAGGGTATCGGAAAACAGGAAGTTGTCCTGGGGAACATAGGCGATGTTTTCCCGCAGGGTCTGCAGGGGGATGGTGTTGATATCCCGGCCGTCTAAGAGGATCATGC
>CANPYG010000096.1 GCA_947588205.1 uncultured Acetatifactor sp. | reverse complement strand
CGGTGATCACGCCGTTATCCACCTTCCCGACGCCGATTCTTCCCACATAGTCATTATAATCAATGGTGCTGATGAGCACCTGTGTTCCGGCTTCCGGATCTCCCTCGGGGGCGGGGATGGAACTCAGGATCGTCTCAAACAGGGGTTCCATGCTGGTGCCGGGCTGATGGGGATCCAGGGATGCGACCCCTGTTTTGGCGGAGGCAAAGACGAAAGGACAGTCCAACTGGGCGTCGTCCGCCTCAAGCTCCAGGAGAAGTTCCAGCACTTCATCTACGACTTCCTCCGGCCTCGCGTCAGGGCGGTCGATCTTATTGATGCATACGACGACAGGAAGCTTCAACTCGAGGGCTTTCTTCAGCACGAATTTGGTCTGGGGCATCGCGCCCTCAAAGGCATCCACCACCAGGATCACACCGTCCACCATCTTAAGCACCCGCTCCACTTCGCCGCCGAAGTCCGCGTGTCCCGGGGTATCCACGATGTTAATCTTTGTTCCCTTATATGTGACTGCAGTATTTTTGGACAAAATGGTGATACCGCGTTCCCGCTCAATATCGTTAGAGTCCATGACACGCTCCGCCACCTCCTGGTTTTCCCTAAAGACCCCGCTTTGCTTTAAAAGCCCGTCCACCAGTGTGGTCTTGCCATGGTCTACGTGGGCGATGATGGCTACATTCCTGACATTTTCTCTTTTTTGTCTCATAAGCTCCTCCATTGTTGGTTTTCGGCGATATTCCCCGGGCATTTCCGATGACCTGCGAAAACCGTCAAATTGTGTCAACCAAAAATTTTTGTCGTTTTCAAACTGCTATAGTATAGCACCCTTTCTTTCATAACGCAAGGAAAAAAGGTGTTTTGCAATTGTTTTTGGTGGTTTTTCATGTGAAATTTTATGAAATACAAAGCAGAATTGTGCGATATTTGACGGAAAGCGCGGCGTTTTTTTATTCTATCCGTTCCCAAAAAGTAGTATAAATAAAATATCCCGTCCGACGGGGAAACGTTGATTGTGTAATATACCAGGTGCTCCGGCGTGCAAGGAAAGGCAGCCGGAAAATTCTAAAGTGTAAGAAGGGAGAACAAAAATGACGGATAAGGTTATTGAAAACAATCAGGTGACGATTATGGGAGAGGTCATCAGCGACTTTACCTATAGTCATGAGATTTTCGGTGAAGGCTTCTATATGGTGGATGTGAGGGTGCGCAGGCTCAGCGAGAGCTACGACATCATCCCGATCATGGTATCGGAACGGCTTATGGATGTAAATGCGGATTATAAGGGCGAGTATATCAGCGTATGCGGACAGTTCCGCTCCTATAACCGCCATGAGGAGCGGAGGAATCGGCTGGTTTTGTCAGTGTTTGCAAGGGAGATCGAGTTTGTGGATGAGCTGGAGGAAAGCTCGAAGACGAATCAGATTTTCCTGGACGGATATATTTGTAAGGAGCCCATTTACCGGAAGACCCCTCTGGGCAGGGAAATTGCGGATCTTCTCCTTGCTGTCAACAGACCTTACGGGAAGTCCGACTATATACCCTGTATCTGCTGGGGCAGGAATGCCAGATACGCCAGCAATTTCAGCGTGGGAGAACGCTGCGCCATCTGGGGCCGGATTCAGAGCAGGGAATATATGAAAAAGCTGGACGAGGAGAATGTGGAACGCAGGGTCGCCTTTGAAGTATCTGTCAGCAAGCTGGAAATATATGATGAGGAGTAAATTGTTATTATTTTTTTAACAATATCTTAATAATTTATGTCAAAAGTTGCCATTTAGAAAATAATGTGGTAGAATGTCATAGTAAAATAATATGAAAATGCGGATAATGTACGTGAATTTGACAGACAGGCTGCTTCCGTTGTTGTTTCAGATAAATTCCATGGGGTGAAAAGATGGGAAAAGGTATGATACATATTTACACGGGTGACGGAAGAGGAAAGTCGCCCGCAGCGATCGGACGGGCTGTTCAGGAGGCCGTCCAAGGCAGAACAGTTGTGATCATTCAGTTTTTAAAGGGTAAGTTCCCGGAGAATTCTTCTTTCCTGAAGAAGATGGAACCGGAGATCAAGCTATTTCGCTTTGAAAAGTCAGAAGAGAATTATCAGGAGCTTTCCGGGGAAAAGCAGAAGGAAGAGTGCCGCAACATCCTGAACGGCATGAATTATGCCAGAAAGGTTCTTGCAACCGGGGAATGCGATCTTTTAATCCTGGATGAGGTGCTTGGGCTGATAGAAAACGGGATTATTGCGGTGGAAGATCTCACCAGGCTTTTGGAAGGAAGAGGAAGTACGGACATCATTCTTACGGGGATCAGCCTGTCGGATGACATCTGTTTTCTTGCAGATGAGGTTTCCAAGATTGAGACGGTCAAATTTAAGGTCTGGAACGAAAACAGTCAGGAATAAAAAGGTCGGGAATAAAAGGGTCAGGAATAAAACGATCAGAAATGAAACGGTCGGGAATAAAAATAATTCAGATGAAAAAGGAGATATTGAGATGGGCGATGTGCTACAGGTAATTGAAAAGAGAAGCTCTACCAGGGGATATACGGAGCAGAAACTGTCAGGGGAGGAACTGGAACGTCTGATCCTGGCCGGGCTGCAGGCTCCTACTGCCGCGAACAGGCAGGAGGTCCATATTTCCGTAGTGGAAGGGGATAACCCCGTTCTTCAGGAGATTGAAACGGTTAAGAACGAGGAGAGGGGAATCCAGAATCCGCCCCACAATTTTTATTTCGAGGCGCCTGTTGTGCTTATCCTGAGCGCGGATGAGAGCTTTTACTGGGGCGCTGTGGATGCGGGGATTGCCGTGGAGAATATCTCCCTTGCTGCAGAAGGTATGGGACTCGGAAGCCTGATCATTGGCTGCATCAAGGACGCCCTGTCGGGGGAGAAGAAGGAATACTTCGCCAACGCCCTTAAGTTCCCGGAGGGATATGCGTACCAGATCGCCATAGCCATAGGCCATAAGGCTGTGGGCAAGAAGCCGCACGAATACAGCGTTGAGAGAAATGTTTCTTATGTCTGATATCATGATATCCTAATATCAGGTTCGATCCGATATCAAAGAACCGTAACAAGAATATATAAGAACCGTAACAAGAATATATAAAATATGAGGCTGTAAAAAAGTTCCCTAAAAAGGATTTCTTCAGGCATAAACCCGGAGAGGTCCTTTTTCTTTTTGTCGTGGTAAAAGCCCACACCTGATTACAAATTGTATTATTCAGGTAACAGTTCAGAGATAATGTATAATTAGTTTCGCAAAATATATTGTAAATTATCCCTTCTGGAAGTAAAATAGAGAAAATGGTTATAAAGTAAAAGCCGCCGGGAGACGGAGAATAGATGGAAAGGGTGTGGGCGTTAGGATGAAAACGGAGATCATTCCCCAGATAAAGCAGATACGGGCTTATGCTGAACCGATCAGGCTGAAGGATTATCATTTGAGTAAAGAAGTGGTGGAGGCGTTTCCCCGGGCAGGGGAAATCTTTCAGGAAAACGGACCCATGAATGGCGTATCGCCGATCGATTATGTGGTTTCCCCCATGCCAGAGGAAGCTTACCGGATCAGCGCAAGAAAGACCGCTGTCACGATTTTTGCATCTTCTTCCAGAGGACTGATGTATGCGCTCTTTACACTGTCCGAGCTGGATCTTATCAACGACGGGGCGCTGTGCGAGTTCGATGCCCAGGACGAGCCTACGCTTTCCTATCGTGCGCTGTCCGATGATATTTCCAGGGGGCAGATCCCCACGACAGAACATTTTTTTACGATAATACGGCGTCTGGCGCGGTATAAATATAATACCTATATGCCTTACATAGAGGATGTATTTCAGTTCGCATCCGTACCTGCCTGGGGGCGCTACAGCGGCTCGGTCAGCGCGCGGGAGTGGCGGCTGATAGTCGGGTATGCTGCGGAGTGGAACCTTTCCGTGCGCCCGATCGTGAATCTGCTGGGGCATTTTGACAAGCTGGTGCGCATTGAGGAGCTGCAGCCCCTGGCGCTGCGGCGTAAGGACGGGTCGCTGATCGACTGCATGGATCCGACGAATCCGAAGGTGCGCGAGCTGATCCGCAAGATGCTGACGGAGCTTGTGGACTGCTTCGGAAAGGGCATCATTCACTGCGGAGGGGATGAGCCGGTAGGCCTGACGGAGGTGTTCGGCGGGAAAGAGGGCGGCAGGCTTTTTATCGAGCATTATACCTTTATTCATGATGTGCTCGCGGGGCTGGGCTGTTCTATGATGATGTATGCGGACTTTTTCGCCCCTCCATGGGGAGATTATTCCGTTCCGGTGGAACGGGCGGGGGAGCTTCCGGAGGATACGGATTTTGTATTCTGGGATTATGCGGCGAGGGAAGCCTATCCCTTTGTGGATGCGCTGCATCGCCAGAAGATAAGGCTTTATATTTCACCGGGCAGCTGGAGCTGGGCGTGTTTTTCCTGCGATATCAGGCAGTGCTATGAGAATACAAAGGGTCTGCTTAAGGCAGACTGCGGGCGCTCCCGGGGGATGATCATGTCCTCCTGGGCGGACCACGGGGACACCATTCTGGAATTGGCCCTGCCGGGAGTCCTAGTGGGCGCCAATTACAGCTGGGGACCGGAATCAGAATATTCCTTCGAGGAACTGTATCTTTTGATCCATAAGAGTCTGTATGGATTTGACAGAGGGCAGGCAATGCTGCTGGATCCCATTTATCACTATGACCGTTTCATTGACCATGATAAAAAGGGAGAGTTCAAGCAGGAAATGTGGGGAAACCCTTTCCGGATGGTGCAGTTTAACGCCTATCACGATCCGGAGAGTTTTATCAGATCTCTGAATGAAGCGGAAGAGGCGCTCAGGAAGTTTACCCCTGCGAGAAACCAGACCGCATACCGTGCGATGCTGCTTGCGGTGCGGCGCACACTTTTTACGGCGGAAAAGATATTGTTACTTCCGAAAAAGTGCCCTGAGACGATGGAGGAAGGGATCCCTTACGCGGATGCCGCGCTTAAGCTGGCGGGAGAACTGCTTCCGATCAGGGAACTGCATCGAAGACTGTGGTTCGAGACCAACCGCTATGCGGACTGGGAGATCTGTGCGGCAAGATATGATGACCTGTATGACCAGCTCAGAATGTTTGCCAGAAATATCAGGCTCCGCAGATTCTGGGAGGTGCAGCGCCTTGGATAAAACCTGGGACAATTGCAAAATCCACGTTTGAATTTCCTTTGCAGCTTATCCTTAAACGAAAACAAACAGCGAAAGAAGGCAGGCATAATACAATGACACTATACGAAGCGAAAAAGGATGGAAGATATACGATAGAAGGGCTTTCCGTGGAGCCATCCATCACAAGAAGGCTCCAGGCCCTGGGATTAAACGACGGAACGAAGATTCAGGTGCTGAACCGAAAACATAAGGGTGCGTTGATCATCAAGGTCAGGGGAACGAGACTCGCCCTGGGCAGGCACATTTCTTCCCATATTGAGATTCAGGAAGAATCCGGGGAGGAAGCATAGATGGAACAGACGGAACAAAAGAAGCCGATGGAACAGGGGATGCAGACGGAACAAGGGATGCAGACGGAACAAAAGAAACAGGAGGGGAAAAGGGCGATCCGCGTCGCCTGTGTTGGCAATCCTAACTGCGGCAAGACCACTTTATTCAACGCCCTGACCGGGGCAAAGCTAAAGGTGGCAAACTGGCCCGGCGTCACTGTGGAGAAGGTGGAAGGCCAGACCAGCTATGAGGGAATCGATATCACGCTGGTGGACACTCCGGGTATTTATTCCTTAACCTGTTATACCATAGAAGAAAAAGTGACCAGGAGATGCGTAATGGATGATGATATCGATGTGGTCATCAATATCGTGGATGCATCCAGTTTAGAGCGCAATCTTTATCTGACCCTGCAGCTTTTGGAGCTGGGCAAGCCGGTGGTCCTGGCGCTCAATATGATGGATATTATTCATGAGAGAGGGATGGAGATCGATCTGCACCGTCTGCCTGAGCTGCTGGGCAACATTCCTGTGGTTCCGGTATCTGCGACAAAGCGCACCGGCTTAAGCGTCCTGCTTCATGCCGTGATCCATCATTATGAAGAAGGCGCGGGGGAGTATATTCTGCGTTATCCGAAAGAGATTGAATCGAAGATTTCCGTGCTGGAAGCGCTGATGGAAAAGCATTATCCCACGCATTCCTCCGTGCGCTGGCATGCGATCAAGCTGCTGGAGGACGACGAGGATGTAAAGGAAGAGCACCCCATTCAGGTGCAGCATGTGGTGGATAGAAGCTATGAGAAGGAGATCATCCAGTGTAAATATGCCTATATTGAAAAGGTTGTGGCGGAATGTCTTTTCCACAGGGACGAGAAGGCGGCCAGCACAGATAAGATTGACCGGCTGCTGACCCATCCGGTTCTGGGAATCCCTATATTTCTGCTGATCATGGCGCTGGTATTTTTCTTTACCTTTACCATTGGGGATGCCCTGAAGGGAGTTTTTGAAGCAGGACTCGGTCTGTTTTCAGGCGCGGTCAGCCGGGGTATGGATCTGATTCATGTGAGCGGCTGGCTCAAATCCCTCATAGTGGATGGAATTATTGCGGGTGTGGGCGGAATCCTCACTTTTCTTCCCAATATCTTTATCCTCTTTCTGGCGCTTGCACTTTTGGAGGACAGCGGCTATATGGCGAGGGTTGCCTATGTGATGGATTCGGTCATGGGAAAGGTCGGGCTGTCCGGAAAGGCGTTTCTTCCCATGATCCTGGGCTTTGGCTGTACAGTGCCTGCGATCATGGCCACGCGCGCATTGGAGACGGAGCATGACAGGCGTAAGACCATGATGGTGACGCCTTTTATGTCCTGCTCGGCAAGGCTTCCCATATATGTTTTGTTCTCGGGCATGTTTTTCGGAAAATATTCCGCACTGGCTGCTTTTTCCATGTATGTGGTGGGTATGGCGGCGGCAATCCTGTCCGCCATGGTGATCAACCGTATGGAAAGGGGAAAGATCAATGATTCCCTTTTGATAGAACTTCCGGAATATAAGCGTCCTAACGCCAGGACGATCCGCATTTATGTCTGGAATAAACTGAAGGATTACCTGACAAAAGCAGGAACCACGATCTTCATCGCGTCCATCGTGATCTGGTTTGTGCTGAACTTCGGCCCTGGTGGAATGGTGGGAGATCCCGCTGACAGCTTCGGGGCTATGCTGGGGAAGCTCCTTGCGCCGCTGCTTAAGCCGGCAGGTCTTGGGATGTGGCAGATCGTGGTGGCACTGATCTCCGGTATCTCCGCGAAAGAGGTGGTGGTTACCAGCTTTGCGGTACTGTTCGGGGTTTCTAATGCCAATTCTGCGGCGGGGATGGCAGCCATTGTGAGCAATGTACAGGCTGCGTATCCGGGCTTCGGACCGTTAAACGCCTATTGTCTGATGCTGTTTTGCCTGCTTTATGTGCCCTGCGCAGCAACCGTGGCTACCGTGCGCAAGGAGAGTGGCTCCTGGAAATTTACCCTGAAAATGATGGCGTTTGAGATCCTTTTGGCATGGTGTGTGGCGACGGCCGTGTACCAGGTGGGAAGATTGTTTTTATGAGGAACAGCGGGAAAGCATAGGTTCATATCAATTTTTGTGAAACAGGACATCATGAATGGAAAGGAAGGAACATGGGATGGAAGAAAAGCTGATTTATGAAAACCCTCTGGCAAAGGAGGAGGATATCAGGGACTTTATTCTGGAAGGAAAGGCGATCATTACGTTTCCTGAGGGGAAGATGCGGATGGAGAATGCCATGAGCGCGGTAGAAGGACAAAAGGCAAATTATGTTTTGTGGTGTCCTGTGGAGTTTCCCTCTGATGTTAAGATTGAGTGGAAATTTAAACCGATCAGGGAGCCCGGTCTGTGTATGACCTTTTTTGCCGCAAAGGGAAGAAATGGGGAGGATCTTTTTGATCCCGCGCTGCAGGTGAGGACAGGGGAATATCCGCTGTATCACCATGGGGATATCAATGCATTCCATATTTCTTATTTCAGAAGAAAGGAAAAGGATGAAAGGGCGTTTCATACCTGTAACCTGAGAAAGAGCTATGGCTTTTATCTGACGAGCCAGGGAGGAGATCCGATTCCGGACGTAGAGGATGTGTCAGAGCCCTATAAGATCGGTATTGTGAAAAAGGAAAATCATGTGATCTTTTTTATTAATGATCTGGAAATCTTTCATTTCGTGGATGATGGGGAGACCTATGGTCCCCTGCTTACGGGCGGTAAGATCGGCTTCCGCCAGCTGGCACCCATGATCGGGGAATATTCAGACCTGAAGGTTTATGCGATGAAGGACAGGTATTTTCATATGTGGGCGATGAACGGTGAAAGAGATAGGAGAAAGAAAAGGATTTTTCTGGCAGGGGATTCCACCATGCAGAGCTATGGGGCTTCTGCGGAACCGCAGACCGGCTGGGGGCAGGTATGGTACCAATATTTGAAAGGGCATGAGGATTGCAGGATCTACCATTCCCCGGACAGTATTTTTTCCCAGGCGATGAGTTATGAGCTGGAGGATGTTGTTATTGATAACCGCGCCATGGCGGCAAGGAGCAGCCGCTCCTTCCGGGAGGAAGGAAGGCTTGCGGATATTGAGGCAGGCATCGAAGCGGGCGATTATCTTTTGGTACAGTTTGCCCATAATGATGCGAACAAGGGAAAACCGGAGCGTTATGTTCCTGCGGAGGAGTTCGGCAATTCCCTGTATCCTTATCTGGAGCTGTGCCGGAGAAAGGGGGCGGTTCTGGTGTTGATTACCGCCATCGCCATGCGCAACTGCGAAGAATCCACAGATGGAAGCTTTCAGGTCAGTTTCCCGGAATACCGGGAAGCGATGATCCGGTTCGCAGAAAAGGAAAATGTAGTTTTGCTGGATATGGGGAGGGCTACCACGGAGTATTGTCAAAAAATCGGGGGAGAGGCCTGTAAGAAGCTGTTTTTATGGACTGAGCCCGGAGAATATCCAAACAGCTCCCACAGCGGGGGTACGAAAGACAATGCCCATCTGCAAAGGGAAGGCGCCGTTGTATTTGCGGGAATTTTGACCGAACTGGTCAGAGAATATCATGCGGACGGGAGACTGGATGAGATTAAGGCACTGTTACTGTCCGGTACAGAAAAATAAAATTTTATCTTGCGGATTTGATATTGAGAGACTACAATATAGGACATACGGCATTGAAAGACAGCGGACGGTCATGCTTTTTTCCCTTCGGGGAAGCAAAGAATGAAAAGATAAAATGGCCGGTGGTTTCCGACTGTTAAAGCCAGGCGGAGGAGAGAGAAAATGACGAAGATCAGGACAAGATATGCGCCCAGCCCCACAGGGAAGATGCATGTGGGGAACCTGCGGTCGGCGCTTTACGAATTTTTGATCGCAAAGCATGAGGGCGGCGACTTTATGCTGAGGATTGAGGATACGGACCAGGAGCGTTTCGTGGAGGGCGCTACGGAGATTATTTACCGGACGCTTGAGAAAACCGGGCTCGTGCATGACGAGGGACCGGACAAGGATGGGGGCTACGGCCCTTACGTCCAGAGCGAGAGGATGAAGACCGGCATTTATATGAAGTATGCGAAGGAGTTGATTGATAAGGGAGAGGCTTATTACTGCTTCTGCGACAAGGAGAGGCTGGCAACCCTTAAAACGGAGATTGTGGAAGGCAAGGAGATCATGATTTATGATAAGCATTGCCTATCTTTGTCCAAGGAGGAGATTGAGGCCAATCTGGCGGCGGGCAAGCCTTTTGTCATTCGTCAGAATAATCCGACCACCGGCACGACCACCTTCCATGATGAGCTGTACGGGGATATCACGGTGGAAAATTCCGAACTGGACGATATGATCCTCATCAAGTCGGACGGTTATCCTACCTATAATTTTGCAAATGTGGTGGACGACCATACCATGAACATTA
>CANPYG010000095.1 GCA_947588205.1 uncultured Acetatifactor sp. | reverse complement strand
AGAAAAATTTGACAAAAAAATACCGCATTTCTGCGGCTTGTGGGATTTTTATTCAGTTACAAGTGTCGAAGACCCGGGCTGAACCGTTACAACATGTAGAAAAAATTAAGGGAAAGTGGTTTTCAAAGGGAAGAAAATCTGGTACAATTTATATTAAGGTATCTATTTTACAAATGTATGGAGGGTATGAGAATGAGGTATTTTTTTGAGTCCTGCGTAGAAAAGAAGGATGAAGGGTATATGATCCAGATTCCCTTCAATGTATGGGAGGTATGTAAGCTGCGCGATGTGATCCAGGCGGATATCGTGCTGGACAATAAGATCATCGCCTGTGAGCTTCTGCCGCTGGAAAAGGGAAATTATGAGATCCATATCAAGGATGAGGATGCGGTGACCGTGGAACTCGGCACGCCTCATAAGATTTTGCTGCATGTGACGGGAAGCCTGATCAGGATGGATCAGAACAGTCCTTACAGCTTTGAGAATCCGATCCGTAAGATTGACAGTATGCAGGTGATCATCCAGCCGGAGGATGGCCTGTGTGGACAGGCGTGCGTTGCCATGCTGGCCGGAATCACTATCGCGGAAGTGATTATGGTGATGGATTGCCGCGAATGGCAGGCTACCATGGGACGTATGATCTCTGCCCTGAACTATTTCGGGATCGATCACAGCGATATCATCGTTTATACGGAAGGTAAGCCCGCAGTGCTGCCGAAGTGCTGTATTATGATGGAGAGGATGGGGCGTTACTGCCATTACCTGGTGCATTACGATGGAAAGTTCTACGATTCCAATCTGGGTGTTTTGTCGGAATACGATATGAGCAAGCTGTTGGGATATCTGGAGATTAAATGTTAAGGAGAACGCGTTGAAGAGCGCGGGGAGAAAGACCCATACCGGAGGCAGAGGATGCCCCGATATGGGTCTTTTGGATAAAATCTAAAATAAATATTAAATCCTTTTTTCCGGGGCATTATATAAAAAACGGAGAAAAACGGAGAAAAAAAGAGATTTCATTTAAAATAATCATTTCAGCTTCCCTGAATAAAGTTGCAAAGAACTACATATAAAACTAATATATGTTTTGCAGTTAGCACTCAGGCATAAAGAGTGCTAACAAAAACCAAGATCATAACAAGAAATTTAAGGAGGCAATGACCATGAAATTAGTACCTTTGGGTGACAGAGTGGTATTGAAGCAGTTGGTGGCAGAAGAGACAACCAAGTCAGGGATCGTCCTTCCCGGACAGAACAAGGAGAAGCCTCAGCAGGCTGAGGTTCTTGCCGTAGGACCCGGCGGAATGGTAGACGGCAAAGAAGTGAAGATGGAAGTAAAGGTTGGGGATAACGTTATCTTCTCCAAATATTCCGGAACAGAAGTGAAGCTGGACGATGTGGAGTATATCATTGTAAAACAGAGCGATATCCTGGCGATCATCCAGTAAGCCCGGGAAATGGCCCGGACGGACCGGGAACCGTAAATACGATCAGGAAGCAAGAATATATTTTAAATAAAATTTTGAATAACTTTTTGGAGGCGAATCGATATGGCAAAGGAAATTAAGTACGGCGCAGAAGCCCGTGCAGCATTAGAGTCCGGCGTGAACCAGCTGGCTGACACTGTGAGAGTAACCCTTGGACCTAAGGGAAGAAATGTAGTATTGGATAAGAGCTATGGCGCACCGCTGATTACCAATGACGGCGTGACCATTGCGAAGGAAATCGAGCTGGCAGACCCGTTTGAGAATATGGGGGCGCAGCTTGTAAAGGAGGTCGCTACTAAGACCAACGATGTGGCGGGCAACGGCAACCGTTCTGGCACAGGCGATGATCAACGAGGGCATGAAGAACCTGGCTGCAGGCGCTAACCCGATCATCCTGAGAAAGGGTATGAAGAAGGCAACCGACTGCGCTGTGAAGGCGATTGCCGATATGAGCCAGAAGGTAGCGGGCAAGAACCACATTGCGAGAGTAGCCGCGATTTCCGCAGGCGACGACGAGGTAGGACAGCTGGTAGCCGACGCTATGGAGAAGGTATCCGGGGACGGCGTCATCACCATTGAGGAATCCAAGACCATGCAGACTGAGCTTGACCTGGTGGAAGGCATGCAGTTTGACAGAGGATATATTTCCGCATATATGGCAACCGATATGGATAAGATGGAAGCTGTCTTGGACAATCCTTATATCCTGATTACCGATAAGAAGATTTCCAACATTCAGGAGATCCTGCCCCTGCTCGAGCAGATCGTGCAGTCCGGCGCAAAGCTCCTTATTATCGCTGAGGATGTGGAGGGCGAGGCCCTGACCACATTGATCGTAAATAAACTGCGCGGTACCTTCAATGTAGTGGCTGTGAAGGCTCCCGGCTATGGCGACAGAAGAAAGGCAATGCTGGAGGATATCGCTATTCTGACCGGCGGTACCGTGATCAGCTCCGAGCTGGGCTATGAGCTGAAGGATGCGGACATGAGCATGTTGGGCCATGCGAAGAGCGTAAAGGTTCAGAAGGAGAACACCGTGATCGTAGACGGCGAAGGCGACAGGGCTGCCATCCAGAGCAGAATTGCCCAGATCAAGAATCAGATCGAAGAGACCACCTCTGATTTCGACAGGGAGAAGCTTCAGGAGCGTCTTGCCAAGCTGGCAGGCGGCGTAGCGGTAATCCGTGTAGGCGCTGCTACCGAGACCGAGATGAAGGAAGCAAAACTCCGTATGGAAGATGCCTTGGCAGCAACCAGGGCAGCAGTGGAGGAAGGCATTATCTGCGGCGGCGGCGCGGCTTATATCCACGCTTCCAAGGATGTTGCAAAGCTGGCTGAAACGCTGGAAGGCGATGAGAAGACCGGTGCGAACATTGTGCTGAAGGCCCTTGAGGCTCCTCTTTACCACATCGTGGCGAATGCAGGCTTAGAAGGCAGCGTTATCGTGAATAAGGTAAGAGAGTCTGAGATCGGCGTTGGTTACGATGCCCTGAAGGAAGAATATGTGGAGATGGTGGACGCCGGGATCCTGGATCCTGCCAAGGTGACCAGAAGCGCCCTGCAGAACGCGACCAGCGTTGCAAGCACGCTGCTGACCACAGAGTCTGTTGTCGCAAACATCAAGGAGGACACTCCGCCATGCCCGCAAATGCCGGCGGAATGGGCGGAATGATGTAAGCATCTGACCTGAGTGCATGCACTGTGCATAATGGCAGAAAAGGGAAAGTAAAGAGAGAAAGCAAAAACGCAGCAGAGGTTTTCTGCTGCGTTTTAGTATTAACGTCATAAAAATAACGCAAAAGGGGCGGAAGCCATACAGGAATACAGGTTCCACGCCCAATAAAAAATCGGGGTGACAGGATTCGAACCTGCGACCTCCTGGTCCCAAACCAGGCGCTCTAGCCAAACTGAGCCACACCCCGTAATTGTACGTCTCACGACCTACACGTTTATGAATACATCGCCTTCACAGCGCAAAAGATATTATATACCAGCAGATGAATATCTGTCAAGAGCGGATTTCTATGAGTGTAGAATTACAATTGTAAATGAGATGGTCATATGATAGAATATTTCTGCACCGGAAGGTGGGATTTCAGAAAGAGAGATGCAGGGGAAGGCATCTGAAAAGGAGGATGTTATGGCAAGAACGAATTGTGATGCCTGTGTCAATTATGTATATGATGAGGATTATGAATGTTATAGCTGCCTAGTGAATCTGGATGAAGATGAGATGTACCGTTTCCTGACAGGCGACAACCATACTTGTCCTTATTTCAGGCTGGACGATGAATACGGAGTGGTGCGCAGGCAGATGTAAGCCGGGAAATGGACTGTTCACAAAACTTTAAGGGTATACTGCTTGTAAAAAAATAATCCCGGTGCTATAATGGGTGCTTGAAAAGAAGGTGGTTAGCATAGGAAGCAATATTTTCGGCGCTATTCTTGCATTTTGCATCGGTGTAATGATCACTGCATTAAATTATGCAGTTTCGCGGCGCGTACTGCAAAGGAACGCCTCCCGGTATGTTATGCTGCAGATGGTAAAGCAGCTGATACAGGTGGCGTTTCTGGTTTTTATTTTTATACTTGGTGACTACACTCCCTGGGAAAAGGTCTGGCTTCTTGTAGGAGGCGCCTTGGGGGTCACGCTGCCGATGTTTTATTTCACATACCGGCTTGTGAAGCTCAATGATTCTTTGCACAGAAAGGAGGATTCCGATAATGGGTGAAGGTTCTAAAGTGATATTTCATCTTTTTGGAATATTGGATGTGACGGGCGAAGTGGTCATGATGTGGATCATTCTTGCGATTGTCACTGTGATATCCCTGGTCGTAAAGCATAACCTGAAGGAACGACCGGGCGTTTTCCAGAATATGATCGAAACCGGTGTGGAGTATCTGGATCATTTCTTTAGGGATCTGCTGGGGCAGGAGAAATCCAGGAAATATTTTTCATTCCTGGCATCTTTGTTTATTTTTATCATTTTTGCCAATTATTCAGGACTTCTGCCGGGAGTAGGGCTCACGGATTATGCGAAGGCGCCCACATCCTCCCTCTCCGTGACGGCTGGACTGGGCGTCCTGACCTTTATTTTTCTGCAGGTGGCCGGATTAAGGTGCGGCGTGAAGCATTATTTTAAAAGGTTTGTAAGTCCCATGTTCTTTATGCTTCCCCTGCTTCTTTTGGATGAGCTGATCAAGCCGGCGTCCCTGGCGCTTCGTCTTTTCGGCAACGTCTTCGGAGAAGAGATGGTGACGGAGGAGCTCTATAATATTTTCCCGATTGGAGTTCCAATTGTGATGATGGTTCTTTCGTTGCTGTTCTGCGCGCTGCAGGCGTTGGTTTTCACCATGCTCACCTCGATCTATCTGGACGAGGTGACGGAGACAGAATAAAAGCAGAGCGCATGGGAGCTGAGAACAGCAAAATCGCTTAAAGCCAAGAGGAAAAGGAATTTGAAATAAGGATTGGAAATTTGAAATTAAGGATAGAACTTTGAAATAAAGAATAGAAAACGAAATAAAAGGAGAAAAAACATGAAATCAGAAATTATTGCAATTGCAGCCGCTATGGCCATTTCAATCAGCACCCTGGGGCCTGCCATCGCCCAGGGAATCACCGCAAAGAGCGCGATGGAGAGCATTGCCCGTCAGCCGGATGCCGCCAAGGATATCCGTTCCACGCTGATCATTTCCCTCGCCCTTATGGAGGCGCTTACGATTTACGGGCTTCTGATCGCCTTTATGCTGATTGCAAAAATATAATGCATGACTTTGGAATGATGAAACGGGTGAGATGATGACGATACAGATATCGGTTTTGATATGGACAGTCATATGTTTTCTTTTGTTGATGCTGATCCTGCATTTCCTGCTGTTTCAGCCGGTATTGAAGCTGCTTGACCAGCGCAGTGGGCGGATCCGGAAAGCTGCCGCCAAAAAAGCCGAGTATGAGAGGCTGTCGGCTGAATATGAGGTCATGCAGAAGGAGAAAAAGGCCGCCCTTATAAAAGAGCGGCAAAGGCTGGTGAAGGCGGAAATTGAAAAAATCCGGTCAGAGGGCAGATTAAAGCTGGAAGCGGCGAACGACGAAAGACTCCGCAGGGTGGATCAATACCGTATGAATGCAGAAGCAGAATGTTCTGAGCTTTTGGGGGTATTGAGTGAGCATGGGGAGGAGCTTGCTGTTTCTTTTGCGGAAAGCTTAATAAAAGAATAAAGTTTGAAAGGAAACTTTCAAACTACTTATTGGTGCAATATCACGGGCAAGCCCGTGATATGCGAAGGGTATAAATATGAAGATTCAATACGTGATCATAAATTTTATTATCCTTGTGGGGATACTGGCGTTTTTTGGCCGAAAAATCATTATCCGTATTTTCCGGGACCGCCGGGAAAGGATTTTCCGTGAGCTGGATGAGGCGGAGCAGATTGAAAAGAGTCTGCCGCCTGTGATGCCGGAAGAGATCCAGGAGGACGCCGCGCAGGGTACAAGAAGCGCCGTGCAGGGTACAGGGGACTCCATGCAGGGTGCCGGAGACAGTGGGCCGGTTGGCGCCCTTCAGAGCATAGGGGATCCGTCCGCGCCTGAGAATAGCGCCATCCTGCAGGAGAGGGCGCAGGCGGAGGCGAAGATTTCCCAGATAGAAAGCTTTGGCGAACGCGAATGCCGTGAGGTTTACCGGGTCATGATAGAGAAGACGAAGCGGAAATTCTTCCAGGTCATGAAGGCGAAGGTGCAGGAGGTTTTTTCCCAGGAACCGTATCTTAGTAAGATGCGCGCCAGGGAAGCGGATCAGATCAGTGAGATTCTGGGAATGATCAAGCTGACGCCGGGCGATATGGCATATTTGAAGTACCATGATGTTTTGTATGTGACGCTGACCTCCGCATATCCTTTGGATGAAGAGCTGGTGAAAAAGGTAGATGAAGCCACCACCGGGCTGCTGCAGAAGGTGAACGGGAAGACTTCCTTGTGGGTCAGGCAGGATGAAAGCTTGATCGGAGGGCTTATGCTCCGAATCGGTGATACTGTATATGATGATACCGTGAAGGAAGAGTTGTATCATTATGAGAAGAGCATCAGCAGGGAGCCGATTACGACAAATGAGCCTACGAAGGAGGTCCTGGCGGAGTTTTTGCAGAAGGCGGAAAGTTTTCAGCCTAAGATCCATGTCTATCAGCTGGGAAGGGTCATGCAGATATCCGATGGGATCTGTTGGATGGATGGTCTGGCGGATATCATGTACGGCGAGGTCGTGGAGTTTGAGTGCGGCGAGAGGGGCATGATTCTGGATATCCAGCCTGAACGCATCGGGTGCGTTGTTTTTGGAGAATATGAGAACATTGAGAGCGGCAGCAGGGTCCGCCGTGTGGGCAGGATCGCCTCCGTTCCGGTAGGCGAAGCCATGCTGGGACGTGTGGTGGATGCCATCGGCAATCCCATAGATGGGGAAGGGTATATTTATGCTTCTGCAAAGCGTCCCATAGAATGTGCGGCGCCCAGCATCCTGGACCGCGCCCCAGTCAGCAAGCCGCTGCATACCGGGATAAAGGCCATTGATGCACTGGTACCTATCGGAAGGGGACAGAGGGAGCTCATCATCGGAGACCGTCAGACCGGCAAAACCGCCATCGCCCTGGATGCCATTATCAATCAGAAGGGCAAGAATACGGTGTGCATCTATGTCGCTATCGGGCAGAAGGATACGACCATCGCGGAGATCAAGGACAGACTGGAGCAGTATGGCGCGATGGAATATACCACCATTGTGGCGGCCAACGCTTCCGGTTCCGCCGCAACCCAGTATATTGCCCCTTTCTCCGGAACGGCCATGGCGGAATACTTTATGTATGCCGGCAAGGATGTGCTTATCATTTACGACGATCTTTCCAAGCATGCGGTAGCATATCGAGAGCTTTCCCTGCTGCTGCATCGCCCGTCGGGCCGTGAAGCATATCCGGGAGATATTTTCTATCTGCATTCCAGGCTTCTGGAACGGTCGGCACATTTGTCCGAGGAGATGGGTGGCGGTTCCATTACGGCGCTGCCGATTATTGAGACCCTGGCGGGGGATATCTCGGCATATATTCCCACCAATGTGATTTCCATTACCGACGGTCAGATTTTCCTGGAGGGTGAATTATTCCGTGAGGGTCAGCGCCCTGCAATCAATGTGGGTCTGTCCGTTTCCCGTGTGGGAGGCGCGGCGCAGACAAAGCTGATGAAGCAGATGTCCGCAAGCCTCAGGACGAAGCTGGCGCAGTACCGGGAACTGGCGGATTTTACGCAGCTTGGAACGGATATCGACGAGGATACCAGACGGATTCTGGATGCCGGTGCCCATTTAATGGAGGCGTTAAGACAGGGAAGGTTTAAACCGTTGGAAGATTGGAAGCAGGCGCTTCTTTTGTTCGCAGTGTCGGAAGGCTATGCGGAGAGCGTTCCTTTGGATGGAATGGGGGCTTTTGAAAGCGGGCTGTTCCCGTTTTTTGAAGAAAATTACGGGGAGCTTACAGCCTTCCTGCGGACAGGCAGGAAAGCGGATGACACAGCCCTGGATGCCATCCGGGCTGCGCTTGAAAGGTATAAGCAGGGCATTGCATAAAACGTTGCGCAGAGGATTTGGAGTGAGGTAAGGTATGCCTTCCATACAGAGCCTAAAAAAAGAATTGCGGGGAATCCGTTCGACCCAGAAGCTCACGAAAGCGATGAGGACCGTTTCTGCCGCAAAATTTTCAAAACTGAATGCGGTCTATGGTCAATATAGCGGGTACGGCAGGCAGTGTAAAGCTGTATTTGATGAATACCAGGCTGATTTTCTGGATGCAGTTCAAATGACAGAGCCCGCGGCGCCTCCGGCTTATGTTGTGCTGGCTTCCAATAAGGGGCTGTGCGGAAGCTTTAATGCGGAGGTTTTTAAATTCGCCTGTGATGAATTGGCAAAGCAGGATGTATTTTGGCTGATTGCCTGTGGGAAAAAGACGATCCGCTTTTTCTCCGGGAAAAACATCCCGATCAAAAAAGGATATGTTTTACAGGATGTTCCGACCTATGAGGAAAGCAGCGCGCTTTTGGATGACCTTCTGGGGCTTATGAAGGACGGGAAGATATCAGGGGTCAATGTGATCTACCCGAGATATGTCAATATGCTGGATCAGCAGCCCGCCGTCTGTGAATTGTTCCCGGCGAGAAACTCGGTGCAGCCCGCCGGGTCGGGAGAGCCGCCCACCGGGAAGCCGGAACAGCCTGCCGTGACGGGAGAGCAGCCCGCCGGGAAGCCGGAACAGCCTGCCAGGTCGGGGCAGCCGCCCGCCCACCAGGCAGAGGGCGGTTCGGATACGCAAAAAAAGGTTTTATGTGTGCCGGATAAGCATACCCTGATCGAAAAGACAGCGGAGAATTTATTCCGCGCCATGTTCTATGAGTTGGTGCTGGAGGCGGCCCTCGGGGCGCAGGCGGCGACTTTGATGACAATGCGCACGGCATATGACGCGGCAACCGAGTTCTGTGAGCAGCTGGAAGGGGAGATTAACCGCAAACGTCAGGGTACGGTCACTGCGGATGTGATCGAGACCTCCTCCGGGGAGGCATTGAAGCTGGGGCAGTTATAGGGCGGAATTGGATTGGAGGAAATGGAATGGCGAAGAATTCAGTGGGAATGGTTCAGAGGATTACGGGCCCGGTGGTGGATATTTTATTTGATCCTCTTGATTTGCCTGATATTTTCCATGCTGTAACAATAGACCATAACGGGAAGAGATTTGTGCTTGAGGTTTCCCAGCATTTGGGAAACGGCGTGGTGCGCTGCATTTCCATGCATTCTACGGATGGCATGTCCAGGGGCCTTACCGCAGTCGACACGGGGGAGCCCATCATGGTCAGCGTGGGGGAAGAAACGCTTGGGCGGATGGTCAATGTGATCGGAGAGCCCATTGATAAGAAGGATCCCATACAATCGGAAGAAAAGTGGCCCATTCACCATCCGGCGCCGAAATTTTCCGATATCGTGGCGGCGGACGAGATCATGGAAACGGGAATCAAGGTGATTGATCTGATGACCCCTTATGTAAAGGGCGGTAAGATCGGTCTGTTCGGCGGCGCCGGCGTGGGTAAGACGGTATTGATCATGGAGCTGATCCGCAATATCGCTTTCGAGCACGACGGCTATTCCGTATTTGCCGGCGTGGGGGAACGTTCCAGGGAAGGAAACGACTTATACAATGAGATGATGCAGTCCGGAGTGCTGGATAAAACTGCCCTGGTGTTCGGGCAGATGAACGAGACGGCGGGAGCACGTCTGCGGGTTCCTCTTGTAGGCCTTACGATGGCGGAGTATTTCCGCGAGCATTCCCGTAAGGATGCACTGCTGTTTATTGATAATATTTTCCGTTTCTCCCAGGCGGGAAGCGAGGTTTCGGCGCTTTTGGGGAGAATGCCCTCCGCCGTGGGCTATCAGCCCACCCTGGCCAGCGAGATGGGCAAGCTGCAGGAGCGTATCGTATCCACGGGCAACGGCTCCATCACCTCCGTGCAGGCGGTTT
>CANPYG010000094.1 GCA_947588205.1 uncultured Acetatifactor sp. | reverse complement strand
ACATGCCCTGTCGGACGGTCCCCAGTCCCTTACCTTTGAGCGCTTTGATAAGCTGACGAGGGAGCTTGCGCCCTTCTGCGAGATTGTGGGGAGAAGCTTCCATATTCCCGGCGGGGATCTGTCCTAAATTGCGAGAAGTCCTACTGGATTCCTTCGTTAGAATGTTTAAATATAACCATATTGCTTCATTAGGGGGAAAATTATGGCACTTACCTGTGGTTTTATCGGCCTTGGCCTGATCGGGGGCTCCATCGCCAAAGCCTTCAAAGAAAATATACCTGACGTCCGCATCGTCGCATACGATATTAACCGGGCGGCCTTACACGCCGCGTTTTCAGAAGGGGTTGCAGACCAGATTACGGATCAAATCGACACTTCCTTTTCTTCCTGCGACTATATTTTCCTGTGCGCTCCGGTGCAAAAAAACGACGCCAACCTGGAAGCGGTTACCCGGGTCATCTCCACAGGCTGTATCCTGACCGATGTGGGAAGCGTGAAGACGGATATCCATAACCATATTGCGGGAACCCCTCTGGAATCCCGTTTCATCGGCGGGCATCCTATGGCAGGCAGCGAACGGACAGGATATGTGAATTCCCGGGCGCTGCTTTTGCAGAATGCCTACTATATCCTCACTCCTACAGACAGCGTTCCTGCAGGACAGGTAACCAGATTCCGCGACCTCGTCCAGAAACTGGGGGCAATTCCCCTTATCCTGAGCTTTGCGCAGCATGACTATGTGACCGCTGCAGTCAGCCATCTGCCCCACGTAATCGCGGCTTCTTTGGTCAACCTGGTGCGGGACAGCGATTCCGAGGACGGCATCATGAAAATGATTGCCGCGGGCGGCTTTAAGGACATTACCAGAATCGCCTCCTCTTCCGCCGCCATGTGGCAGCAGATCTGCTTGACCAACACGGACAATATCCTTACTCTCTTGGACTCCTATATCGCTTCTCTGAATGCCATCCGTTCGCAGCTTGCACACAAAAAAGGGAAGGAATTGTATGATCTGTTCGACAACGCCCGTATTTACAGGGATTCCTTTATCAATGCCTCCAGCGGGCCCATTAAGAAAGCATATTCCCTCAACGTGGACATTGCGGACGAGCCGGGCGCCCTTGCCGCCATCGCCACCATTCTGGCCCTTAGCCAGATCAGCATCAAAAACATCGGCATCACCCACAACCGAGAAATGGAAGACGGGGTATTGCGTATTGAATTCTATGAAGAAGCCGATGTACAAAAAGCCAGAAACATTTTGGTCGCAAGGGGTTACACAATTTATGAGAAAGAATGAGGCGGCAGGAATCTTAGCCTTTCAGCCCAGGCGCTCACGAAACATCCGAACAGGCCTCCTGCCGTGTCCAACATCACGTCCGTAAAACTTCCGTACCTCCCGGGCACAAAGGTTTGATGAAATTCATCCGCCGCCGCGGAAAGAAATACCCATATGAGGATCAGAAAATACAGCCTCTTCCCACGCTGTAGCCATGGCCTCCAAATAAGGTAAACAAGGACTCCCATCACGGCATATTCTCCAAAATGTGCAAGCTTTCTGATGGGATGCTCAAAATATTCCCCCATGCTTTGAATCATCGCATCCGACCAATGTCTTCCGGAAAGCGCATTCCAAAATTCCGCGCATTTTTCCGAAAGAAAGGCGCTCAAGCTTCCTGATTCTTCCGCATCCTGAGCGGAAAAGGAAAAAATCAGCCAATATAACCCTATCAACAGTATCCCTGCAACGATACTGACCATCAACCGCCTTTTCATACATCCTCCCTTTTCCCCAGATATGTTGCTATGCCCGGATGCTGTTTGAAGCCAAAACAGGAAGCGGGCACACCGGATTATACGATAAACATCGCATCCCCAAAGCTAAAGAAGCGGTACTTTTCCTGAATCGCCTGCCCATAGGCGGAAAGCACATGCTCCCTTCCTGCCAGGGCTGACACCAGCATCACCAGGGTGGACTCCGGCAAATGGAAATTCGTAATCAAAGCGTCCAGCACCTTAAACCGATATCCCGGATAAATAAAGATCTCCGTATTGTCACATCCGGCATGGACGACCCCTTCCTCATCCGCTGCGCTCTCAATGGTCCTGCAGCTGGTGGTCCCCACACAGATAATCCGCCCGCCCTGGCGCCTGGCACGGTTGATCTTCTCCGCCGCCTCCTGGGTGATCTGGTAAAACTCGGAATGCATGTGATGGTCCAGGACATTTTCCTCCTTCACCGGCCGGAAGGTACCAAGCCCCACATGAAGGGTCACATAAGCGATCTCCACGCCTTTCTCCTCAATCCTGGAAAGCAGCTCCTTTGTAAAATGCAGACCCGCCGTAGGAGCCGCGGCCGATCCCTCATATTTGGCGTACACGGTCTGATAACGGTCTTTGTCCTTTAATTTGTGGGTGATATAGGGGGGCAGGGGCATCTCCCCCAGCCTGTCCAGAACCTCTTCAAAGATCCCTTCATACTCAAAATGAATCAGGCGGTTCCCCTCTTCCACCACTTCCAGCACCTCTGCCGTAAGCAGCCCGTCCCCAAAGGACAGCCTGGTGCCGGGACGGCATTTTTTACCGGGACGGACCAAGGTCTCCCAGACATCGCCTTCCCTGCGCTTTAACAGCAGGACCTCCACATGGGCGCCAGTGCCTTCCCGTTCGCCCAGAAGCCTTGCCGGGATCACCTTGGTGTCGTTTAATACCAGACAGTCCCCCTGATTTAAGTAATCTATGATTTCCCGGAAAACATGGTGGGATACCGCCCCCGTTTTTTTATCCAAAACAAGAAGTCTGGAGGACGAACGGTCCTCCAGAGGATCCTGTGCAATCAATTCCTGGGGCAGGTCAAAATAAAAATCCGATTTTAATAGCTGTTCCATCAGCCCTCCGCTTCTTCCACAAAAGCCCTGTAGCCTCTATAGGTCTCGTACACATCCGCCTTGCTGGTAGCTTCCCAGGGGGCGTGCATGTTAAGGACCGCCACGCCGCTGTCAATGACGCTCATTCCATAACGCGCCAGAATATAAGCGATCGTACCGCCGCCGCCCAGATCTACCTTGCCAAGCTCCGCAGTCTGGAAATTAATGGAGCGGTCTGCATAGATCCTGCGGATCTGTGCCAGATACTCCGCATTGGCATCGTTGGAGCCGGACTTACCGCGGGAACCCGTGAATTTATTCAATACCATTCCGCCTCCAAGATATGCTACATTCTTCCGGTCAAAGCTGGCTGCAAAGCCCGGGTCGTATGCGCTGCTCACATCAGAGGAAAGCATACAGCTATGTGCAAGGCACCTGCGGAGATTCAGCTCGTTATACTCTCCGCACAGATTCATCACTTCCGCCACGGCATTTTCAAAGAAATGGGACTTCATGCCCGTGGCGCCTACAGAACCGATTTCCTCCTTATCCACAAGGATGCAGCACATGGTCCTGTCCGTTTCCTTCGTATCCAGCATCGCCTTCATGGAAGTAAAGGCGCATACCCTGTCGTCCTGTCCGTAGGAAAGGATCATGCTTCTGTCGAAACCGGCCTCCCTCGCTTTTCCTGCGGGCACAACCTCTAATTCCGCGGAAATAAAATCCTCTTCCTCCATATCATACTGCTTCTTAAGGATATCCAGGACGCCTGCCTTCACCGCGAAACGCACCTTTTTCCTGGTATCCGTATCGGTATCCTCAGCCTCTTCGCCGTCTGCTTCCTCTTCCCCAGCATCCAGATCAAAACAGAGGGGTCTATTGCCCACGATAATGTCCAGGGCCTCGCCTTCGATCACCTTGGCGGCCTTTTTCTCAAGCTGCTCCTGGGATAAATGGATGAGCAGATCGGATATGAAAAATACCGGATCCTCCTCGTCCTCGCCGATGTTCACTTCAAGGGTCGTTCCATCCTTCTTCACCACCACACCGTGCAGGGCAAGAGGGATCGTTACCCACTGATATTTCTTCACGCCGCCGTAATAATGGGTATCCAGGTAAGCGAAGCCTCCCGTCTCGTACAGCGGATTCTGCTTCACGTCCAGCCTCGGGCTGTCAATATGCGCGCCGAGGATATTCATGCCCGCCGTCATGGGCTTAGAACCAATCTGGAACATCGCGATGGATTTATTCATCCATACACTGTAAACCTTATCCCCCTTTTTCAAGGATCTGCCCGCTTTGATGGCAGACTCCAGATCCTCATATCCGGCAGCCTCCACAGCGTTTACAATCTCATCGATACACTCCCGCTCCGTCTTGCCATTGTCCAGAAATTCCCTGTACTGCGCGCAGAGAGCCTCCAGCTCCTCTAATTGCCCGTCATTATAGGTATGCCATGTATTCTTTTTCTTCACGTCAGATTTCTCCTTTGCGGTAAAATTTTCATTTATATACTACCCCAAGCCTTTCCGGCTGTCAACATGAAGATTTTAAGCTTACCTCAGAATGGGCTAAAAGAAATAGCTGACTAAATATTCTCGTTTTGTATCGTCTCAATAATATTCCTTCTGCGGAGCTTTCCCATGGAGTACCGCATAATACCGGCGAGGATCAGGACCACCGCCCCCACGCACAGCAGGCTGCTGCCCCAGGGCAGGGTAAAGGGGGTGCTGAGCTTCATTTCCAGGATCCTGAAAAACGCGGCGTACAGGATCCATCCTAAGGGAATCCCGATCACAAGGGCTTTCCCGCCGTAGAAAATATTTTCCAGAAGCATCATGCGCCCGAACTGTCTCCCGGTCATGCCCACGGATTCCAGCATGGCAAACTCCCGGCTTCTGAGCTCCATATTGGTGGTGATGGTGTTAAAAATATTGGTGACGCCGATGAGGGCGATCACAATGATAAACCCATAGAGGAAAATGCCTAACAAGAGGAAAAGAGCCTGGGACTGCCTGTAATCCGCCGCCATGTTCACGATATCATAATCCGGAATGCCGATGCTTTCACGGATGGCTTTCTCCAGGGCGTCCGGATCCTCACACCGGATATAGACCGACACTCCCCTGTTCAGGGGAAAGCCCTGCTGTTCCAGCCACCTGTCGCTGACCACCAGCATACCGGAACCGACGCTCGCCACGGACATGGGATGCTCTTTGGTCTGCAGCGCCACGGAAATGGAAATGTTTCGATCCTCCTCTCCGGGAAGCACAACCCCTTCGATCACGTCCCCGGGATGAAAATCGTACAATTCCCCCTGGTAGATCTTACGCTCTCCATTTTCCACCACTTCCTGGTTATAATCACAGAGCAGGATCGCCTGATCCCATACCCGCTCCGGATCCAGTCCCAGGCTCCTCACATAGGAATCATAGGCGCCTTCTCCCAAGGTGATAAAAGAGAAAAGCTCTTCCTCGGCCTGTGTGCGGTAAGGGAAGTCCTTCTGATATCTGCTGTTATAAGGGAGACTGGCCCCTGCCACATGGAGTCCCTGGCTTCTGTGCACCTCTGCGGCGCGGATCCCCTCCATCCCGGCGATTTTCACGCCCTCCTCATAAACCTCCTGCCGGTATTCGCTGCCTGCGGTCCCGAGACGCACCAACAGCTGCCAGGAATGTCCCTGGTAACGTGTCCCTGCCAGCAAAAAACCGATATTGATTAGAGAGCTGACGGCGATAAAGGTTGCCACGCTGACGATGATGGAAATCACCGTAGTGCGGTATTTTCCCCGGGAACGCCGCAGGTTTTTATAGGCGATGAGACCGCCGATGCCGAAAAGCCGATTGACCAGTCTGGTCATGACCGTTTTCTGGTTCTTGTTTTTCCGGGCAAGGCGTCTTTCCCTTCCCTGAATCTTAATCATCTCGCTTCCCCGGATGGCGCTTAAGGGAGAAACCCTGGCGGCCTTCCTGGCGGAGCGTCCCGCCGAGAAAAAAATGGTCACCACTGCCATAAGCGCCCCTGCCCCCATAGCGGGGAAGGACATTTGGTAGATCAGCCGGATCCCTTCAAAAAGCTCCATCAGACCGCTGGTGACGTGAATCAAGATCACGGTCGCCGCCACGCCGCAGAAAACCCCCAAGGGGATTCCCAGGATTCCCAGCAAAAAGCCTTCATAGTAAACCAGTCCCCGCAGCTGTTTTCTGGTTGCCCCCACCGAGGAAAGCATGCCGTAGAGGCGAACCTTCTCCGTCAGGGAAATGGTAAAGCTGTTGCGGATGCAGAACACACTTGCCACCACAATGATGAAGATGGCAAGGGCCGCCATCAGGTACAGCATGCGGTTAAAGCCCTCTGAAAGCTTTCTGGTCTCCATCTGGATCAGATCCCTGTGGGAAGCAAAGCCTTTTGCCAGGGCGCCTGCCGCCAAAAGCTTATCCTCCGCAAAATCCCCGTCCAATTTCAGGTACTCTTCTTCGCTGAGTCCCAGAAGCCCGGCGCTCACGGAGGTTCTGTTTTTGAGACCCTCTTTTGTATATGTGGCATAGACATTGACCTCCCCCTGAACCTTTGATGGATCCAGATAAAGGACTGCGGTATATCCGGGCGCCCAGGAGGGTTCTATGGAGGCCCGGACCCGTTCCATCTTCCCCACCACCAGGAATTCCTTTTCCTCCCGGGCCTCAAAAATCTCATCCTCTCTATAGGGATTGCTCTGATCCAGCAAAAAGCCCTCGGCTTTCCGCTCCCCGATGGTCAGGGTCAGCACATCCCCCACCTGAAGATCCACGCCGCCGGTGGTTCCCACATTGGAAGGGATCATGATTTCCCCCTCTGCCTGGGGAAATCTTCCTTCCAGCAGCGTCAGGGCGTTAGCTCTCATGCCGTTTTCATCCATGGCCATGAGATAAAGGTAGGGCGTCCTCGCCGACAGGCTGCCCTCTAAGGGCGCGTACCCCACGTCCTGCTTGATTCCCAGCTTTTCCACCATCTGATTGTTCTGGAAAAATTTCAGGTTCTCCGCGGACACCTGGGAAAATTTATAATGATAGTCCCCTCCGGTTTCCTTCTCATACACAATAAAAGATGCCACAAAGCTTTCCGCCACATTCGCCACCGCCGTGATCAGGGAGGTCGCCAGGATAATGCCGATGACAGTCACCAGGGTCCGCTTGGGATTCAATTTCAGTGTCCGGAGGGTCAGTCTCTGTAAAATGTTCATGAGCGGATCACCTCCTGCAGGGCCTGGACATTGCCTACAATATATCCGTCTTCCATCGTCACGACCCGGTCCGCCTGCTTCGCGATTTCCAGATTGTGGGTGATCATTATGATGGTCTGCTTATATTTCCTGTTGGAAAGCTTAAGAAGCTCCACGATTTCATCGCTCGCCCTGGAGTCCAGATTTCCCGTCGGCTCATCCGCCAGAAGGATCGCTGGATGATTTACCAGGGCCCTGCCGATGGCAACCCTCTGCTGCTGTCCGCCGGAAAGCTCATTCGGCAGGTGGCGCATCCTGTTGCTCAGCCCAAGAGTCGCCGCCAGCTCCTTCACATAGGCTCTGTCCGGAGTCTTCCCATCCAGCTCGCAGGGCAGCGTCATGTTTTCTTCCACATTTAATACGGGGATCAGGTTATAAAACTGGTAGATCAGCCCCACCTGCCTCCTGCGGAAAATGGCGAGCGTGTCGCTGTCCATCCGGTAAATATCCTGTCCTTCAATAAAAACCTTCCCCATGGTAGGCCGTTCCACGCCTCCCAGCATGTGCATCAAGGTGGACTTTCCGCTGCCGGAGCTGCCTACGACCGCAAGGAATTCTCCCTGTTCCACGCTTAAATTGACATTACTGACGGCAACTACCTGATTTTCCCCTTTTCCGTAAACCTTCGTCAAACCCTCTGTCCTTAAAATCTCCATCTCGTCTGTCCTTTCCTGTATGTCTGAAGCGATTTCCCTGAAAGGCTTTTCCATCTGCAGTTTAAGCCTTCCTCCATCACGACCCAATATACAGGCCGAAAATGACATTTCAGTGACATTTTCAATTTTTTAAAAAATTTCCGCTCTTTTCGGTAGATAAGGATCAAACCTTCAGGAATTTCATCATGAATTCGGTTCCATTTTGCGGATCGGAGGTCATGGTCAGATAGCCGTTTTGCTTTTCAACAATTTCTTTTGCAAGAGAAAGTCCAATCCCGACGCTGTTCTCACCGGCAGAGCGGCTGCGATAGAAACGTTCAAAAATATGTTTCTGATCTTCCTCGGAGATACCTTCTCCCCAATCTCTTACGGAAACGAAGGTATAAACCGCATTTTCCTCTGCATGTAATAAGACCTGGGAGCATTCAGGACTATGCTCAATCGCATTTTTTACGATATTCGTAAGGGCTTCCTCAATCCAGCCCGCATCCCCTTCTATAAAAACATCCCCTTCAACCTCTCTTACAATTTGAATCTGCTTCCATTCCGCCTGAAGCTCCAGGTTTTCAGAGACCTTTTTGAATAATTGTTCCAAACTGACTGCGCCGCGTTCAAATTCCACGACACCCGCGTCCAGACGGGAAAGCTTCAGCAGGGCGGCTACCAGCCAGTTGATATTTGTCATCTGTCTGGTCACCTCAGACAAAAATCTCCTGCGGGTTCCTTCATCCATATTGCCGCTCTCGGAAAGGTTATCTAAGAGAACCATAACCGAGGTAAGGGGCGTCTTTAACTGATGGGAAATATCGGATACAGAGTCAGCAAGGGCCTTCTTCTGTTTCCCCGAAAGCTCGGCAGACTCCTTCAGCGCAACCGTTATCTTATACAGCTCATTCTGAAGCGAACTCAACTCGTCCTCCTGATTTTCCTGCAGCTCCAACTGATACTTTCCCTTTTCCACCTCCCTGATATAAGTCACCATCTCGTCAATTTTTTTCTGTCTCCGGCAGAAATAAAAAACCATGCCCGCAAAAATAAAAAGGCAGGAACCCGCCAAAAGAAACGATCCAAGCACGGCAAGCTTCATCTGATACCCTTCCTGCGCCGCTGAAAAGCCATTTCCCTGGAAAATTCCATATTGGTTCAAAAGCTCCCGCCCATAAGGGCTATCCTTCTGATACCGGTTAAGCCTTTCTATCCACCCTTCTTCATCAAAATCAGGATACTCCTGCCTGATATCCTCCAGAAGGGAGGCGGCGAGCAGAAAATTCTCTTCATTCAGTTTTTGAAAAAAGTGATTGAAAATAAGATTCCAACAGAATAAAACTATAATAAGTACCATGGAGACTAGAAATGTAATATACCGAATGCCCACATTATGATTCCAGAAACGATTCATACGAACTCTCCTCATTCAATTCCCAAACGCTTTCAGGGAACCTGATTCATTCTTACCCTATCCATCTGAGGAATGGGGACCTACTTACCTGAATCCTCCAATCTGTACCCCATTCCTCGGATGGTTTTCAGGATGTTGGCATCCCTATCCTGTATTTTTTCACGGATGCGCTTTATGGTGACTGAAAGTGTATTATCATTGACAAAATTTCCCGAAACATCCCATATATTTGCGAGGATTTCCTCTCTGGTAAAAAGCTTTCCAGGATAACTCATCATAATATTCAGTATTTTATACTCCAGCTTTGTCAGCGCCACTTCCTCCCCATGGCAATAGACCTTACCGGTTCCCGTATCCATTCTGATATACGCACAGCACAGAACCGGATTCCCTTTTCCATGTCTCCGCAGCACATTTTTCATACGGGAAATCAGTTCACGATTGCGAAAGGGTTTTATAATATAATCGTCCGCCCCCAGATCAAACGCCTTCACCACATCCCTTTCCTCTTCCTTCGCAGTTAAAAAAATGACGGGAAGATTCTGTTCCTTCTGCATCATTCTGCATAGATCATATCCGTTTCCATCAGGCAAAGAAATATCCAGCAGGCATAAGTCATATTTCTCACAGCGAATCTTCTGTTGGGCCTGTTGTTTCGTTGTAGCACTGTCACACTGAAATCCTTCTTCACGCATCAGGTATTCTAAACCCATTACAATCGCTTCGTTATCCTCGACCAATAAAATCTTCATCTTCTACTTCCCTTTGAGGCTATATTGCCCTGTGACATTCCCATGAAATATCTTCTCACATACAATATTATACTATATCACAGCATCGAAGACAATTTTAAAAATGAACTAAAAAAATACATGCTCTTTGGCATGTATTTTCATCCTTATTATTAAAAATAAACCACTGTTCCATAAAGGTCTGCACCTTCAAAACCGAACACAGGAACACACATCCTACCATACCACGCAACTGGGATTCACCCCGGGTCTTGCCCCTCCCGGACCTTACTCCCCTACAGGCCAGCTGCCCCTGGCTAAGCCCTCGACCGATTAGTGGACGTCAGCTGTGCACATCGCTGTGCCTG
>CANPYG010000093.1 GCA_947588205.1 uncultured Acetatifactor sp. | reverse complement strand
CTCTTACCCTCCGGAAGCCCTATCTCCACCTTTTGACGGGCAAGGGCCTCCATCAGATCGTCCACGACGATGGCAAAGCCTACTGCAGGAGCGTCCTTCCCGAACTGATGCAGAAGATTGTCATAGCGTCCGCCCTTGACCACCGCATCCCCTACGCCGTATGTATAAGCCCGGAAGATCACTCCCGTATAGTAGTGGTATTTGCTCAGGATCGCGAGGTCGAAGGTAACGTATTTTTCCACACCATAAAGCTTTAGGACCTCATAAAGCTTTTCCAGATGCGCGATGGCACCCAGGGACCTGGGATTGCTGACCAGACTCCCCGCATACGAAAGGGAGGACATGTTTTCAAACATATCCGCCGCCTTCAACAGGATACCGAGATAGGGCTCCTTTACATCCAGCCCCATAAGGACCTCCTGGGCAGCAAAATAATTCTTGCCGGAAATATATTCCCGAAGCTGTGCTTCTGTCTCTTCACTGAGCCCTGCTTCCTGGCACAGCCCCTTAAAATATTCCACCTGACCGATACCAACCTGAAAATGCGTGAGCCCCGCGCCCTTCAGCGCCTCCACCACGAGGCTGATCATCTCGGCGTCCGCCTCCACGGAAGCGTCATTGATCAGCTCCGCGCCAAGCTGAGTCACCTCATTCAGCTTTCCCTGAAGGCTGGAGGTGTTGGAAAAGGTATTCCCGACATAGCTGAAACGGACAGGACGGCGTTCCTCCATATAATATTTTGCGGCGCACCGGGCAATGGAGGGGGTGAAATCCGGCCGCAGCACCAGGGTATTATTTTCCTTGTCAAAAAACTTATACAGCTCCTTGCTGGGAGTCGTTCCGATCTCCCTGGAAAACACATCAAAATATTCAAAGGTGGGGGGCTGGATCGGCTCATATCCATAACTATGTATGATATCCCGGAGCCTTTGCTCTATCACGAACTTTCTGGCGTATTCCGTGCCATAGATGTCTCGCACTCCTTCAGGGGTGTGCAATAATTTTTTGCTCATATATGAACCTCCGGAAGCGGCGGAAAACTTTTGTGCATTAACGTGTTATTATGCTAAAAGATAAAACTATTTTGTAGTATATCCAAAAGACTACCTTCTGTCAATAGTCTCTGTCCTCTAAATCCTTTTGGATCATATCCAGGTACGGAACCAGAATCCCATGCTTTTTGGGAAGGACATATTCCGGATTCAGCTCGTCATACCGGAAGCTTTTTCTTCCCCCGTCCTTTGCCCTGTCCCAAAAAAACCGGAGCATCTCATAGGGCAGGTAATATAACACATCCTTATGCGTATAAAATATCAGGAAAAAGGCGATTCCTCCCTGCTTTTCAAACTTCCTCATGAACTCCACCTGATGCTCATGGATGTTCTGCAGGGAAAATGTGTCCGCAGCGCACTCCTTGGCGTCAAAGCAGACCGGGATCCCCTGTACCGCGCCGATGTAATCGATCGTGCTTTTCTGGTCAAAGTACGCCAAAGTGATCTGGTGATGCTCCTTGTCCATTTTGATGGGGGTAATCGGAGTCGGAACCTTTTGAATCAGCGCAAGACCGTCTTCCTCATATTTTTCATTGGTGCGGTTGATCATATCCTCCAGGGTGGAACCCCGAAGACCCCTTGAATTCCATGTAGCCATTTTCCATTACTTTTCCTTTGCATGATTATTTTAATCCCCTAAGATTTCAGAAAAAATTGGCGGCATGGGCGCTTCGACCGTTTTCCCGCCCAGCCCCTTTAGGGCTCCCTCAAGGGAGGGAAATTCCAGCCTGTAAGCGTGCAGGATCTGGCTCTCAAGCCCATATTCCGCCTTATACCTGTCATTTACAGAACGGCTTCCATATTTATAGTCTCCAAGGAGGGGATAACCCGCCTCCGACAGCTGCGCCCTGATCTGATGGGATTTACCGGTGATCAGCTCTACCTCCAGATAAGTCAGACCGTCTTTCCTGCGAAGCGGCCGATACGCCAGCAGGACAGACACGCCGCTACGGCCGTTCCTGCCGTCTATGGAAGATTCCTTCCCGCTCCCGTTCCGAGATAAGATATGCACCCGGTTGTTTTTTGCATCCTTAATAAGATATCCTTCCAGTCTTCCCGGTTCCCTAATGCTCCCCAGGACAATCGTCCGATAAAACTTACGCACCGTCCGCCCCTGAATTGCCATGGACAAAGCCTGGCTCCCTGCAAGTGTTTTTCCGCACAGGACCAGACCGCTGGTATTGCGGTCAAGCCGGTTGCAGACGGAAGGATGAAACATAGCGAGGTCTTTCTCCTGCACGGTTCCGTTCTGCAAAAGGTATCCGATCATCCATTCATTCAGGCTCAGGTCCCCTGCCTGTGCCTTCTGGCTCAGGAGTCCTGCCGGCTTATTTAAAATCAGGACATGGGAATCCTCATATACCACTCCGACTCCACGGAATCTGCGATAAGCCTGAATATAAGGCGAGGCAGACTCCCCCCCGCTTTCTTCCTGGGCGTCTGTTTTCACACTATTCCCGGCGAACTTCCCATATGTGTCATCCGAGAAATACAGCCTTACCTCATCCCCGTCCTGAAGGATTTCCCTGCCTTCCGCCTTTTTCCCGTTCAATGTGATGTTTTTCTTTCGTAACATTTTATAAAGGAAGCTGTCCGGGGCATTGGGAAGGAGTCTGCGCAAATATTTATCCAGCCTCTGTCCCGCCTGGCCGGGATCGATCGTTACCTGTTGCATGGAAAACTCCTTTTTATAGCGCCACGCTCTTCAGCGTATTGATAATTGCCGTTGTGCGGGTATCGTCCGCCTCCAGGTTCCGCAGCTGCTCCAGGCGGCCCGTATATTTCCTCAGATCAGTGAAAATCTTCACCGTAACATCCTTATGCCCGTCTGCCCTCAGGATATTGTCCATATGCTTATAAAACGCATTTTCGTCGAATTTGGCGTCCTCGCTGTACCCGCATATGGTATTGCCCCTTACCGCCATATGCCCCACGTTGAAATTTTGGGAATACGAGGTAAATACCATATCAAACAGTTCCGCCATTCCCTTGCTGCATGCCGCGATCGCACTTGCCCCAGCCTCGCTTAAGCTCCTGGTACGCAAAAACATGATCGCATTCACCGCGCTCTTGCTCGCCGGAAGGCATCCTAAAATGGCGACTATGGTCAGCAAATTCAGCCTTGGGTCGACATCCGAGTTCCCATTGGCGGCATTATAGCTCTTTGTCGCAAAATAGCCTGCAAAAAACAAACTAAGGGAAATACCGAAGTACAGCAGGGTCCTGATCACCTCATATTTCTTCTGGGTATTCAGATAATTCCTGGTTCCCTTATATTTTTCCGTTGAAAACATTCTCATGACCTGCAAAGCTCAATCCTCCCATAACGCAGCATAATCTTCAATATAATAGTCCGCAAGGGCCTTCTTCTGGGCGCTCTCAGCGATGGAATAATCGTCCTCTACGGCACAGACCCTCATGCCTGCGCGCTTACCCGCCAGGATTCCCGGGACAATATCCTCAAAAACAAGGCACTGCGCCGGCTCTACCCCCAGTTCTTCCGCTACGGCAAGATAAATATCCGGCGCAGGCTTCCCGTGGACCACCTCGCTGCCAGTCTTAATGCTGGCAAAAAAACCGTGAAGCTTGTGGGCATCCGCGATATTCCCCACAAGCTCCCTGGAATTGCTGGTGGCGATGCCGAGGGCAATCCCCCTTTCCCTGCACCCTTGCAGGAATTCATAAGCCCCTTTTTTCAGAGGAACCTCATGGAGGTACTTGTCCCATGCCATCTCGTTCCAGTCCTGCTTGATCTTCTCCACAGAATCCGGAATCCGAAACCTCTCCTTAAAATAAACCGCCGTCTCCGTAAAACTCATTCCTTCAATTTCAGACTGCAGCTTTTCCGGAAGGGGTATCCCGAAACGTCCCAGGTATTCAATATCAATATCCCGCCACATCCACATGGAGTCCACAAGCGAGCCGTCCAGGTCAAAGATTACAGCTTTGATGCCATATAACATACTGTTCAATTCATTTTCTTCCCTTCCAGGTATCTAGGTATTTTCTGATGCGTTTTCCAAGCCCGCCGCCTGCCTTAGCGCCGTTACTTCCTCTTTTGTCAATTCCCGATAAGCGCCCTCTTTTAAATTATCCTCCAGCTTGACCGGGCCAAAGGCGATTCTTTTTAAACCTGTCACTTCGTTGTCCACCGCAAAAAGCATCCGTTTGATCTGATGAAATTTTCCTTCATGGATAGTCATCTGAATTACTTTCCCGTCCGACGCCGCGCCGCCCGATACAACAACCCTGGCAGGCATGGTCGGCTTTTCTTCCCCGATATCCACGCCGCTCTCCAGTCTGTGGATTTCATCCTCCGTAAGCGCCTTCCGGATACGGACTTCGTAAACCTTATCCACATGCCGCTTCGGGGAAAGGAGCCTGTGGGCGAGAGCGCCGTCATTGGTGATCAGGAGAAGCCCCGTGGTATCCTTATCCAGACGCCCTACAGGAAACAGCTCCCGGTCCAAAGTGTCCTTAAAGAAGGCAAGCACGGTATCTGTCAGGTGATCCTCCGTCGCCGATACCACACCCGCAGGCTTGTTCAGCATATAATATGCAAATCCCCGTTTCCTGCAGATCTCCTCCCGCAGGAGAACCTCGTCGCAATCTTCCCCTATCTTCCGCCCCGGATCCTTTTCTATGCTTCCATTGACTTTAACCTGTCCGCCCCGAATCCAATTTTTCACCTGGCTCCTGGTGCCCTTCTGACAGTCACTGAGAAATTTATCAAGCCGTACCATATTTTCCTTCAATCCCTCATATTGTTAATAATAAAGCAATGATACAGGTACCCTTAGCAGTACTGTTTCAGGTGGAGCATTGCAGGACAAAACTTATCCGTACAAAACTTATACGTACAGAACCTCTTATCAAAAAGCCGTTCATCATCAGACCCTCTTAAAGGCGCTTTATACCGCCTTCTTTCTTCTGCTGACGGCGCTTATCCTGACCAACTCCCAGGAAAGCCTCTTGTTCGCATTAAACGGGCTGAACCTCTGGTTTGAAAAAATGATCCCTTCCCTGCTTCCTTTTATGATACTGTCCGGAATCATGGTGCGCATGCATCTCACGGAAAGCTTTGCATCCCTCCTGCACCCTCTGCTGGCCCCCTTCTGGAAAATTCGAAAAAATGTAACCTACGCCATCATAATGGGATTTCTATGCGGCTTTCCCATGGGTGCCCGCGTTGTCTGCGACCTTCTGAAGAGGGATATGATCACGGAAAATGAGGCTGAATTTCTCCTGTCCTTCTGCAATAATATCGGACCGGTGTACTTCTGCAGCTTCGTAATACCGCTCCTGCACAGAAGACTGCTTTTACCCTATCTGTTCGGCATGTATGGCCTCCCGTTCCTCTATGGGCTCTTTCTGCGCCATACCGCATACAGCCATAAAATCAGCCCGGAAGCACACGCGCCGAAGATCCCCAAACGCAGGGCCCCCAAAACAGGAGCGCCCACGAGGAAGGAACCGAAGACTACGGACCGCGGGGAAAGCAGGGTCGCAATACTGGAACAGATAGACGACGCCATTTTGTCCGGCATCCAGAGTATACTGATGCTGGGCGGATATATGATCTTATTCAACCTGTTTAATCTCATTCCTTATGCGCTTAAAACCTGGTTCAGGCGTCTGCCATGGCCATCGGAGTTCTCTTTTCCGCTGTTCAAAGGAGCTATCCTGAACGCAGGCCAGCTTGCGGAAAAAATGCCGCTCTTCATCGCGCCCGTCCTGGAGATCACAGGGGGGCTTGGAATGCTGAAGGACTCGGCGCCGCTCCTTGCGCTGCTCCTTCTCCCATTCGGCGGTCTATCCTGTATCGCCCAGACCTACAGCATGATAAAGCATACCGACCTTTCCATTTCACATTACGTTTGCCACAAGTTGATCCTTACCGGGCTGACCCTTCTTTACTACATATGCTGGGCCGTCTTTTTCCCGCAGACCTTTTTAAAATAAACCTTCTTCCATCTCCGTTCCCTACGTAAATAAGGCCGGCTATCATACCGACCTTATACAGGATAACATACGAATCACATCAAATCACATCACATTAGGACCTTCCTGATAAGCCGCGCCTTCCTCAGAGGCTTCCTCCGGCACTTCGGAAGGATGAAGCTCATTGCGGTTGGAAATGATAATATCATGGTACTGATTCAGGGAGCCCATAAAGCTTTCATAATGAGAACCGGCGGTCTGTGTTGCAGAAACAATAACGTTCTCTAAATGAGCCAGCATATCGTCCATATACTGCATGGCAGCCTGTCTCACATTATTCGCCTCTATGGTCGCATTGTCCAGAATTGACTGGGCCTGCGCTGTAGCGTCCGCAATCACCTGATTCGCCTGCTCATAAGCCTGCTGCATGATCTCATGCTCGCTTACCAGCTCGTTGGTCTGAATCGTGGCCTCGTTGATCATCGCGTCGGCCTTGCTCCTGGCGTCGTTGAGAATCGCTTCCTTATTGCTGATAATCTTCTGATAACGCTTGATCTCCTCCGGCGTCTTCATGCGGAGCTCCCTTAGAAGCTCGTCGATCTCTTCCTTATTGACAATGATATTTGTGCTGGACATGAACTGCGGTTTGCAGCCGTCAATAAACTCTTCAATTTCATCGATCAGTTGTTCAATCTTACTGCTCATACCGGTTCTCCTTTATATGTATTTCTCTTGACCCCATACCGTTCATAGATCATATCCGCGACAAAATCCGGCACGCACTGGCTGATATCTCCGCCGAAGCTTGCAATCTCCTTCACGCTGGAAGAACTGAGGTAGGCGTATTCCAGACCGGTGGCCAAAAACATGGTATCCAGCCTTCCGTTTGACAGCTTACTGTTGGTCTGGGCTAACTGCAGCTCATATTCAAAATCGGTAATTGCCCTAAGTCCCCTGACCGCCACATGCAGGTTCTTCTCCCTGGCATAATCGATCAGAAGCCCGCTGAAACAGTCCACCTGCACATTCGGCAGATCCTTTGTCGCTTCCTCTAATATCTTAACACGTTCTTCCGCAGAAAACAATGGTGTTTTTCCTTTATTATTCAAAACACTGACAATCAGGACATCAAAAATCTGGGAGGCGCGTTTGATAATATCCAGATGCCCGTAGGTCATCGGATCAAAACTGCCCGGATAAACGGCTCTTCTCATAGAGAATCCCTCCTCATTCCTTCCGGATGAATACATGCTTATTGGTCTTATACTTCTTCTCCCGCATAACCGTCCATCCCACGGAAAGCAGGTAGGAAAAGTCCGTCTCGAGGGAAGCTTCCACAACGATCAAAGTATCCTCCGTAACATACTGCATCTTACGAAGGAACTCCAGGACACGTTTCTCATGCCCCTGATTATAGGGAGGATCCATAAAAATGATATCCACATGCTTCTCATGGATGCCTGCAAGACCTGCACAGACCTCCTGCTTTAATACTATAGCACGATCTGTAAATTTCGTAAATACCAGATTTTGCTGAATGCAGGAAAGCGCCCCGGGAGCGTTCTCAATAAAATATGCCTTTCCCGCGCCGCGGCTTAAAGCCTCAATGCCGATCCCCCCGCTCCCGCTGAATAGGTCGATAAAGATACTGTCCGCCAGCTTGGGCTGTAAAATATTGAACAAGGTCTCCTTGATCCGGTCCGTAGTAGGACGGGTCTCCTGCCCCGGCGGCGTGCAAAGGGGCAGACTGCGGGCTGTTCCGCCTATCACTCTCATACCCTGTTTCCTTTCCATCGAATGCCTAAATGTATCAATATCTGATCGCTTAAATGTGTATCAATATCTGATTGCCTAAATGTATAAATGTCAGATTGCCTAAATGTCTAAACCCGCACCTTGACTCCCTTGGAATCCCTCTTATTCATTTTCAGGTTATTGAGCACGATTTCCTTTTCCTTATAGGAAATGGTCATCGGAACCGAATTCTGGATGAAATAAGCCTTTTCCACGAAATCGCCTTCCGCAAGCTTCATACAGCGCACACCGATGGCGCTTTTCTTCTTTTCCGGCACATCGTTTAAGGAGAAACGCAGGAAATATCCTTGGCTGCTTTGGAGGACAACGTTATTCTGATTATGTAGGGTAACCACATTCACCACCTTGTCCCCTTCCGAAAGCTTCGTCGCCGCCACAGTGCGTTTCGCCACATCAAACTCCCCGCCGTCCACAACCTTCATCATAGAGCCGGCGGTAACAAATACAACCTGGCAGAGGTTCAGCTCTGTCTGACTGGTGATGAACACGATATTTTCCTTTTCGGAACTGAAATTACTCACGTTATCCACCGGAATGCCCTTATCGCGGAACTTTCCAAAGGGAAGGTCCGCAACCTTAATCGTGTGGAGCTGACCCGTATCGGTGAAAAGACAGATCCGACCCGTGTTCTTACAGGCGAAAACATATTTGTTCTCCGAATCCGCCGCGTCTTTGTTCCGTTCATAGGTGGCCATATCTATAGTCCTGGCATAACCGAACCGGTCCATCAGGAAGCAAACCTCCATTTCCTCCGCTTCCTTTTCCTTATAAACCGCCTCTTCAGCGTTCTCGATCTGCGTGCGTCGCTTGCGGCCATATTCCTTCTTAAAGCCGTCCAGCTCATTCATAATGACCTGAGCCATGGAATCCCTCCGCTCCAGGATATCCTCATAACGGTAAATATTCGCCATGGTCTCCTCATGCTCGTTGATCAGGGCCTCTATCTCCAGTCCGATCAGCTTATAGAGACGCATGTCCAGGATGGCGTTGGCCTGCTTCTCTGTAAAGCAAAGCTGCGCCGCCATAATTTTGGATTCCCTGGACTTGAACCGGATTCCCTCCGTCTTTCCCTCTACCAGACAGGCCTTTGCCATGTTGCGGTCACGGGAACCCCGGAGGATCTCGATAATCAGGTCGATCACATTGCAGGCCTTGATCAGCCCCTCCTGAATCTCGCGCCGCTCCATTTCCCTGGCAAGCAGATTCGTATATTTGCGGGTGGCTATCTCAAACTGGAAGTCCACATTAGCCTTCAGGATTTGCTTTAAGCCCATGATCTCGGGGCGGCCGTTATAAATGGCAAGCATATTGACCCCAAAGGTGTCCTCCAAACGAGTCTTCTTATAGAGCAGATTGGTGAAATTCTCCACGTCCGCGTCCTTTCGAAGTTCAATCACAATACGGATGCCTTCCTTGGAAGACTGGTTGGAAATATCCACAATATCCATGGTCTTCTTCGACTCGGACAGCGCCGCCACATCCGTCAGGAACTTGGCGATATTGGCGCCGATCATGGGATAAGGGATCTCTGTGATCACAAGGTTGGTTTTTCCGTTTTTCCCCTTTTCATATTCTACCTTGCCGCGGATCTTGATCTTCCCCACACCGGTCTCATAGATTTCCAAAAGGTCATCCTGATTGATCACGATGCCTCCCGTGGGGAAATCCGGTCCCTTCACATATTTCATCAGTTCCCTGGTGGTGATATTCTCATCCCTCATGTAGGCCTTCATGGCGTCGATCACTTCCGCCAGGTTATGGGGAGGGATACTGGTAACCATACCTACCGCAATGCCTTCCGAACCATTGACGAGGATATTGGGAATCTTCACCGGAAGGACGGTGGGCTCCTTCTCCGTCTCGTCAAAGTTGGGCATAAAGTCCACTACATCCTTATCCAGGTCGGCAAGGAACGCCTCCTGGGTGACCTTCTGCAGCCTTGCCTCCGTATAACGCATGGCAGCTGCCCCATCCCCTTCGATATTGCCGAAGTTGCCGTGTCCGTCGATCAAAGCCATGCCCTTTTTAAAATCCTGCGCCATCACCACCAGGGCGTCGTAGATAGAGCTGTCCCCGTGGGGATGGTATTTACCCATGGTATCCCCTACAATACGGGCGCTCTTGCGGTGGGGCCTGTCGTAACGCACCCCCAGCTCGTGCATATCGTAAAGGGTCCTCCTCTGCACCGGTTTTAACCCGTCCCGCACATCCGGAAGAGCCCTGGCGATGATCACGCTCATGGCATAGTCGATAAAAGACTTCTGCATCAGTTCAGAATACTCTGTTTTTATAATCCTGTCATCCATTTCCCGGAAACTACCTTTCTATCAAATATCCAGCTCCGCATCCGTGGCGTGGTCGTAAATAAAGGATCTCCTGGGAGGCACGTCCGCCCCCATCAAAAGCTCCGTCACCTCGGAGGCCATGCGCCCGTCCTCTATCTCCACCAGCTTCAACATTCTCGTGGTGGGATCCAGGGTGGTCTCCCAGAGCTGCTGGGCGTCCATCTCCCCCAGACCCTTATATCGCTGGAGGGTGAAGGAGCCCTTGTGCTTTTTACGGTATCTTTCCAGG
>CANPYG010000092.1 GCA_947588205.1 uncultured Acetatifactor sp. | reverse complement strand
TGGGGCAATAATCTTCCTCTTCATCCTTCTGGGGCTTATATTCCCCGGTTCTTATGTAGTCCTCCACCGCCCTGGTAAAATCGAAGGCGCTCCGCTTATAAAAATTGGAAAGCGCGGCCAGGGGCAGCTCCTCCTCCCCAATCTGCGCCACCATCAGATTGCAGCCGATACAGTCCTCTATCCAGAGCCGTTTTACTTCTTTCATGTCAAAGGTCCGGACAGCCCAGCTTTCCCCCTCCGGCAAAGTGACCGCGCCATATCCCTTAAAGGTATGCATGGATTCTCTGTCGGGTGGAAGCAGCGCCGCCAGCAGCCTGTCCTCTGTCACCAGCACATAACCGTCCGCATACTCGCCGGCTGTATTCATATCCACTTTTGCCTGATACAAAATTCCCTCTTCAGACAGACCCCGCTCCTTCAGGCACCTTCTGAGCGTCTTCGGAAGCTTTTCATAGACAGGTTTGTTATCCATTCAGCTCTTTCCCTTCCTTTTTACAAATTCACTGGGCGAAACCTCGCTGATCTGTTTAAATGCCCTATAAAAAGTGGAATAATTCTCAAATCCCAGTTGAAACCATACGTCCCCTAACGGCTGTCCCGCCAATAGCATCATTCTCGCCTTCTGGATCTTCTTATAACGGATATATTCCTGACAGGATACCCCTGTGATTCTCCGGAATTCATGGCAAAGGTAATATTTGCTGATGTAAAACCTCTTCACCAGATCATCCAGCGTGATCCGCTCATCCAGATGGTTTGAAATATATTGAATGATATCGTCGATCTTTTCATTCGCCCCGCTTTTACCGCCAGGGCCCTCCTCAAGGAGACTACTCTCCTGACTGGCCTGACCCAGCGCCACCAGGATCTCCAGCATCAGGGAAATCCGCAGCACCCTGGACTGGGGCGTTCCCTCCTGGGAAAGCTCATACATCTTTTCCATCATCTTGTCCAAACCATATTTCAAAACGATCTGATGGCCGATTTTGTTATTTTTCTTCGCGATCCCGATTTCATTATTGAAAGGGGCCTCCAAGGCGTAATCCTCTCCCGAAAACAGACTGAAATATTCTTTATCGAAATTCAGATAGATTCTCTCATAGGGGCGGTCGGAATTCACAATGACCTGGTGCAGCTCACAATTGCTGATCAGCAGAAGATCGTTGGGCTCCAGCGAATAAAGCCTGCCGTCTATGCTGAACGTCACATCCCCCCGAAGGAAAAGATACACCTCATAGTCCTCGTCCGTATGAACAATATGATTTCTCCTGTCGTTTTCCGTATACCTTTTATGAACCTCAATATCCTTCATGACTGTGCCCTTTTGCTTTCTTGTACAAGTCTTCTGAAATTCATTTTTCCCATTTTACAGGATGCCGTCCTATTTTATCATTGTTTTGTAGCACAATTAAATCCATTTCTTGCTTTTTATATTGCATTAATTGCTTTATTTTTCATTTTAATTTGAAATTCAAAATATTTATTGACATTTCGGGAGAAGAATGATAGGATAAACATCGATGCAGCAATCTGGTTCGGTTTCTGTTCCAGATTCAGAAAGGATTTCACTTTATGATCAGAATCGCGGTAGATTCTTCCTCCGATTACAGGATAGAAGAACTGAAGGAAAAAAATATCGATCTCATCCCCATCAGCATTACCATCGGAGAAAATACCTATGTGGACGGCATCAATCTGGATCGGAATGACTTTTACCGAATTTTAAAGGAAAGCAGGGATTTCCCCAAAACCTCCCAGCCGTCTCCCCAGAGCTTTCTGGAGCTTTTCCAGGACGCCAAAGAAAAGGGCGACGATATGATTTACCTCGCCCTCTCCTCTTCCTTAAGCGGAACCTGCCAGTGCGCGCAGATGGCCAGGGAAATGACGGGGTACGACCGGATTTATGTGATAGATTCCCTGACCGCCACCTATAACATCAAGCTGATGGCGGATTACGCCTGTAAGCTTCGGGAGGAAAACGCAACCGTGGCGGAAATCGTAAGGATCCTGGAGCGCATGAAATCCCATGTAAAGGTCCTGGCAGCGCCGAATACCCTGGAATATCTGTACCGGGGAGGCAGGGTAAGCCGTACTACTGCAGCCATCGGGGATATGGCCAACATCAAGCCCATTATTACCGTTACGGAAGACGGCCATGTCAGCGTCATTGGGAAAAGCCTGGGACGCAATAAAGCAATAATGGCAATCCAGAAGCATTTGAAGGAAATGAAGATAGACCACTCTTTCCCGGTTTATTCTATTTATTCCTTTGGAACAGAGAACTGTTCCCTTTTTGAAGAAAGGCTTGCGGCAGACGGTCTTGTCGTCACAGACAGGCTGCAGATCGGGCCTACGATCGGCACCCACATTGGACCGGAAGCCTTCGGGATTGTATTTGTGACAAAGGATGAATGAGTCTTCTCAAAAAATCATTAAAACAGAAGGCATATTTCCAATCCTGATGCCGCCGCCACCCGCAAACCGGACTGCGGCGGCTCTTATATTGTCAAAAATATCAAATTAAGGTTGAAGAAAATCCAAAAAAGGACTAAAATGACAGCAGCGGGCCAAAAAACATCAAAGAAGGAGATTACAGACAGATGCTAATGGTAAGCATTATCGTTCCCGTTCATAATGCGGAGAAAACGATAGACAGATGTATAAACAGTGTCTTGAACCAGAAATACAGAGATTATGAATTCATTCTATTGGATGACGGGAGCACGGATGCTTCCGGTGCGATCTGCGACGCATATGCGAAAAAGGACCCGCGTATCCGGGTGGTACATAAGGAGAATTCAGGCGTTTCCGATACCCGCAATCAGGGAATTGCCATGGCGCAGGGCGAATATCTGCAATTTATCGACAGCGATGACTGGATCGCCCCGGATGCCACAAAATTTTTCGTACAGGCAGCCGTGGAAAACAAATGCGATATGGTGATCGCCGATTTCTACAGGGTGGTCGGAGAGCGTGTTTCCCAGAAGGGAAGCATTGAAGAAGAAGGGATTCTGACAAGGGAGGGCTACGCCGTTAAAATGATGCAGAGCCCTGCGGATTTTTATTACGGCGTGCTATGGAACAAATTCTATAAACGTTCCATCGTCCAGAAATATCAGTTAAGCATGGATCAGTCCATCAGCTGGTGCGAAGATTTTATTTTTAATCTGGAATACGTCCGGCACACCAGCACAATCTACGCCTTAAAGATTCCCATCTATTATTATGTCAAGACAAAGGGCTCCTTGGCTTCCCAGGGATACAGCATGAAAAAGACGATCCAGATGAAACGCACTGTTTTCGCCTGCTACAATGATTTTTATAAGGATGTCTTCGACGACATGAATTATGAAAAAAGGAAGGGACAGGTCTATCGTTTTCTGTTTGACGCCGCCAGCGACGGCAGCGTGTCTCCTTTAAGCATACCGGGGAATTATAAGCTGGGCAACGAGAGAACCAGGGTAAGCGAGGGCGCGCTGGAAGGAGAAGGAACCTTCTTTGACATTTACAGGGAACGCAAGCTCCAGGAGAAGCTGTTTGATATCGTGGCGCTGAGAAATGACTTAACCACCGTCGATGTAAAGCTGCTGTACTATTTAAGCCAATCCCATGAAAACTGTACCTCCAAAGAGATGGCGGAGATTTTGAATATCTCAAAAAGGGAGCTGTCCTCATCGCTCCAAAGGCTGCTTTCAAAGGAAATGATCGCAGTACCGGAGAAGGAAAAGAGCCATTCCAAAAATGCGATGAAGGAAAAGCAGCCTGAAAATAAGCCAAAAACAAACAAGAAAAAATATGTAGTGACGCATGAGGCGGAAAACGTCATGTCGGAAATGCTGTTTGTTTTATGCGATTTCGAGCAGATTCAATATGAAGGTTTTTCACAGGAAGAAATCGCAGCCTATGAAAAACTCAACGAAAAAAGGAAACGGAATATACAGGCGGCGCTCAAAGCTTAAGGGGCGCCGCCCGATATTTAATATTTATATTTTATATAGGAAACAGGAAACGGGGAATCTGCCCGCCCATGGAAAACGGGGAATCTGCCCGCCCATGGAAAACGGGGAATCTGCCCGCCCATGGAAAAATCTTGAAAAATCATGAAAAGACATCGAAGGAAAGGGAGAATTTCCCATCCTTATCCTCCAACAAGTGTAGGCTCCCCGGATTCACGATAGGCACCGCCCTGTCGCTATAGGAGGTTCCTATGGCGACCGCCATCAAAGCCTTTAAAAAGGCTCCGTGAGTTGCAAGAAGGATCGTTTTGCCCGGATATTGCTCCCGGCACCTTGTTAAAACACGTTCCGCGCGCCGACAGACATCCTCTTCCGATTCTATCCCCGGAATCTTTTCCTCCCGGAAACGTTCCATGCGCTCCTCCTTCGTCGTTCCTTCCGCTTCCCCGAAACCCCGCTCTATCAGATCCGGATCCAAGAGAATTTTATCCTTCGGGTAACCGAGTGCCTCCGCCGCGAGTTCGGCGCTGGTCCGCGCCCTGCCCAGAGGACTTGCAACAATCGCGTCGATCTGCCCTCCCAGACTGCCAAGCTTTGCGCAGGTCGCCTTCACCTGCTCTATGCCGTTTTGGTTCAACGGAATATCACAATGTCCCTGCAGACGCCATTCCTTATTCCAGTCCGTCTGTCCGTGGCGCAGCAAATAAATCCTCATAACCTTTTCTCCTGACAGATGTTTTCTGTCGACATTATACCAGACATGCGCCGCTAGGCGCATATTCAATTCAGAAGTCGACAGATGCCTTTTCTGTCGACATTGTAGCATAAATTCCCAGAGTCCGCAACCGGGCGGCGCAACTTTGCGAATGGTGAGGCTGGATGGCGCGGCTGAACTGTTACAACATTGACGGAAAAGGAACAAGCTGTTATAATTTTATAGGACGCGTTATCAAAAGACTTTCAGAAAGTACATTTGAAAAAGAGGTTTTACGGAAGGAGCCTTATGGAAGTAAAAGATATCACCGGATTAGAATCCATTCAGGAGCTGTTTCAGGAGGATTCCCTGGAGCTGGTGGACCTGGCTGTGCATAACTATATCCGTCTCATGACCTACTACCGCTGTGCCATCAAGGAGATCGAGACCAAATTCAACGTGCTGAATGAGGAATTCTCCCTGCAGTATGACAGGAATCCCATCAACGCCATAAAATCCAGGCTGAAAAGGCCCAAAAGTATCCAGAGGAAGCTTGCGATGCGGCATCTGCTCCCCACACTGGAATCCATCGAAGAAAATCTGAACGACATCGCCGGCATCCGCGTGGTCTGCTCCTTTGTGGAAGATGTCTACGCCCTGGCGGAGTCATTGCTCGCACAGGACGATATCCGCCTGATCGAAAAAAAGGACTACATCGCCTCGCCGAAGAAAAACGGATACCGAAGCCTCCATTTGATCGTGGAGATCCCTATTTTCCTGGCGCATGAAAAGAGGAACATGAAGGTGGAGATTCAGCTGCGTACCATCGCCATGGACTGCTGGGCGGACTTGGAGCACCAGCTCAGATACAAGAAGGACTCTGATTTTACGGAGGAAATGGATGAAAAGCTAAGCTACTGCGCCCAGCTCTGCGCCTGTCTGGACGGACAGATGAGCGACCTGGGCACAAAGGTCGGCATCTTTAACAGGGAAGGACTATAACGTCCTTCCCTGTTCTTTCCTGCAGCCCCACTTACTTTTACAGTTCTCTTCTCCTGTAGATCAGGATGGAGATCCACCAGGAGAGGGCATAGAGGACCAGGACAAACACAATGCCCGTAAAGACGATCCATTCTCCCGGAATCCTTCCCAACAGCAGGAAAAAATTGACGGCAGTGTCCTCCCCCTGGGAAAAGTAGGCGGAAAGGAAACCGACTCCGCCGCAAAGGATACAGATGATGACTACATAGATGAGCCTTCCCTTCGCAACCCCGAATTTATACAGGGGCGGAAGCAGAACGCCGGTGCTAAGAAGGCAGACCATGGCGATCACCAGGAAGGTAACCCCGTAATCCTGCAGTTCCATGGGCTCCTGGGCAGACTGGACGGTCTGGGCGATCACCGTGCACAGGGAGATGATCCCTGTAATGACCAGACCAATGATGTACTTGGAAGAAACAATTTCCGCTTTGGAATAGGGCAGGCCCGCGCAGTACTTCTCCCACCCGCTCTGCTCCTCATAGGCAATAAGGTTCAGGGGGATCATGCTGCAGATGATCACCGGATATATGACCAGAAACAGATTGCCCCCTGTAAAGGCGGAAAGAACCAGAAATAAAACCGAAGCGATGATGGCAGCCCTGCAATATTTCATCATCATATAATAATCCTTTAACAGTAAACCCTTCATATTGATATTCCCTCCCTTTTGCTCAATACTTCACCATAAATACGAACAATTCCTCGATGGTAATGGGTTCCACGCTCATTCCGGCAGGGATATAGTCTCTGCGCACGATGGCCTCCACGCCGTAAGCGGATTCCTTTCTTCCCTTTACGGCATCGGAGGGGATCCAGCCAATCTGCTCCCTGGTACAATGGATGATTCCATATTCCCCCAGAAGCACATCCTTTTCCTCGCACAAAAGCAGCTTTCCCTTGTGGAGGAAGGCGATATAATCGCATATTTTCTCCAGGTCGCTGACAATGTGGGAGGACAGGAGCACCGCATGGCTCTCATCCCTGGTGAATTCATTGAAAATCCCCACTATCTCGTCCCGCACCACCGGATCCAGACCGCTTGTGGCCTCGTCCAGAAGAAGCAGCTTCGCGTGATGGGACAGGGCTACCGCAATCCCCAGCTTCATCTTCATTCCCCGGGAAAACTCCTTAAAGGGCTTCTTTTCCGGCAGGGCAAACTCCTTCACATACTGGTCAAAAACCCCTTGCTCCCAGTTCCGGTAGCTATTCTTCATGATCTTCCCGATCTGACGGATGGTCAGGCATTCCGGGAAACCCACTTCGTCGAACACCACGCCGATGTCCTCCTTCTGAAGCTTCAGGTTATCCCGGTTATCCTTCCCAAATATGGTAATACTCCCTTCATCCCTGCGGATCATATCCAGGATCAGCCGGATGATGGTGCTCTTCCCCGCTCCGTTTTCACCGATGAGCCCCATGATGCAGCCGCTTGGCAGCGTCAGGTCCAGATGGTCCAGGGTAAAATCCTTATAATGCTTTACAAGACCCTTTATCTCTAATGCATTCATACCATACTCCTCTCTGTCCGTTTCATGGACACCCTTTTGTCCCCGCAGGTTCCGCTTTGCTGCAACTGATGCTGTATCTCCTCCTTATGCCTGCTGCAGCGTGCCCGCGTCTCTGCTTCCACTGTAGCCTTACTCTTCCTTCATCAGGCGGAACATATCCAGAAGCTCCTGCTCTGTCAGGTTGCAGGCGGCCGCCAGCTTCCAGATGCTCTGCATATGCTCCTCGATCTTTTTCAGGTTCTCCTCCTGAAGCAGTTCGATATCCTTCGGCGCAACGAAACAGCCCTTGGCCGCCACCGTATAAATAAACCCTTCCCGCTCCAGCTCGTCGTAGGCCCTCTTCGTGGTGATCACGCTGATCCTCAGATCCTTTGCCAAATTCCGGATAGAAGGCAGCGCCTCGTCCTCCTTCAGCGTTCCGTTTATGATCTGGGACTTGATCTGGGAATAGATCTGGTCATAAATGGGGAATCCGCTTTTGTTGTCAATGAATATATTCATCCCTGCACTCCCTTGGCGCTTCTACGCACCTTCATTCAAAATCCGGAAAGATGTCTCCGGACATGCAGATATACAGCTCTTTTCTCGCGCGATTACTGTATATGCTCAGTATATACAGTAGATACGGGTTTGTCAATACCTTGGGTGAAAAATTTTGCAAAAAAAATGTAACCGACCAAAACGGAACAGTCCAGCCGCGCCCATACCGGACCTGTCCGGCCTGCAAAACTGCCGAAAAATAAAACGCCGTACAGTTATTCACTGTACAGCGCAAAATGCCGTCGTCCGCTTGTAAGTTCCGATATCCATACCCTTGCGCCGACTGCAAGGCGCTTCCCTTCCAGGGGCTCCTCGGGCAGATTGTCCGGATTCTGCTCCAGATTGGCAAGGTATCTGGGCTCACCTGTGCGGAAGGATATCTCCGCGATCTCGTTTACAGCCGCCATAAAACGAAATTCTGCCTGCTGCCCCCTGCCGTCCGTCACAGGCCTGCCGTCCAGCATAACGGTATAGACGAATCTATTGCAGTCCGCCTGAATACAAAGCTCCGTTTCTTCCCCAGGCTTCCATCCGCCCAGTCCCAGCTCGCACACCGTCCTCTGGTTCAGGACGCCCCCCTCACGGAAAAGAATCCTCACGGCGACCTGATGCTTTTCATTGCACAGCTCCACCTGGAATGACTTTCCTTCCGTAAGACGTTCCACACAAAGCTTTATCCTTAGCTGTATTTTATCTGATTTGGGAAGCAGGCGCACCAGCCTTGCATAATCATAGGGCTCCCTATCCTCCACCAGAAGCCTCCCATCGTCCGCCGGGCGGATTTCTGCCCACATGGGCTGATACAGGTTCCAGCTGCGCAGCACCTCTTCGGTGAACCTGTTTTCACAGAGATCGGTCTCCTGCACTCCGCTTACGGGCACGGGAACCCTGGCGAACCAGATATCCTCCTTATTCACCGAATAGGTCAGATAAAGATCGCCATCCGGCCTCGGCAGCCCCTCGCAGATCCCCCTCATGTACTGGGGGCCTAAATCCTTACAGAAACCTGCGTACCGGATGGGCGGAACCTCCCCATGCAAAAGCAGCATATGGTCAAAGGAGATCCCATCTTCAGAGGTGACCACACACAAGGGAAAGCGGTGCTGGGTTTCCAGGGTAGGGTCATAAACCAGAGCAAACCTCCCGTCCCCCATCCTGCAGCCCCAGATCTTCTGGCCGCTCATCACAAGGCTGGGGGACTTCACAGGCTTTTCCCAGCTCTCGCCCCCGTCGTTACTTACCGACACAAAGGAATGCTTCCACAGGCCCACAACCTGGGTACTGCTTCTGTGATACCAGCAAAAGGCCTGATAGGTTCCGCCCTCCGGATGCTTCACACGGATAAAAGGATCCCCATCCCCATGCTCCTCCGCCCATTGCTGCATGGCCAGGGGATTTGAAAGCAGCTCCCTGCAGGCAGCGACGAATTCCTCATCCTGACTTTCTTCAAACCAGGGATACTTAAGCTGTTCCCAGCTCCAGCCGCCCTGCCAGTTCACATGGATAAAATAAATTTCTCCCAGGCTCCCGTCAGGATAAAGCCTCCGCACCACACGGCCGATCCCATAGCAGTCCCAGTTGGTCATCCACATTTCCGGCGACCAGCCATAGAAGCCTGATACCAGCATGACACCGTTTTGGGCATAATAAAAGCCCATCCTCTGGTGCATAAAGGCTGGTATATGACCGTCAAAAACATGGTGCCTTCCCTTCGCGTCCGTCACCTCACAGGCCGGGATCCAATATTCCGGGAAGGAGATCCGGGGATTTCCCCAGCGCCTTCCATCCTCAGAGCTTACCAGCACGGACACCCCCGCCCCGCCGTGCTCATGCACCGGATTCGTCAGATACTGTATGTAAAATTTCCCATGAAACCACGCAAGATCCGGGGCATGCTTGTAGGTATGCCCCGTCAGGTCATCCAGCTCAGGATGCGCCCGGTTCGCCCTCGCGGCCTGTACAAGATGCACTCCCTTTGCATAAGGAATCTGTCCATGGAAATAATCGCTGTTCGGATGTATATTTCCCACGTAAGAAGGGATTTTTTGGTCTTCCTGTATCATAATCTTCCTCTCCAAGTTATCAGACTATAACCGCGCGCCGATAACAAAGCTATTGTACCACATTTTGGAGAGTTTCACCAGCGAATCTCAAAAAAGAGTGGTTCCCCTTTTTATTCACTGATCGCCCACAGATTTTTTATCTGTTCCTTTAAGGTATCATACGTCCATTGTTTCTGGCTGTTGCTTCTGCGGTTTGGATCGTTGACATAGAATCCGTTTTCATCATAATCATAAAGCAGGATAAAATGTCCGGTTGTGGTAAAATCGCCCGGTCTCATGCTGCATACAATCAGGGATCCATTTTCCAGGGCTTTTTCCATCCGGGACTGATCCAGAGGAAGCTCTTCTCCCTTAAGTCCAAGCTTTTCTGCGCCGCTTGTCCACAGATCCCAGCTGGTTCCGCCATTTACATAATATCCGTTCTGATAAGCGAACTCCGCCATCGTGCGCGGATTGGCAGAGGTATCCCCCGTAAAATACAAATACACCATGGTCATACAGGTAGGTCCGCAGCCTGCCAGACCGATCATGCTGTCCCCATATAAATCATATCCCCATCTTTGGTCCCACTGCATTAAGAGAGGCACTGTTCCACTCACAAAATCTCCCGTCAGATCAATTTCAGCGTTCCTATAGTAGGCCCTATTCGGATATCCCAGGACAAAATCCCTGGCTTCCGCATTATTATCCAAAAGCTTTTCAAGGGACAGAAGCTCTTCCTTGGAGCTGCCGGATACCACATCAGGGCCGAACAGCTCCAGAATCTCCTGATAATCCTCCTCTGTCTCCCCTACGGATTCTGGCTGCATCTGAGCGTAACTTCCTCCC
>CANPYG010000091.1 GCA_947588205.1 uncultured Acetatifactor sp. | reverse complement strand
GGATGATGATATTTCTCACGGATCCGTCCGGCGATAATGCCCGCCAGACTCTCATGCACCAGTGGAAGAAAAACTACCAGCACCGGATCGCCTTCCAGATGATTTTCTTCAATATACCGCTGCGCCTGTTCGACTCCCTGCAGGGTCAGATTCTTGCGGCTGTCGTTCAGTTCCTTTAATTCGGAGGCGGCGCCCATAGCCTCCGCCTTCGTGCGGCTCTGCAGAAGCTCCAGGGCACGAAGCGCCGTATCCAGACGCCCGGTTGCATTCAGGCAGGGTCCTATCACAAAGCCCAGATGATAGGCGGACAACCTGGAGGCGTCCAGTCCATTGACCTCCATCAACGCCCGAAGGCCCGGATTCTTCGTATGTGCCAGCCGTTTCAGCCCCTCCTTCACCAGGATGCGGTTCTCGTCCTTCAGCTCCATCACATCGCAGACGGTCGCCAGGGCGGCGAACTCAAGAAGCTCCTCCAGAAGCTGTGCCTTTTGTTCCGGATCCTTAAGCCCCGCTTCCCCCCGGCCGGACTCTCTCTGCCGGGAGCCTGCAGACACGCTCCCGGCTTTCTCGCAAAGGGCCTGTATCAGCTTATAAGCCACAACTCCGCCGCAGATATTTTTATACGGATAAGCGCAGGCCTCCTGCTTCGGGTCGACGACGGCTGCCGCCATAGGCAAAAGCTCTTTTTTCTTACCGTTCTCCATAAGAAAGGGAACCTCATGGTGGTCTGTAACCACCACTGCAATCCCCAATTCCTGCGCCAGCCTGATCTGGGAAGCCGCGGCGATCCCATTGTCGCAGGTAACGATCAGCCCGATCCCATCCCTTTTCGCTTCCTCGATCAGATGGTCGTTCAGCCCATAACCATCGTGAATCCGATGGGGAATTGCCGTGTCCACGCTGGCTCCCAGGGCTTGCAGTCCCCTGGTCAGGATATAAGAAGAACATATCCCGTCCACATCATAGTCCCCGATCACACGGATGGGCTGTTTCCGCCCTATAAAATCCAGAATCACCTGTACCGCTTTCTCCATATCCTTAAGAAGCCAGGGACTGTAGCAGTCCTCAAGCGTTCCATAAAGATATTTTCTCACGTCCTCTTCTTCCACAACATCCCTGTTGCGGATGATGCGCGCCAGGACAGGTGAGATCCCGAATTTCCGGGCCCAGGCATTAAAGTCCGCACGTTTCGCGCTCACAAGCCATTTTTCCATTTTCTGTCCTCTTATCTTAATCTCAGTAGTGATCTTTGGTAATCCATTTTAGCATATAGTCCATTTATCTTCAAGCGCTGTATGCCGATTGCAAAAGTGGCTGCAAAGCGCTCCTTTTCGCAGCCGCAAGAAAGCATGGGGCAAAAAAATCGAGACTTCCTGAGAAGTCCCGATTCGAGTGATATGATCCATGGTCTGGAAAATATTTTTAGGCCTTCTCAGCCTTCTGCGGTAACCTCTTCCTCAGCCCCAGCCACATTGCGCCTGTCAGGCAAACGGAAGAATAAGTGCCGCACACGATACCTACCATCAGGGGAAGCGCAAAGTCCTTGATGCTGGTCACACCGAGCACATACAGCACAGCAACCATGATAAAGGTGGTCAGGGAGGTGAAAATACTCCTGGATAAGGTCTCCGTGATACTGTCGTTCACCACCTGTTCCAAAGTCTCCTTCTTGCCCATGCTCCTCATATTCTCACGGACACGGTCAAAGATGACGATGGTCGCATTGATGGAATAACCCACGATGGTGAGCAGGCAGGCGATAAAGGTATTGCCCACGGAAATCCTTGCCGCCGCATAGAAGGCGAGCACTACCAGCACATCGTGCGTCAGGGCGGCGATACTGCTGATACCGAAGCGGATATCGCTGAAACGCACCCTGATATAAATGAGCATAAAGATGATTGCCACAACCACCGCCAGGATGGTATCTGTGGTCATTTCCTTACTGATGGTGGAGCTGATGGTCTCGGAGGTGATGCTCTGTTTGCTGACGCCAAACTTTTCTACGAACATCTCGTCCATTTCCTCTCTCTGTTCCACATTCAGCGTATTGGATTTGAAAATCACTTCATTGGAATCCTGTACGGTCTGAATCTGGACCGCGCTTCCGGTAATCTCTTCCACAGAAGGAACGATCTCATTGTTAATCTGCTCTAATGTCCTGCTCTCATTGAAATTCACCGTAGTGGCGGTACCGCCTTTAAACTCCAGGCTCAAATTGAAGGGATCCCCGATGGTCGCCTGATTGACGCCCATCACTACAAAGCCGGCGACGATCACTGCAATGGAAATGCCAAAGAACAGCTTCTTTCTGGAAAGGAAATCAATCCCCTTCACAGCTTTTCCTTTTCCGTACCATTTGACATCCTGAATGCCCAGCGCATAAAAAGCATTCATTACCCATCTGGTCACTACCAGGGCAGTGAACATGGACAACACAATACCGAGGGCCAGTGTCTGGGCAAAGCCCTTGATGGAACCGGGTGCAAGCAACAGCAGCACTGCAGCCGCAATCAGGGTCGTGATATTGCCGTCCACGATGGCGGACAACGCCTTATCGAAACCGATCTTAAGGGCAGTCCTTATGCTGGTTCCCACGGCGATCTCTTCGCGGATCCTGGCAAAAATGATCACGTTGGCATCCACCGCCATACCGATGGAAAGGATGATACCGGCAATCCCGGACAAAGTAAGGGTCATATCAAAGCCGTTAAGCAGAAGCACCACTAACGCGACATACAGGCTCAGACCGATTGCGGAAGCCACACCCATGATCCGGTAAACAGCGATCATGAACAGAACCACGATCACAAAGCCGATCGCCCCGGCAAGAAGGCTGGTGCTGATGGCCTCCACGCCCAGTTGGGCGCCTACCACCTTGGAATGCAGCTCTTCCAGCTCCAGGCTTAAACCTCCGATACGGATGGTGGTCGCCAGTCTTTCCGCCCGCTCCCAGGAATCCATGGGCTCGATCAGGGCAACGCCGTCCGTCATGATATTATTCACCGAAGCGACACTTGCAAAGCTTCCATCATAATAAATCGCCAGGGTCTCGGAATTGTTATATGCCCTTCTGGTTGCCTCTTCAAATTTGGAGGTTCCTTCATTGGTCATGGTCAACCGCACCGCAATGGTGCTGTTCCCGTAATTATCCGTATAAGAGACCGCTTCCGCATTCGCCACATCCATACCGGTCAAAGGGATGGAACCCTCCTCCTGCAGCTCATCAATCGATTTATTCAGCACATAACCATAGTTTCCGTTCGTACTGGACTGCAGGCTGTAGTTTTCATTGCCCTCAGAATCCGTCTCATGGATGAAGTACAGCGTGCCGGGCCGTCCCAGCTCCTGCAGGATGGCGTTGGCATCGGATACGCCGGGGATCTCGATATTGATACGGTTGGTTCCCTCCTGATATACGATCGCCTCAGTGCTGTAATTATATACACGATCCTGCAGCTTGGCTATGGTGTCCTGCATATCTGTACGGCTGGGATTCTCATCTCCCACCACCTGATAGGTGATGCTCACGCCGCCTGCCAAGTCCAGGCCCAGCTTGATATCAGAGGCGCTTCCGGCGCCCGACGCATTAGTGCCGTTCAGATCCACATAGGCGATTCCCGCCAGCACCACAAGAACGATTAAAAGGACTACAATTGCTTTGTTTTTCTTCATGATTGATACCACTCCATTCCTCCGCGGTCCGCGGCAAAATAAATAAAATCTGTATGAAATCCCGAGATCATTTCCGTTCCTGCAGATCCTCCATGGTTCAGGACAATTTCCGCAGGGCTTTCATGGCTCAGGGCAATTTCCGCAGGTCCCTGTCAGGGCTCGTCCATCTGGGCATACGCCGCCTTTAACATGATGGCGCATTCCACACGCTTGCGCTGCAGCTCGCAGCCGATATCATACGCCTCATTGATATTTCCGTGGAAATTGTAGGCGTTGGCCGCGCATCCTCCACTGCAGTAGAACTTCGCGAAGCATTTCCTGCATTTCTCCTTCGCATAGACGTTGCAGCATTTGAATTCATCCCGGATATCCTCCCTCAGAACGCCTTCCTCCACATTGCCCATGAGAAAATCCTCATTTCCCACGAACTGATGGCAGGGATACAGATCCCCCCAGGGCGTCACCGCCAGGTATTCCGTTCCGGACCCGCAGCCGGAAAGCCGCTTCGCCACACAGGGGCCGCCCTGCAAATCGATCATGAAATGGAAAAAGTTGAAAGGCTTCCCTTCCCTGCGCCGCTTTATCATCTCCACCGCAAGCCTGTCGTATTCCTCCTTAAGCTTCGGGAGATCCTCCTCCTTGATGGCGTAGGAATCCGAGGGCTGGGCGACCACAGGCTCCACGGAGATCTGTTCAAAGCCCAGGTCCGCAAGATGCAGCACATCCTCTGAGAAATCCAGGTTATAATGCGTATAGGTGCCTCTGACGTAATAATTCATCTGCCCCCTGCTCTCGGCGGCCTTCAGGAACTTCGGAACAATTGCTTCGTAGCTTCCCTGTCCGCCCCGGAAGGGCCTCATCCGGTCATGGACCTCCTTACGCCCATCGATGCTCAGCACCACATTTCCCATCTCGCGGTTGACAAACTCCAGCACTTCATCATTTAAAAGCACCCCGTTCGTGGTCAGGGTAAAACGGAACTTCTTATGATAAGGCTCTTCAAGGCTCCTGCCGTAAGCGACAAGCTCCTTCACAACCTGCCAGTTCATCAATGGCTCACCGCCGAAAAAATCCACCTCAAGATTGATTCTGTTGCCGGAATTGGCAACCAGGAAATCCAGGGCCTTTTTCCCTGTCTCAAGACTCATAAGCGCCCGCCTTCCATGGTACTCTCCCTCCCCGGCAAAGCAATACCGGCATGCCAGGTTACAGTCATGGGCGATATGTAGACAAAGAGCCTTTACCACGGTTTTTCTTTTTTTGAAATCAAAGACATATTCCTCATAAATATCCTCTGCAAACAGCTGCCCTGCCTTCCACAGCTCCACAATCTCGTCGGCCGCCTCGGATAGCTCCACAGGATCCGCTAAGGGAACCTGGCGATCCCCGCCGTCAGAGGTATCTTCCGGGTTTACCCTGGAAATCCCTTCCGCCTGCCTGACCAGGGCCTCTTTAAATGCCTCCGGCTCCGTCATGCCGCTCTCCACCAGCTTCTCCGCCAGAGGGATCAGCCGGTACACAAGCTCGTCCACCACATGTATGGAACCGCTGTTCACATCCATCACAATATAATACCCGTTATTGATAAACTGATGTATCACAGAATCGTTCCTTTCTACTCTCTTAGTAACAGCTACGCTGCGAACTGCAGGCATAGCAACAGTTCACCGCCACGTCATTCTCAAAACCGCATCATGCGCGAAACCGCACCATGCGCAAGACCGCACCTCTCGCAAGGCTGTACCACTCACGAGACCGCGCCACTCGCGAGTCTGCGCCTGCGCGGCTCCCTCTCCCCGCGCCAATCTATGCCCATACCGATACAACATTGAATAAGCAGCGACATAAGAATCGCTGCTTACGCTAATCCAGGTTCAAATATGAAAATGATGCAGACCTCATGCCTTCTTCAACTGTTCGCAGCTCTGGTTGCCGACGGTACAGGAAGTCTTGCATGCGGACTGGCAGGAAGTCTGGCACTCGCCGCAGCCGCCTTTCTTCATGGATTCCTTCAAATCTCTGGTAGTTAATGTCTTAATGTGCTTCATGCTATTGCCTCCTCAAAATTTAGACGTTAATAGACTTTTTGTAGTATAACATAAATTTTTCATTTGTAAAAGGTTTTTTTATGAAAAATTTAAGATTCTGTCCGTAAGCCTCCGTAAAATCTCCCCGGACCGGTCATTGCGCCCCAATAGCCCGTCATTCCGCCCGGCTTCGCGCCTCAGTGGCTCAGCATTCCGCCCAGCATCCCGCCGCACGCGCACAATAACAGTGTGGTAAAAAAGGAGCTTGTAATATTCCCTACAGAGTGATTTACGGTCAGGGACAGAAGCACCAATACCAGAAAATAAGCCGCCCCCATGAGAAGACCCCACAGGAATCTACGGCTGCCCATTTTCCTGCCCGCAAGATACCCCGCCAGGAAGGAGGCTGAGATATAGAGGACGATCATGGCGATCGAAACGATTTTTTCCGTGAGTCCGAACCGATACAGCACAAGCGCCATCAACAGCAGGATGACTCCTGTAATTATGTAAGAAAACAAAAGATATTTTAATAAATCGAGAATTCCGGCGCTTTTTTTCTCCTGCGTATTCCTTGGCCGAAGCTTTCTTTCCATTGCTTTTCCTTTAAATGAAATTTAGTAAAATATATTCAGTCAGGAAGGAAAACTTGACAACTATTCCGCCATAACAGCCGGGTCATCTGATCGCCGGGTCATCTGACCGCCGGAAAAATGACCCGGACCGTGGTTCCCCTGCCGACCTCGCTTTGAAGCTCGATATCCGCGTTATGCTTGGAAATGATATGCTTTACGATCGCAAGCCCCAGCCCTGTTCCGCCGGTCTGCTTGGAGCGGCTTTTATCCACCCGGTAAAAGCGCTCAAAAATCCTTTCCTGGTGCTCCTTCGGAATCCCGATCCCGGTATCCTGTACGGTCAGGACAGTCTGCTTTCCCGCGGATGTCACTTCCACCTTTACGCTGCCGTTTTCATTATTATAGCGGATGGCGTTGTCGCAGAGATTGTACAGAAGTTCCTCCAGCATCTGCTTATTGCCCATCACAAAGCTGTCCTCCCCCTGAATCTCGAGGGATACCTGATGCTTCCGGGCGCTCAGGCCCATCATTTCCACGCTTGCTGTCGCCAGCTGATACAGGTTCAGGCGCTCCACAGGCATCTCCTGGGAGCTGTCCAGCTCAGACAGACGAAGAATATCATTGATCAGGGTCAACAGCCTGTTCGCACTCTTATGAATTCCCGTGGCGAAGCGCACCACGTCCTGCTCCGAAGCCATGCCCGTCTCGATCAGCTCCGCGTAGCCTGAGATCGCGGTCAGGGGCGTCTTCAGTTCATGGGTCACATTGGCGGTAAATTCCTGACGCAGCTGCGCGCTCTCCACAATATCCTGATGCTGCTTTTTTATCATCTCTATAAAAGGCGTCAGCTCCTCATAATCTGCCTTTTCTCCGAATCCTGCCCCGTTCCCGGAGTCTTTTCTTTCCCCGTCTTCTTCCCCCTCCAGCATGTTTTCGGCAAGCCTCTCAATGGGGGCGATCAGCTTCCCGGTGAGAAAGTGCGCCAGCCCCAGACTGACCAGGATCAGAATGCAGGTAATCATCACCAGGGTCGGAAGCACGCCGGTAAAGATACTGTATATACTGTCCGCTTCCCTGGCTACCCTGAGGACGGTTCCGTTCCCTAACCGCACCGCATAATAAAAGGTGCTCCGGTCAAGGGTCCTGGATCTTCTCACCGCCTGCCCCTCTCCTTCCGCCAACGCCTTTCTGATCTCAGGCCGCCCGCTGTGATTTTCCATTTCCCCGGTATCGGCCTGGGTATCCAGGACGACCTGTCCATCCGTCCCTATCAGGGTGATACGCATGTCATCGGACCGGTCCAACGAATCCGCACCTGCATTATCCAGTTCATCCAACAGGTCATACCGCCGGATCAGTTGGGCGCAGGACGTCAGATTCTCAAACATCTGTTTTTGAAAAATATCATAATACGTAAGGGTGATCAGCACCATGGTGGAAAGAATTGCCAGGATGGCAACCCCCACTAAATTGAGATATATTTTTTTCTTCACCTTTATACCCCTTGTACAATTCGGCGCACAACCATTCAAAATCCGGAAGTCCATTTCCAGACCCAACGCCGTCCGCCGTCTTATTCATCTTATAAAAAGCCCGGAAAGCAAACATCTTCCTTTAAAGCCCCAATTTATAGGACCCTCATGTATTTTCCATGATATATCCCACATTGCGCACGGTCTTGATATGGACCGCTTCTTCCCTGAGCTTCTGGCGCAGCGTTTTGATATGCATATCCAGGGTCCTGGATTCTCCTTCAAAATCAATCCCCCAGACCCGGTCCAGGATCACATCCCTGGTGACGACGATTCCGGCGTTGGTCATGAGAAGCTTCAGAAGCTCAAATTCTTTATAGGTCAGCTCGCAGGGTTCGTCACGGACGTATACCGCATGCTTCTCCCGGTCTAGGACAATATTCCCCAGGCGCAGCACCTTTTCCTCTTCTTCTGCCCTGGAGGTTCTCCTCAGCATCGCTTTAACCCTGGAAATCAGCTCCATCACGCCGAAGGGCTTGGTCATGTAATCGTCGGCGCCGATATCCAGCCCTTTCACCTTATCCAGCTCCGTTGTCTTGGCAGTCACCATGATGATTGGAATGGTCACCGTATCGTTCCGATGCCTCAGCGCCTTTACGATGCTCAGCCCGTCCTCGTCAGGGAGCATGACATCCAACAGGACCAGATCCGGAAGCTGCTCCTCCAGCGCCCGATAGAAATGACCCGCCGTTTCAAACCCCCGGACCTGATAGCCCACGCTGGACAAGGCGAAGGTTTCGATTTCCTGTATGTTCCTGTCATCCTCCACCACATAGATTAACGCCAATCCGACTCACACCCTTTCCTCTCCTACTTTATACCCTTTTCCTCAAATATACAAGTAAATGTATTCAAATCGTAACAGTTCAGCCGCGCCCTGTTCTCATGCCACATCAAGGCAGACTGTATCTCTCCCTGTATGCAAGGACTCTGCCCCTAAAGTCAGGGTTGTCCTCCCTGCGGATCCCTTCCAGGTAGGCATGGGTCTCATATTCATCCTCGCTGACCTGCAGGAGACATACCGCAATATTAGAGCAATGGTCGGAAACCCTCTCCAGGCTGGTGATCACATCGGAAAGGATAAATCCCAGCTCAATCGTGCATTTCCCCTTGCGCAGACGCCTGATGTGACGCTGCTTGATCTCATAATTGAGGGAATCGATCACTTCTTCCATCGGCTCCACCTGGCCTGCCAGCCCCAGATCCTCCTCTGCGAAGCTCAGCATGGTTATTTTAAGGATGTCATGCACCGCATGCTGCAGCACCAAAAGCTCTTCCCTGGCCTTGTCAGAAAATGCAAGCTGTTTGGAGTGCATCTCTTCTGCAGCCTTCTTCACGCTCAAGGCATGGTCGGATATCCGCTCAAAATCTCCGATACAATGCAAAAGCTCCGACAAAATATGGCTGTCCTTCTCCGAAAGGGTTCTCGCGCTCAGCCTTACAAGGTAGGTTCCCAGTTCGTCCTCGAAACGGTCCACATCCTCTTCCAGCTGCACCACGCGGGCAGCTTTCCCCTCATCATATTCCGAAAGCAGCTCCATGGACAGATTGATGGACTCCTCCGCCATTTCCGACATGGAAACAGCCACATTGCGGCTCTGCTCCACCGCATAGGAGGGCGTATCCAGGAAACGGGGATCTAAGAGGCTCAGAGTGCTGTCGCGCTCTACGGGCGCAGGCTTGTCCGCGTCCCTGACGGTCAGGCACGCCAGCCTGACCAGGAGCTTTGAAAACGGAAGCAGGCAAATCGTCGCAGCGATATTGAATACGCTGTGTACCGTCGCGATCCCCGCCCTGGTTGCCGCCTGCTCCATAAAGGGGAAGTCCAGGAAGGCATTTAACGCATAAAAAACCGCCATAAAGAGAATCGTCCCTATAATGTTGAAATACAGATGCACCAGCGCCGCTCTTTTCGCATTTTTGGATGCGCCGATGCCGGAGAGCATCGCCGTCACACAGGTGCCGATATTCTGACCCATGATAATAGGAATGGCAGCGCTGTAGCCTACGGCTCCCGTAGCGCATAACGCCTGAAGAATCCCCACGGAAGCGGAAGAAGACTGAATCACGGCAGTCAGGATGAGCCCTGCCAGCATACCCAGGACCGGATTGGAAAACCTGGTCAAAATGCTGGTGAATTCCGGTACGTCCTTTAAAGGCTCCACTGCGGAGCTCATGGTATCCATACCGAACATCAGGATTGCGAAGCCGAGAAAGATCATCGCCGCATTCTGCAGTTTTTCTTTTTTGGAAAACATGATGATCACCACCCCTGCCATGGCAAGGATGGGGGAAAAGGAGGACGGCTTAAACATCTGCACAAAGAAATTGTCGCTGTCTATGGCGGTCAGGCTTAAGATCCAGGAGGTTGCGGTAGTACCGATATTCGCCCCCATGATAATGCCCACCGCCTGATTTAACTTCATGATGCCGGAATTGACAAAACCCACCACCATAACCGTCGTTGCGGAGGAGGACTGAATCACGGCCGTCACCCCGGCGCCTACCAGCACCGCCTTGATCGGGTTGTTTGTCAGCTTCTCCAGGATGCTTTCCAGCCGTCCTCCGGATGCCCTGGACAGCCCATCCCCCATAAGACTCATCCCGTACAGGAAAAGCGCCAGTCCACCTACCATCGTCAACAGGTCAAAAAAATCCATAACATATCCTCTCTTCTTTTTTTTCAGAAAGGGATTTCCTTTCTCAGTATATCCGTTTTCAATGCTTTACATCACCACTTTAATTCCTTTATGTAAAATCTGAAATCTTTCCATGTAAAATCTATGTAAAATTGTTGGGAAACATGTTGCTTTTCTTTCTTTGAAATGTTATAATCCCATTTTCGACACTTAATTACGATGAAAGAGCCGGAACCCCGCATAAATAAAGGGCTTCCGGCTCTTGCCAAT
>CANPYG010000090.1 GCA_947588205.1 uncultured Acetatifactor sp. | reverse complement strand
GTCTTTTTTCTTATGCTTATGGAATGGAAGTGCCGGAGGTTCCCTTCTATCCATCCAATCTTTTTGTCAGGGACGGGGAAGGGAACTTCTATTTCCTGTCCTGTAACTATAGCATTTCCGATGTTGCTGACAGTGCCTGGAACGGGGCAATTAATATTGAGATCCCGGGGCGGAAATATATCATCTATCCTGACGGAAGCCTTCAGACTCAGGAGTCCGGGAAGGAAGGGATCTCTCTTACGAATCCGGGGGAAAAGGAATTGGCAGATGTGCGTGCCCTCGCCCATACGGTTCTGTACAAAACTTCTGCCCAGGGGGAGATCCTCTATGGGCTGGATCTGACGCAGCAGCTCTGGGGAATGTCTTTTTCTGATTATTACACCTGCCTGGCCATCCATAAAAGCGGAACTTTGATGGTGCTTACGGAAAATGGCATCCTCATGGTTGACCGGGAAGGCCGTTTTGCCGGAGTAATGGATACGCCGGACGAGGTGGCGGCTTGCTTCCCGGATGGATATACAGAAGGAGCACAGTATCTGGCCGGGGGAATGGACGGCAGTGTCTATTATGTGGCGATGAACGGCTCCGATATGGCGGTTTATGAGGTCACAGAAAAAGGAAGCTTTGGCCTGTCCCGTGCGGAAGCCTTTACGGGAAGGAAGGGAAACGTATATCCGGGCTTAAAAGGGATCCTTTTTTCCGACCATCAGGATGGCATCCTTTATGAATACAAAGGGGATGACAGCTTGGTTCCGGTATTAAGGTGGCAGGACAGCAACCTGTATGAGGCTTACATCCAGGATGTGATACAGGTATCCGAAGAGGAACTGTTGGCGGAAGTATTAAATTTTCAGGACGGCACGCATACTTTTTACCATCTGAAACGAACTGCGCTGGCGGACTTGCCTGAGAAAGAGGAAATTGTGCTGGCTTCCCTGACAGCTTACCCGGAGCTTGAGCGTTCCATTGCGGAATTTAACAGGGAAAGCCAAAAGTATCATGTCATATATGAAAACTACGGCGCGCTTTCTGATTTTTCCGCAGCCCTGACGCGTCTGGACAGCAGCCTGGCAGGCTCCGATCCGCCGGATATCCTGGATTTGACGAACTTGAGCATTTATAAATATGCCCAAAAGGATGCGCTGGAAGATCTCGCCGGATATCTGGGAGAAAGCAGCCGAGTGCATAAAGAGGATTACCTGGAAAATGTTGTAAACGGGTTCACGATCGGGGGAAAGCTGGTCTGTATCCCCACAAGCTTTTACTTTATGACCCTCATGGGAAGAGAGGAGCAGCTTGGGGATACCCAGGGTTGGACCATGGAGGAATGTATGGAGCTTACGGAGCATTATCCCGAATTATCTCTGGCGGCAGGGTGGAGTTCCCAGTCTCTTTTTTCCTGGTGCAGGGAATTCTGCCTGGAACGATTTGTGGACTGGGATAAAGGAACCTGCAGATTTGACAGCACGGAATTTCAAGAGCTGCTTGCCTGGCTTGGAACATGCGGGGAAAAGGGCGGAGCATCGGGTGATACCAGGGAAGATTCTCTTCTGTTTTATTCCTCTTTTGAAACACTTTGGGGACTTATTCAAAAGGAAGAGGAACTGGGGGAAAAGCTTGTGCTGACCGGATTTCCAACAACGGACGGGAAGGTCATGCACAGACCTGTTACCAGGGGAGCTTTGGCAATGGTGTCAAAATCCGTCCATAAAGAAGGAGCATGGGCGTTTATCGAGTATTATCTCAGCGAATACAACTATATCCCGGGAACCCTTTTCCCAACAGGGAAAAATGATTTTCAGGGGATGATAGAGTATTACACGACTCCGGACTATATACTGGATGAAAACGGGGAAAGGCAAAAGCAGATGGACGGCACTTATTTGATGGGTCCTAAAGTCTTTCTGCTAAATGGGGAACGATATTATTACCTGGAAGAGGAACAATTTGCAGATATCCTGCAGGCCATAGAAAGCCTGGATTTTACCCCGGCAAGGGAAGAGGAAGATATCGTGATGGATATCGTGGAGGAGGAAACGGAATATTATTTTGACGATTCCAAGGATCTCGGCGAGGTGGCGGATATCATCCAGAACCGGGTATCGGTGCTGCTGGGGGAAGGATGATGTGTTCCTGGGAAATGTCCTAAGCAGCACCTAAAGTAAATCCGGTATATTTTATTGTTGTTCAATATAGTTCAAATCTGTGATATGGATCTCGACGGATGACGCCTGAATCACATGTATAAGGAAAATTACGGTCAATGCCAGCAAAATGGCAATAATACCTGTGGCAATTCTCCAGAAAAAGAGATTTTTCTTCGCCTTTACAAGGAGTTCTTCATAATCGCCCCGGTTATAAAAGCCGCCGGAAATCTCATCCGGGCTGCCGAATTTCGCATAGAGAGACTCCCGTGTGATTGCCTGGTTCTGTGTACAGGAAGCGGCTATTTCTTCTTTTAAATCCTTCAAAAAAATGCTCTTTACAGACATAGGGCAGTTAAGCCTTGCCTTCTTTTAAATACTGTCGGGTTACTTTTTTCTCATTGTTCATGCTGAACCTCCCTTTCCCCTTCCAGCAGATTCATTATGCCGGAAAATACATACTGAAGTTGCGCCTCCCCATAGGCCAGATATTGCCGCCCTTCCTCTTCGATGTGATAGTATACGCGGAAACGCCTTTCCCCTACGAATTCCTTGCGTGAAGTGATAAGTCCCCTGGAGGACATCCGGTATAAAGGACCATAAAGTGCGGCATCCTTCATCTCGAAAGCCCCCTTGGTACGGCGTGCAAGGGTACTCCTGATCTCATATCCGTACATATCCCGTTCACCAAGCAGATGCAGGATCAGAAGCTCTACAATGCCTCCGCGGACATTTTCATAGATATCCTTTTCCCATTTCATAGTTGCATTCCTCATTAATAGATTTATTTTTTTTTCAATATTATTATAAATCATAAATATAATTTTTCAATATTATTTTGAAAATAGCATATTGACTGTATATTGGAATAATGATATTATGATGATAGAAAAGAGGAGAAAAACAAAAGAGTAGAAAAGACAAGAACCTGGATAAAGCAGAAAGAGGAATCCTTTTACATTGGTAGGAAAATGTAATTAGGATTTTAAGTGTAAGGCTTTTACTGTCTTGAAAATGCTCACAATAAGATGTAGCAAGCAAAGGGGGTGAATCCATTGGTTTTAAGCAGTTTGGCGGAAAAAGAACATTTTTGTCTAGGAAATAGCGAGTTTCTAAAAATAGTTGTTAGATTCAGAAATGATACTTGAAAGGGTCTATTTTTTGCCGTATTTCTTTATAGGCTGAAGAAAGGTTTCTGATTATCAAGGAATAATTTTTTAATTACCAGAGAATAAGGAGTGATTAAACAATGAAAAAAAATAAGAGAATAAAGGTTATAACTTTTTTGTTTTGCGTAGTATTATTGTTTGAAAATTCAATTCCTGTAACTGCGTCAGAAATGTCATATCTTGAAGAACATCATATGGCAAAAACTACTACTGTAAGAAAAGCTCTTTCTCAAGGAGATGATGAGTGTCATGAATATATCCTTCAGTATAAATATGAATGCCTGGATCCTGGTTGTGATTTTAATATGTGGTGTGATGAAAGTGTAACCAGAGAAGCTCATAGTGGACATAGTGCCTATGATGATTTAGGACATGAAGGGTCTTCACATATTCATAGATATAAATTGCATTGCGATGTATGTGGGAAACCATATATAACAATCAGTATTATATGCCAATACGAATCCACAGGTGTGCATTACACTCCATAGTGAAAATAGATTAACTTATTTTGTCGACGGAAAGAGGATGTCGGCTTTTGACCATAAGTTTTAGTTTACATAAAATACCTTTGACGAGGGGTAGGTAGTATATGAAAAAAGCTGTTTGGATCCTTGTGGTTTCCCTATTTAGTTCCCTTACATTGATATCCTGCGGCAGGCAGCAGGAGGTACAGGATGACTATGTTTATGTGGCAGAGCATGTCGTTTTGTCAGGAACAAATCTGTCGGAGGATTCGGTCAAGAACCTAAGAACCTCCGGTGGATGGGTTTATTATCGGGATGCAAACGACGGGGGCATTTACAGAGTTGCACCGTTAGAAGATAAGCTTGATCTCTCAAAAGGGGAAGCAGTGCTAAAATTCTCATCGCTGGAGCAGTACAATGCGGGTTTTGACATAGAAGCGGGAGAGGGCTTTGAAACAGGCGGCGGCCAGCAGGCTTATGCATCTTACCGGGTGGGGATCGCAAACTATACTGTAGACGAGGAGCAATCCATTTATTTTATAGTGTCGGTCTCCGGTTCAGCAGGAGTAGTTGGGAGGACTCTGGTAAAATGGTCTGCCGATGGGGAGGAGATTTACCGGACGGATATCTCAGGGATGGAGCTGGGATACGATGTGACCATGGCAGTGGACGGCGTACATCAGGTTTATCTGTTGGGTTCGGACAGCATCTATATTGTGGATAAATCCGGTAAGCCTGAGGGAGCGGTTTCTGTCGCCGGTATGCGGCAGGGCGGCGAAAATGCTGTGCAGCGCCTGCTTGCAGGAGGACAGGGAGATGTGTTTTATTGTCTTGAGGAGCGGGGAATCCAGAGAAGTGTCTGGCTTTTGACAGGGGAGAAAGGTTTTGAAGAAATAGAAACCCTTACAAAGCCGTTAAGAATAACCTTGTCGGGAGATATCCTGCTGGAATCCGGCAATGGGCTGCTCTATGTGGATGAGGGAGGCATCTTTTATCGTTATCTGGTTCAGACGGATTCTCTGGAGGAGCTGCTTTCCTTGGAAGAAAGCAGCCTGAGCGTGGCGTCCAACGTTACGGATGTGCTTTTTGTCGACGGGGATCATCTGCTTGTACGCTTCAGCAAGGGAGGGAGCACGGGAGATGAGGTAGAGTTGTACCTTCTTACAAGGACAGCGGCAGAGGAACTTCCACAAAAGGAAAAGTTGGTCCTGGTTTCCGCTTCCCCGACTGAATACCTGAAACGGGCGGTGGCGGAATTCAACCGCGAAAGCGGGCAGTACAGTCTTGAAATCCAGATTTTAGACGAGACAGGCCTCGATAGCGCCCTGGCGGCAGGAACGCCGCCGGATCTGATTGATATGACCTGGTATTCGGATATCTTTAAATATGTGGAGCGGAACGTACTGGAGGATCTGACGCCCTATCTGGAAGGGAGCGGGGTGCTTGACAGAGAGGATTTCCTGGAGAACGCCCTGAAGGGTTATACCCTGAAAGAGCGCCTGGTGGGTATTCCTGCCAACTTTGTCGTCAGCTTTGTATCGATCAGAGAATCATACCTGGACAACGTGGCTGACTGGAACATGGATGCCCTGAAGCTTCTTGCTGTAAGGTATCCGGAGGAGCAGCTTTTGAACGAGGATCAGGCCGACAGAAGCCTGTTGGAGCTGTGTCTTCCTTATATCCTGGATCATTTTGTGGATTGGGAAGAAGGCGGATGCAGCTTTGACAGCGATGAATTTAAGGAGCTGACCACATGGATAAAAGAACATTCCCATCCCAGGGAGGAGCAATTTTTATGGGATGAAACCATCGTGTTCCTTGAAAAAGCAGCGATGGAACCGTCCGAGTTTGCCATGAGCGAAGTCTGGACCGGGGAAAAAACCCTGCTTTTAGGTTATCCTGGAGAAAAAGGCAGCCCCATTCGTAAAGCCTCTGCGAGGGACATTGTCTGTATGGCTGCTGATTCGGAACATAAGGAGGGGGCATGGAGTTTTCTGGAGAGCATGCTGGGGGAGAAAGAGGAATATAATACCATGAATATCGGTTTCCCTGTCCGGAAAGAAGCCCTGAACCAGCTTATTGAAGAGGAAGCGGTACAGTATCTGACAGATGCGGAAGGCAACATCCGGTACAATTCCCAGGGGAAGCCGATGATGGGAGCGCCGAAATTTTTGTTGATGGATAATAAGCATCCATATTATGGCTTGGACAGTGAACAAAAGGAACAGGTGTTGACATATCTGCAGAACCTGGATTTTACGCCGCGGGGAGGTTCCAAAAAGGAGTTAGAGGCGATCCTGCAGGAGGAGTTATCTCTGTATTTTAATGGGAATATGACTTTGGAGGAGTCCGCAGATCATATCCAGCGCAGGGCGCTGATACTGCTGAATGAGGGAAAGTAGCTAAGGATAGGGCATATATTTATCGGTGATTTTGCCTGACTTGGGTCTCATCAGATCCACAGCGCTGAAAGAGTAAATCGTAAACGAAACATACAGGAGGGATAGAACCCGATGGGGTTTTACCCCTCCTGCTTTGGTCCCTTCTGTTTCCTTTTTCTTTTTCCGGTATCGGTTTTTTTAGTGGTGTATCGGTTTTTTAGTGGTTGCGAAAGTAGTTTATTTCGGTTATACTTAGCATAAGAAAGCGGTTTTATGCCGGGCAGGACGGAAGAGTGTGAGGAAGAAAACCATAAGACAGGAAGCGTTTGGATGGAAAAGGAAAAAAAAGGAAACGACAGGAAAGAAGCAAACCGAATAGAGACTGACAAGAAGGAAAACGGGCAAAATGAATTTATTTTTGAGAAAATAAAGGAGCGCCCCATCAGCAAGGGAAGGCTGATCCGCAGAACCTTTATCACCGCCGTCCTGGCTGTGCTGTTTGGGCTGGTGGCGTGTTTTACCTTTCTTTTGTTGGAGCCTGTGATCAGCAACTGGCTGTATCCTCCTGAGGAGACGCCGAAGGTGATGTTCCCGGAAGATAAGGAGGAGATGTCCCCGGAGGAAATGCTGATCGATACCATGCTTGCCGAAATGCAACAACAGCAGGAAGACAAGCAGGAGGAAGCTTCGGAAGAAACGGAAGCGCCGGAGGAGGTTGCACTGAAGCAGGAGCAGATTGATGAAATTTTGGAAAGCTTCGTTATGGACCGGACAAATTATCAGGAGTTATATACTGTGATGAGCGGCTATGTTGCGGAGCTGAAAAGATACATGGTAACGGTTACAGGATATTTTTCTGAAGTAGACTGGATGAATAATGAATTTGAAAGCACCAATCAGTCTTCGGGCGTCATTATTGCCAGCAATGAGCAGGGCTATTATATCCTGGCGGATTATGCGCCGATCAAGGATGCAAAATGGACTGCGGTAACCTTTTGCGACAATGTGCTGGCAGAGGCGAAGGTGGTTCAATACGATCCGGAAACGGAGCTGGCTGTGGTTCTGGTGGCCGGAGAGATCCTTCCGGAGCAGACAAAGGAGACCATCCAGACCGCGGCGCTTGGCAATTCCCTTTCGCGGAATATGGCAGGGATGCCTGTGGTGGCGCTTGGAAGCCCTATGGGCATCATGGATTCTGTGGCGTATGGCATGATAACCTCCAACTCCGTCTCCTCGTCTCTGGTTGACGCCAATTATAAGATGCTTTATACGGATATATACGGCAGCAGCAATGCAGGAGGCATCTTATTTAACATGCGGAATGAAGTGATTGGGATTATTACAAATGATCACAGCAGTTCTGATTTGAAAAATACGATCATAGCATATGGTATATCAGGGCTGAAGGGTCTGATCACCAGATTGTCCAATTCCAGCGGATATCAGATGCCATATCTTGGAATCAGCGGCGCAGACGTAAAAAGTTCGGGAAACAAAACGGTGGAGATTCCAAAAGGCGCATATGTAATGGATGTGGAAATGGATTCTCCTGCCATGAAGGAAGGAATCCGGCAGGGCGATATCATTACTTCTGTGGGGGAAACAGTCGTGGCAAATTTTAATAACTATATGAGCGCGGTCCTTTCCTTAGAGGCAGGTCAGGAAGTGGAGCTGACCGTTATGAGATTGTCCCAGGAAGAGTATAAGGAAATGAAATTTACCGTGACGGTGGATGGAGTCGGGTTGGAGGAATAATGTCGACAGAAAGGACATCTGTCGACTTCTGAATCGAATGTGCGCCAAAGGCGCACGAGATCATGGAATAAGGTGAAAAGCTGCCGATCCAGGCGATTTCAGCAAAGATTAAAATGAAATAAAACGGAGGATGGGATGAAGTATATTAGGGATTTGCGGGAGGGAGACCGTATTCACGATATTTACCTGTGCAAGCATAAGCAGCCTGCGGTCACAAAAAATGGAAAGCCTTATGAAAATGTGGCTCTGCAGGATAAAACCGGAACGGTGGACGCCAAGGTATGGGATCCCAACAATCCGGGCATCAGCGATTTTGACGTCATGGATTATGTTGAGGTGTTCGGGGAAGTGACCAATTTTAACGGGGCGCTTCAGGTAAACATCAAGCGCATCCGCGTCTGCCAGGAGGGGGAATATGATCCGGCGGAATATGTGCCGGTGAGCTCCAGGAATATTGATGAAATGTACCGGGAGCTTTTGGCTTTTGTGGAAAGCATTCATAATTCTTACCTGAAGAAGCTTCTGCAGAAGTTTTTCGTGGAGGATGAAGCGTTTCGGAAGGCTTTTTGCAGATCTTCCGCCGCCAAGACGGTACATCATGGCTTTGTCGGCGGTTTGCTGGAGCATACCTTGGGCGTGGTGAATCTGTGCGAGTATTATTGTAAGGCATATCCTATTCTGAAAAGGGATCTGCTTGTGACGGCGGCCATTTGTCATGATATTGGGAAAACAAGGGAAATTTCTCCTTTCCCGGAGAATGATTATACGGATGACGGCCAGCTACTGGGGCATATTGTTATGGGCTCTCAGATGGTGGGCGAAGCGGCGGCAGCAATACCGGGTTTTCCCCATGTTTTGCTGGCGGAGTTGCAGCACTGTATTCTCGCCCATCATGGAAAATATGAATTCGGCTCCCCGAAGCTTCCCACCCTGATCGAAGCGGTCGCGCTGAATTATGCGGATGACACGGATGCGAAGCTGGAAACTTTCAAGGAAATCCTGGAAGGCACCAATGAGACCGGATGGCTGGGTTATAACAGGTTATTTGAATCGAATCTCAGGGGCAGCCGCGTGCCGGAGAGGTGATAAATGGCAAAGGGTTAGAGGCGGTAAGATAAGGAAAAGGCGTCAAAAGTAAGGAATAGAAGCAGTAAGGCAAAGGTAAAGATAAAGGTAAAGAGGAAGGCATGGATTATCGGAAAAACGATTGTGTCACGGTTACGATCGAAGATATCGGCACGGATGGGGAAGGAATCGGAAAGGTTGACGGTTTTACCCTGTTTGTGAAGGATGCTGTGATCGGTGATACGGTGGAAGCCCGGATTTTGAAGAGTAAGAAAAATTATGCGTATGCGAAACTTGAGAGGGTGATAAAGCCCTCTCCTTATCGTGTTGCGCCCAAATGTCCTTATCACAGGCAATGCGGGGGCTGCCAGATACAGACGCTTTCCTATGAGAAACAGTTGGAGTTCAAGCAGTTGAAGGTCCGCAACCATCTTCTGCGGATCGGGGGGCTGAGCGAGGAGCTGCTTGACCGGGTGATGGAACCGATCATAGGGATGGAAGAGCCCTTTCGCTACCGCAATAAGGCGCAGTATCCTGTTGGTACGGATAAAAACGGGAAGGTTATTACGGGCTTTTATGCCGGAAGGACACATTCCATTATCGCAAATACAGACTGTGCGCTGGGGGCGAAGGAAAATCAGAGAATTTTACAGACAATACTGGATTATATGGAAGAAAACCATGTTCCTGTATATGATGAGGAAACGGGAAGAGGACTGATCCGGCATATTTTAATCCGGACAGGCTTTACCAGCGGGGAGATCATGGTGTGTTTTGTGATCAACCTGGCGTCAGGCGGAGAGCTAAAGGGAGAGTTGAAGAAGGATTTATGTTCTTGCGATAAGAAAAACGCTGCAAAGTTCCGGCATGTGGATTATCTGCCTGCGCAGGATAAATTATTGGACAAGCTCAAGGCGATTCCGGGAATGACCAGTATATCAGTTTGTATCAATACGGAAAAAACCAATGTGATCATGGGGGAAGAGGTGTACTGTATCTGGGGTTCTGAGGCGATAAACGATACGATCCGTGTCAGGAATATGAAGGAAGAAGGATTTCCCTTTACCGGTAAGCAGCTGACCTTCAGGATATCTCCCCTGTCATTTTATCAGGTGAATCCTGTCCAGACGGAAAAGCTTTATAGCCTGGCGCTGGAATATGCGGGTCTGACGGGGCAGGAAACCGTTTGGGACCTGTATTGCGGGATCGGAACAATTTCCCTTTTCCTGGCCGGGAGCGCAAAGCAGGTGTATGGCGTGGAGGTAGTGCCCCAGGCAATTGAAGACGCCCGGGAGAACGCTGCGCTGAATGGCGTGGAAAATGCGGAGTTTTTTACGGGAAAGGCAGAAGAAGTGCTGCCCCGGAAGATGCAGGAGGAGGGGATCCACGCAGATGTTATCGTGGTGGACCCGCCCCGAAAGGGCTGCGACGAACAGTGTATCCGCACCATGATCGAAATGCAGCCGGAAAGAATCGTGTATATAAGCTGCGATTCGGCAACCATGGCAAGGGATGTGAAGCTGTTGTGCGATGGCGGATACGAGGTGAAGAGAGTCAGAGCCGTGGATCAGTTTGGGATGACGGTGCATGTGGAGACGGTATGTCAGTTAGTTCTGAGAAAACCGGTTGTACATGTCGACATAGATGTGGATGTAGAAGAATTGGTGCAGGACAAAAGAGGGCTTGCGACCTATGAGCAGATCAAGGCATACGTTTTGGAGCATAGCGGATTTAAGGTCAGCCATCTTTATATCGCGCAGGTGAAGCGGAAATGTGGCATTATTGAGCGGGAG